>DATMBX010000070.1:0-7695 GCA_035558955.1 Solirubrobacterales bacterium | reverse complement strand
GATGAGGCAGGCAGTCAACGCTCCCAGCGCCAGTACGGCGATAAGCCCAGCCCCTCCGAGAATGCTTGCGCCGACCCCGGCTGTCTTGCCCTTTTCCGCCAACTCGGCCTTGGCGAGCTGGATCTCCTGGCGGATAAGCGTCGATGCCTGCTCGGAGAGCTGTTTAACCAGCTCCCCGGTCGGACTGCCGCGCAGCTCCTGGCCGTTCGCGGTCCTCATCGACCCGGAACCGGATCGGATGGCGCCGGCTGCCATGGTTCTCCGGCGCCGATCGGCTGGGGCTCCCGCGTGGGAGATGGTGTGAGCGGGGCTGCTCCGAGCTCCCGAGTCGGCTCTTCCGGGGTGAGCCGGCTTTGGTAGCGATCGCGGCTGGATGCCTTCAAGAACCGGGCCGCGGCAATGCCGAGCGCAAGCCCGCCGGCGAGGACTGCGAGTGGCTGGCGCCGTCCGAAGTCCTCCACATCGGCGAGCATCTTGTCGGCGTCGGACTCGGTCAGGTAGCTACCCAGTCGCTCTGTGCGGTCGGCGGCCTGGTCGGCAAGTCTGGCGGGCGTGTCCTTGCCCTGTTTGCGAAGCTCCTCGCCGACGCTGCGCAAATCTTCCGCCGTGTCGGTCACCTTCTCCCCGGCCTGGCTGGAGCGCTGGTCGAGCTGCTCGCGCAGCTTGTCCCGCGCATCGCCGGCTACCTCCTGCGCCTTTTCCCCGGCTTGGCTGACAACCTGCTGTCCCTTCTCTTGCGCCGGTGGACTGCTTGCTTGAGTCATCGGAACCTCCGAAGTCGCGGTTTCCCCGTCTCCACTCGGTCCCCGATCTAGGGGAAGGCAAACGAGAGTTCGCGGGCTTTAACACAGGCTCCGCGGCCGGCTCTAATCGAGCAGGGAGGTCCAGAGCCGGTCCTCGGCTTCGGCCATGCGATGGGCTGCGTCGTCGACCTCGCGCCAGAGCGTGGGGTCGGGGTCGTCATGCTCGCTGGCGGCGTGGAAGGCCGTGGCGAGTTCGGTCCAGCGGGCGGCAGCCTCCGCGGCGAGTGGCGCTTCGGGGCGGCCCGCCTCCTCCAAGAACCGGGAATACATGAGGCGGAAGGCGCCGCCGCCGGTTCCGCGGCGTTCGATCACCTGATAGCCGAAGCGGGCGCACCATCTCCAGTCCTCAGCCGTTTCCGGCCATGAGCCCGCCTCGACCGCGAGACGGCGAACCGCGCCGAGGCCGGAGAAGTCGCGGAACTCCGGCTCGACCATCGCCTTCGCGGCGCGCTCGATCGCGGCCGGGATGGCGGCGCGCAGCCGCTCGGGATCGACCGCTTCGGAAGCGGTGAACATGTGGCCGGCGAGTGGGTAGGCGGGGTGGGAGCTGTGACGGGCCTTGTCGAGGCTCTCCAGCCGCGTCATCTGCAGCTCCTCGAATCCGGTGTCGGAGAGGTGGGCGACCTCCTCGTCGTAGCCGGCGAGGACGACCGCGTGGCCGGGGAAGTGGGCTGAATTTCCGTAGTGGTCGAGGTAGTAGAGATCGGTGAGCAGGAGGACGGGGTTGCCGGCGTCGACTTCGGCGCGGGCGGCTTCCCAGGCGTCGCCGTCCCCCTCTTCGAAGGTGCGCAGCTCCAGTGCCGCGCCGGTCAGCTCGTCAAAGTTCTCCTCCAGCCGCGCGGTGCGGCCGTTGAACCAGCGGCTGGGGGAGGCGTCCTCCAGGGTCACGTAGTAGAAGCACGCCCCGGCGCCAAGGCCGAATGCCATCTCTTCGCTGATCTCGACACCGTGGAAGGCGAGTAGGTTGCGCAGGGCGGTGGAACCGCAGTGGTGGCCGGGGGTGTGGACGTAGCCGGGGACGGTTGGCATCGAGCGCGGATTATCCTGCCCCGGCCGATGAACCTCGATCTGCAACTCCTGCGCGCTCTTAGGACCCGTGGCCACTCGTCCGGAATGGAGAAGCTCGCGAAGGCTCTGGGGAAGGCCGGGAACAACGGGGCTATCTGGGTGGTGCTCTGCCTTGGCGTTCTGGCGGTGACCGACTCCAATGGCGAAGCGTGGTTCATCTGCGCCCTGCTCGCCCCCGTTGCCATCGCGCTCAACTACGTGGTGAAGCTGATCGTGAAGCGGCCGCGGCCTGTCCTGGAAGGTCTGCCACCGCTTGGAGGGGCGCCCAGCTCGCTTAGCTTCCCCTCCGCGCACGCAACTTCTTCGTTCGCCGTGGCGACCGCGATGACGCGGATCGAGCCGGTCGCGGCACTCGCCTTCCTGCTCGCCGCGGCCCTCGCGCTCGGCCGCCCCTACCTGGGGATGCACTACCCGTCCGACGTGCTGGCCGGCGCCCTGCTCGGCGTTGCGCTCGGCCTGATCGTCCCGCTCTCCCTATGAAGGTGGGGATCGTCGGGTTGCCCAACGCGGGCAAGTCGACGCTGTTCAACGCGTTGACCAGGGGCGGGGCGCAGACCGGGGACTACCCGTTCACGACGATTGAGCCGAACGTCGCCGTGGCGCAGGTGCCCGACGAGCGGCTGGAGGCGGTCGCCGAGACGGTCGGCAGCTCCGAGGTGGTGCCGGCGACGATCGCCTTCCACGACATCGCCGGGCTGGTCAAGGGGGCCTCGGAGGGGGAGGGTTTGGGCAACAAGTTCCTCGCCTCGATTCGGGAGACCGACGCGATCTGCCATGTGGTCCGCTGCCATGCCGACTCCGGCGTGCCGCACCCCGACGGCCGGGTCGACCCGCTGGCCGACATCGAGACGATCGAGACCGAGCTGCTCCTCTCCGACTACGAGCAGGCGGAGCGCCGGCTGGAGCGGGTGACGAAGCAGGCGAAGTCGGGGGACGCGGAGGCGATCGCCGAGCGCGACTGGCTCGAGGCGGTGCGAGACGCTCTCGCCGCGGGAAAGCCGGCCCGCTCGGTTCCCGTCCCCGAAGCCGCCCCCGACGCCGCGCGCAACCTCCACGCGCTGACCTCGAAGCCGATCCTCTACGTCGCCAACGTCGACGAGGGCGACGCCGAGGTGCCGGAGGCCGTCGCCGCCCATGCGAAGGAGGTCGGGGCGGGAGCCGTCGCGGTCAGCGCCCGGATCGAGGGGGAGCTGGCGGAGCTGGGCGCCGCTGAGGCGGAGGAGATGCGCGAGTCCTACGGGGTCGAGGGATCGGGCCTGGCCCGGCTCGTCCGCGCCGCCTACGACCTGCTCGAGCTGATCACCTTCTTCACCGCCGGGGAGGACAAGGAGGCGGTCGCCCGCCCGCTGCGCCGCGGCTCCACCGCCTGGGAGGCGGCGGGCACGATCCACACCGAGATCCAGGACGCCTTCGTCAAAGCCGAGGCGATCGGCTGGAAGGACCTGATCGAGTGCGGCGGCTACGCGGGGGGTCGCGACAAGGGCCTGCTCCGCATCGAAGGCCGCGATTACGTCGTCGCCGACGGCGACGTGATCACGATTAAGGTCTAGACATGGATCAGGGAGCGCGGTTTCCGGCGGTGGCGGAGAAGGCCGGCCACTACGAGAGCTTCTACATAAAGGCCTGCCGGCCGGGTGGGGGCCGGGGAATTTGGATCCGCCACACGGTGCACAAGCGGCCGGGGGCGGAGCCGAACGCCTCGATCTGGTTCGTGCTCTTCGACCGCGAGGCCGACGCGCCACGGGCGACCAAGGTGACCGTGCCGGCCGCCGAGCTGTCGACGCCCGCCGGATCGTGGATCCGCGTTGCCGGGGCCGAGATCGGCCCGGGCTACGCCCGCTGCGCTGCGACTTTTCCCGGACTGTCAGGCATAAGTCGCAGCGGAAGCGAAGAGGCGGCCATCTCGTGGGATCTGACGTTCTCCGGAGACTCCGATCCCTGCAAGTACCTCCCTGCCGACTGGCTGTACAAGGCGCCGGTTCCCCGCACCAAGTTCGTCGCTCCCTACCCGCGCGCGAGCTTCGACGGCAAGCTCGAGCTCGACGGAGAGACGATCGACATCTCCGGCTGGCCGGGAATGATCGGCCATAACTGGGGGACCGAGCACGCCGAGCGCTGGGTCTGGCTGGAGGGCACCGGCTTCGCCGACGACCCCGACGCTTACTTCGACGCCGGCGCCGCCCGGATAAAGCTCGGCTCCCGGACAACCCCGTGGCTCCCCTCCGGCTTCCTCAAGCTCGACGGCGTGGCCCACCGCCTCGGAGGCTTCAGCAAGATCCGCTCGGCATCGATCCGCGAGTCCCACGAGGCTTGCGAGTTCGTCCTTCCCGGCAAGGACATAGTCGTCCGCGGCAAGGTCTCCGCCCCGAAGAAGGACTTCGTGGCCTGGATCTACGCCGACCCCAAGGGCCCAGAGCACAACACGATCAACTGCTCAGTCTGCGACCTCGAACTGACCATCGAAGAACCAGACCACGCACCCCGCAGGCTCACCCTCCCAGCCGGCGCCGCATACGAACTGGGCATGAGGGAAACGACCCACGGCATCCCGGTGCAACCGTTCGCTGATGGGGATTTGGGGGTCGACTCGCCGGCGCCTCCCCCCGGCACCGCGGAGTGATTCTCGCCCGCCGAAGGCGGGCACCAAATCCGTCATCGCCGAAGGCGATGACATAGGCGCCGCCGAGGCGGCCCCCAAATCCCCTACTCGACCACCTTCCGGAACGTCATCCAGCGGTCGTAGGCACCGAGCGCCGAGGCCAGCTGGTCTCCCCTGATTCTGGTCACGCCGCCCGTCCCGACAAGGCGCGCCCAGACGATGCGCGGGGAGACTCCCCGCTGGGTGATCACCACTCGCTTCAGCCGCCCGTCGAGGTAGCCGCCGAGCTGCGCGCTGATCTCCGGGCCCGAGAATCTCAGCGTCCAGGTGTGCAGGGGGCAGAAGAAGTCGTAGGGGTCCGGGACGCCGACGAGGTAGGGGATCGAGGGGCCGAAGAAGACGTTCTGGACGCTCTCGGTGTGGCCGCCCGAGCAGGCCGAGAAGAAGGTCTGGGCGATTCTGCCGCCGTACATGACGACCTGCCCACGCGTGGCGTTCGCCGCCTCGTTGCTGCGCGCCGTTTCGCTGGCGATGCCCTCGTAGACCTGGCTGGAAACGGTGTCGTAGAGGTCGAATCCGTTGCCGTTCACCTGTGCGCTGAGCGCGAACGAGCGGGCAGCGACGGCCTGGGCCTGCAGCGCCGCCGGCGGCCAGGAGGGGGGCGACTCGTTCGGGACGACGCCCTTCACGTACTGGTCGATCGCAACTGCGTTGATCACGTTGAGGGAGCGGGCGTCGCTGTCGGTGCCGACCACCTCCAGCGCGCCGCGGTAGGTACCGGATCCCTCGATTTCGATCCGCCCGTTGCCCGCCGCGCGTAGCTTCGACCCACAGTTGGCGAGCGGCCGGCCACCGGAGGTGCGCAACTTCACCATGCGCCCGGCCCGGTGCGCCTCGTAGCTGCGGGCCGGGTCGAGCGACTTGCCGCAGGCTGACGTCGCCGCGCTGAAGCCGACGTCCCCGCCCTCGATGTCCAGCAGGACCCTGACCACGCGCGGCCCGGCGAGTTGACCGATCGACGTCCCGGAGTAGTAGTGGCCGAGGATGAAGCGGTAGCCCTTGCCGTTCTTGGCGTAGCCGTATGCGCCGTACTGGCTCATCCCGACCCCATGGCCGAAGCCGCGGCCTTTGACGACCCAGGAGACACTTGCCTCCGCGCTTGACGCGAAGAGCAGGCAGAGGAGGAGGGCTGTCAGGCGCACGCGCATCTTTCCCCAACAAGTTCGGGATGGAGGAGTCTCGGCCTGCTCTACCCTGGGTTCAGCTGTTCCTTATGTCCGCGTAGCGCACAAAAAGAACAGCGGAACGAGAGGAGAGTCATGGCGACGCAGACGGTTGAAGCGGTGGACCACAAGCTCTTGGCGGCCGGCGAATGGATCGAGACCGGCGCCTGGGGCGAAGTTCAAAGCCCGTACGACGGGGCCGTTGTGGGGCGGGTGGCGCAGGGCGATGAAGCGCTGGTCGACCGTGCCGTGATCGCCGCTCAGGCCGCCTTCGAATCGTCCGACCTCCCCCAGCACGAGCGCGCGGCGGTGCTGGATCGCGCCGCCAAGCTCGTCGCCGATCGCGGCGACGAGCTGGCGCTGACGATCGCCGCCGAGGCCGGCAAGCCGCTGAAGACCGCGCGGGTGGAGGCCGCGCGCTGCGCCGATACCCTCGCCTTCTCAGCGGTCGAGGCCAGCAAGCTGACCGGCGGCACGGTTCCAATGGAGGCCTCCCCCGCCGGCGTCGGCAAGCTCGGCGTGATGCTGCGCGTCCCCTACGGCGTGGTCGGCGCGATCAGTCCTTTCAACTTTCCCCTCAACCTCGTCGCCCACAAGCTCGGCCCGGCGATCGCCGCCGGCAACGCCGTGGTGCTGAAGCCGGCGGGGCAGACGCCGATCTCGGCACTGAAGCTGGCGGAGATCCTGGTCGAGGCGGGGCTGCCGGAGGGATGGCTCAGCGTCATCCCCGGCCCGGGCTCGGAGGTCGGGAACGCGATCGTCGAGCACGAGCTGACCCGGGCACTCACCTTCACCGGCTCCGCCGGGGTCGGCTGGGGAATCCGCAGCCGCGCGCCCCACAAGAAGGTCAACCTCGAGCTGGGTTCCAACGCGCCGCTGATCGTCCACGCCGACGGCGACTGGGAGACGGCCGCCGACAAGGCGAAGCTGCACGCGTTCTCGCACGCGGGCCAGAGCTGCATCTCGATCCAACGGGTGCTGGTGCACGAGGACGTCGCCGACGCCTTCACCGAGCGCCTAGTCGCCAACGCCGAAGCGCTGCGGGTGGGCGACCCCCTCGACCCCGAGACCGACGTCGGCCCGCTGATCTCACACGGTGATCGCGACCGGGTGAAGGAATGGGTGGACGAGGCTGTAGGCGCCGGCGCCGAGCTGTTGACCGGCGGCGACCTGGTCGACGAGGGCCGCTGCCTGGCGCCGACCCTACTCGGCTCACCGCCGCGCGAGGCCAAGGTCTGGTGCGAGGAGGTCTTCGGCCCGGTGGCGACGATCGACCGCTACTCGGAGTTCGAGCAGGCGCTGGAGATGGCGAACGACTCCAAGTTCGGCCTACAAGCAGGCGTCTTCACCCGCGACGTCGGCCGCGGCCTGCGGGCGGCGAATGCGCTCGAGTTCGGCGGAGTCCTGATCAACGAGGTTCCCACCTTCCGCGCCGACCAGATGCCCTACGGCGGAGTCAAGGACTCGGGCAACACCCGAGAAGGCCCGGCCTACGCCGTGCAAGAGCTAACCGAGGAGCGTTTCGTAACCCTGCAGGGCTAGTCGTGGGGGCGGGCCATGCGGCGGTGATTCAGCGCCTCCTCGAGCACCGACGGCTCGACGCCTTGTTCCAGCGCCACCTCGCGTAGGGAGCGGCCCGATTCAGCGGCGGCCTTGACGATGTCCGCCGCGCGGTCGTAGCCGATGTGGGGATTGAGCGCGGTCGCCGTCGCCAGCGTCGCCTCGGCGTGGCGCTCGGTCATCTCCTCGTTCGCCTCGACCCCCGCCACGCATTTCTCGTTCAAGAGGCGGGAGGCGGAGGCGAGCAGCTTGATCGAGTCGAGCAGGTTGCGGGCGATCAGCGGCACCCGCACGTTCAGCTCGAACTGGCCCTGGCTTCCGGCCACCGTGATCGCGGTGTCGTTGCCGATCACCTGGGCGCCGACCTGGATCACCACCTCGGGGATCACCGGATTGACCTTGCCGGGCATGATCGAGGAGCCCTTCTGCAGCTCTGGCAGGC
>DATMBX010000069.1:0-2016 GCA_035558955.1 Solirubrobacterales bacterium | reverse complement strand
GCGGAAGTGCCGATGCATCGGTCAGGAGAGCTTCGACTAGGCCCGTGATGTCGTGCCGATCGGCCTCGGCATGGACTTCGAGGCCGTCGGCGCGGGCCGTTTCGCTGGTTATCGGGCCTATCGAGACGATGTGGGCGTTCTGCGGGAAACGGTCGCCTAATGCTTCCGTGAGATTGGTGACCGTTGAGGACGAAGTGAAGGTGACGTAGTCGGCGCTCTGGGCTGCCTCGATTGCATCGGGGGCGGGATCTTCGCGGACCGTTTCGTAGAGGGCGACGACATCGACCTCAGCGCCACGTTCGCGCAGGGCGTCCGGCAGCACGTCGCGTGCCTCGGCGGCACGGGCAATGAGGACGGGGCGGCCGTTCACATCGATGTCAGCCAGAGCCTCGATCAATGCCTCTGCGACAAACCTTTCGGGAATGACATCGGCCCGAATACCGTGCTCGGCAAGAGCTCTGGCGGTCCCGGGCCCAATTGCGGCAACAGTCGTCCCCGCTGACGCAGCATCCCCTGCTCCCTTTACCTGCTTCTTTTCCGACCCGCCCAGCGCCCGCGCGTCGAGACCCGCCTCCTCAAGCGCCTCGAACAACAAATGCGCCCCATTCGAACTGGTCACGCAGATGAGCGCGTATTCGCCGATCCGCTCGACGGCACGGCGCACCTCCTCTGTTTCGATCCGCGGTTCGATCCGGATTGCCGGCAATTCGACGACATCTGCCCCCAGCTCGCGCAAGGCCGCGGCGAGGCCGCTGGCCTGCGCCCTGGCGCGGGTGACGACGACGCGCTTGCCGTACAGGGGGCGGCGCTCTAGCCAGGCGAGCGCCTCGCGCCGCTCGACGACCGGGCCGACGACGATCAGCGCCGGCGCTCTCACACCCTCACGCTCGACCGCCTCGGCGATCGTCGTCAGGGTCGCAGCGACCGTGCGCTGCCCCGCCATCGTCCCCCGCTCGACCGCAGCGACGGGCTCGTCCGGATCTCGCCCGGCGTCGATCAACGCAGCCGCATTCGCCGCCAGCTTTTTCACCCCCATGTAGAAGACGAGGGTGCCCGGGAAGCTCGCGAGTGCCTCCCAGTCGATCGCGGTCTCCTCCTTCTCGGGGTCCTCGTGGCCGGTGACGAAGGCGACCGCGGAGGCGTCGTCGCGATGGGTGACGGGAATCCCCGCATAGGCGGTGGCGGCGACCCCGGCGGTCACACCGGGCACGACCTCGAACTCGACCCCCGCCGCCCGCAACGCCTCTCCCTCTTCGCCGCCGCGACCGAAGACAAACGGATCGCCCCCCTTCAGCCGCACCACGCTCTTGCCAGCCCGCGCCGCCTCGATCAACCGCTCCCCGATCTCCTCCTGCGGGACGGAGGGAACGCCGGGCTGCTTGCCGACGTAGATCAGCTCAGCGTCCGAGCGAGCGCCATCGAGCGCCCCCGGCGGGATAAGGCGGTCGTAGAAGACGACATCGGCAGAGGAGATCAGCTCCAGCGACCGCGCCGTCATAAGCCCAGGATCCCCAGGCCCGGCCCCAACCAAATACACGACCCCGCTCCGCGGACTCACGAGTCGCCTCCATGCAGCGCTGCGGACATTGACCACAGTGGGGTGTGGTCAATGTCCGCCACGTTCACTCCAATCTTCGGCGCGGTCGAGGATGTCGCGGGCACCGGCGCTTAGGAGGCGCTCGGCTAGTTGCTTACCCACCGCCTCTGGGCGGTGGGCGTCGCCCTCGATTCGATCTCGCAGCCACTCGCTCCCATCCGGCAACCCGACGAAGGCGTCGAGAGTCAACACCTCACCCGCTGCTTTTTCAGGGTTGGCCGCGATTCGAGCTTGCACCCCGATCGGCGTAGCGCAGGTCGCCTCCAGCAGGCCGACCACGGTGCGCTCCGCGGTCAGCTCGCGCAGCGACACGTCATCGCCGATCTTCGCAACCGCATCGCGGCTCGCTTCGTCTTCCGCACGCGCCTGCAGCACAAGGGCCCCCTGCCCCGCCGCCGGGGTCATCGCCTCGGCCGAAA
>DATMBX010000068.1:0-11436 GCA_035558955.1 Solirubrobacterales bacterium | reverse complement strand
GTGGCGCGGCGTTTCATGTGCAGGACCAGCCTCCTGCGCACGAACCCGGTCTCCCCGGTTGCCGAGGTGAACGTGACCCTCACCGAGACCGCGAGGCTCCCCTTTCGCTCCAGTTTCTCGGCGAACTGGCCCTTTGGCGTCACTGTCAAGTTGACGACGCCGGCCCGGGCGGAACGGCGCTGGAGCCTTTTCACCTTTCTCCCCCCTGTGAGGACGAGACGGCCGGCTCCGGGCACCGCGACCGGGAGGATCGCGGTCCCGTTGCGTCGGTTCAGCCTCGCTCTCCGCAGCCCGAGTCCCGTCAGTCCCGATCCGCTCGGGGGCGGCGATGCCGCCGGATCGGAAGGCGTTGGGGCGAAGGCGTCTTTGGCCTGCTGGACGAGGGCGTCGACCTCGGCCTGGGTGTAGCCCTGGACGTAGGCGAGGCGGACTGTGATCGACCCGCCGGCCGGCACGTTGACGGTCTGGTGGAAGTAGAACTCGCTGACGCTCGAGGTGACGTAATTGAACGTGGCCGGAGATGAGGGTCGGTCGAACACGATCGCCCCGCGACCGGTAGTCGGGTCTCCGTCCGGTGAGCCGTCGACCTCGATTAAGACCGCCCCCGGCTCTGCGTCGGGAAAGGAGACGACGTCACCTTCGCTGTGGGTTGAGTAGGACACCTCGCCCGGGAATCGGTAAGCGACATCAAAGCCGTTTCCCGTGCCGAACTGCTGGTCGTTCTCTGTCAGCAGGTCGAGTGAATGGGCCTGGCCGTCAGTGCTGACGAAGCGGTCGGTAATCGTCACCAGGTGGCCGTCCTCGGTCTGCTCGATCGTGCGATCGAGGCGCACGCCGGTGCCACTGAAGGCGGGGCAGTTCGAGGGGTCCGGTGGGAAAGCGCCGCTTGAGCATTTGACTATCGGGTCTGACTCCTCGATCGTCAGGTCGCCGTTCAGCGGGTTTTGGCCGTAGGAGTAGGCGAGCGGGGGAAGGCCGGAGGCTGCGGAGTTGATGCTCGCCGCGCCGGCGGGCACGTAGGCGTTCGCGCCGTCGGCCTGGACCTCCGAGCGGGTGCCTTGCCCGAGCGGGGCATTTGCCCGGTTCCAGTAGCCGGCGCATGCGAAAGTGGTAGTTGTGGCGTCGAAGCCTGCGTCGTAGAGGAAGGAATCGGAGATCCCGCAGGAGCCCGCTGACGCGTATTCGATACCGACGGTCAGCTGTTGGCCCCAGATGTAGTAATCCGTCGTAACGCCGCCGTTCGGGCCACCCGAGACCTTGATGGTTTCGCGTTCTCCGATCGCCATCACCGGCCCGGAGAAGGGGGTCAGATCCGGCGGGTCTTCGCCCGCGGGAACGGCTCGCAGCCGGCAGACGCGATCCTCGATGTTTGCGAGGTTGGCAGCCGGCGCTGAGAAGCTGCCGCTGCCGTCCACATCTACGTCGACGGCGAGTCTCGCGCTTCTGCGAACCCCTCCTACGTCGTAGAAGCAGTTGAGGTCGACTCTGTCCAGGTCGCCGCCGTTGCTGGTGCCGGAAACCGCGATTGTGTTCGGCGCGTCGTGGTCCGCGATCGCGAAACTCGGACCGGCGGGCGAGATTATCTGCGACGAGGTGACCGCCGCGCCGGCGGCGGGCGCCAGCGCCAGCGCGCCGATGGCCGCACATAGAACCGCCCAGATGAGTTGCCCCGAGTCGCTCATCGCCCCTGCCCGATCGATCGCGTCACGATACAGCGCGCGTCTGATCAGAACTTCCGAGTGCAGCGCTGGATCTTGTCGACATCCTGATCGGCATGCTGGATGCAGCGAATCAGCCGCCGGCGTCTTGCGGCGCCCGGCTGGGTCGCGTTCAGCGACCGTCTGATCTGTCGCTGAACCTGCACGTTGACGTCGTCGAACGTTTTGCTCAGCTCGCTCAGGCCGCTCTTGTCGATCGCGTCGCTGGTCGTCTGTAGGACCGGCTTGACGATGAAGAGGTAGACGAGGAACAGGACCCCGGCGGTGACCGCCAGCCGGATGATCCCGGAAGTTACGCTGCCGAAGAGGTTGCGCAGAATGTCCATGGCGCCGGTCGCAGACTATCCTGCGAACCCGTGGCGAAGGACACCGAGAAGCTGATCCGCCAGCTCTCTCTGATCTCGTTCCTGATGGCCCAGGGGAGGCCCGTCTCCGCCCTGGAGATCAAGCGCGAGGTCGAGGGCTACAGCGACATGAACGACGACGCCTTCGCACGCCGCTTCTACGCCGACCGCGCGGAGCTGGAGAGCCTCGGCATCCAGCTCGGGGTGGAGAAGCCCGGCGAGGGATTCTTCGAGGCCGAGCTGTACTCGCTCCCCCCGGAGAACTTCTACCTCGACGCGATCGAGTTCGACGACAACGAGCTGGCGGCGCTCTCCACTGCCCTCTCCCTGCTGACCGACGGCGGCTTCGCCTACGCGGAGCCGCTGCGCCTCGCCCTGCAGCAGGTCGCCTGGGGGCACCCAAACCCGGTCACCGAGACCGACCGCGCCCCGGTCGAGATGGCGATGACCGCCTCCGCCGGCGGCCGCGATCTCTCCCAGCGCCTCTCCAAGATCGAGACCGCGATCTCCCGCCGCAAGACGATCGAGTTCACCTACTACACGATGGAGCGCGACGAGACCGCGAAGCGCAAGGTCGATCCCTTCCACCTCGTCTTCCGCGGCGGCCAGTTCTATTTGATCGGTCACGCTCATGAGCGCGACGCGGTGCGTGTCTTCCGCCTCTCCCGCATCCAGGGCAAGGTCGGCTACGCGTCGAAGGCCGAACACGACTTCTCACCTCCCGAGGACTTCGACCGCCGCGACTACGGCCAGCGCGCCGACTGGCAGCTGGGGGAGCTGCGCGGCACGGCCAAGATCTTCGTTCGCGACCGCATCGCCTGGCTGATCGAGCGGGACTTCGGCGCCTACGGCGAGCTGCGCCCGGCGAGAAAGTCCAACGGCGCGCCGGGCAAGGGCGTCGTCTTCGAGACCGAGTACGCGTCGTCGCGGGAGCTGATCGCCTGGGTTCTGCGCTGGCGCCAGAACGCTCAGGTGCTGGCGCCCGAGGAGCTGCGCGAGGAGGCGGAGAGCCGCCTCTCCCTCCTCCACGATCGCCACGAGAACGGCTTCGAGCCGGCCGAGATCGTCGAGCGCCCGCTGCGCGAGGCGCCGCGCCGCCGCTCCAACGGGCGCAGCGAGGCGGCGATCCGCCCGGAGCGCTTCGCCCGCCTGGTCACCCTCGCCGGCCTGCTGATCGAGGCGGCCAAGAAGGGCGAGCGGCTGCAGACCGCAGACCTGCGCCAGCGGTTGGAGCTGACCGCCGAGGAGCTGCAGGAGGACATCGAGCTGCTCAACGTCGTCAACTTCGGCGGCGGCACCTACGTCCTCTACGCCGAGATCCTGGGCGATGAGATCGAGGTCGACTCCGAGCCCTATGGCGACAACTTCGCCCGGCCCGCGCGGCTGCTGCCGCTGGAGGCGAAGGCGCTGGTCGCCGCGATCGACCTCTTCGGCGACCATCTCCCCCAGGGCGGCCTGCAGAGCGCCCGGTCGAAGATCGTCGAGGCGCTCGGCCACGACCCGTCCGAGGAGGGGCTGGAGATCGCGTCCGGCGGCGGCGACGACGCCGAGGTCGCCCGAGTCGTCAACGAGGCGATCGCCGCCAGCCGCGTCCTCGAGCTGCAGTACTACAAGGAGAACGAGGACCAGTTCACCAAGCGCCGCGTCGAGCCCTACCGGCTGGAGAACGGGCGCGAGGGCTGGTACGTGGAGTGCTTCGACCTCAGCAGAGAGGACGTGCGCCACTTCAAGCTGGACCGGATCAAAGAGGCGACCCTCTCCGAGGAGACCTTCGAGCCGCGCCCGGAGGTCGAGGAGCTGGCCGGCGTCGAGGGCTGGATGACGCACGGCGAGGTGCCGACCGCCAATGTGGCCCGCGTTTGGGTCTCCCCGGAACGAGCGCGCTGGCTGCGCGAGGAGCGCACCGTGGTCGAGGAGCTGGCCGATGGCGCCGTCGTCGTCGAGCTTCCCTACGCGGGAACGTCCTGGCTGGTGCGGGAGATCCTCCGCGGCGCCGGCGACCTCGTAGTCCTCGAGCCCGACGACGCCCGCGCCGCAATCGCCAGAGAGGTCGCTGGTTAAAGCGACGTTCCCGACTTTGACCCCTCTATAGGGGGTAGAAAGTCGGGAACGTGGACGAGAAGGCACCGAACCACCCGGAGATCGTGCGGATTGTCGCGCCTAATCCGGGGCCGATGACGCACGAGGGGACGAACACCTACCTCTACGGGTCCGAACCTTGCGTCGTGATCGACCCCGGACCGAACGACTCCGGCCACATCGCCGCCATTTGCGCCGCTGCCGAGGAAAGGGGCGGGCTCGGCCTCATCCTCCTAACCCACTCCCATGGCGATCATGCCGATGGCGCCAACTCCCTCGTTGCTGCTGTTTCCGAGACTGATGCGCCTCCGGTGATCCTCCCCTCCGACGGTGAGGAGCATGCAGACCTCCGTGTCATCGCCACCCCCGGCCACGCCGCCGACCACGTCTGTTTCCTCACCGCCGACGGCGTCTGCTTCAGCGGCGACCTGGTCCTGGGGGAGGGGTCGACCTTCGTCCCGCCCGATGGCGGCTCGCTCTCCTCTTACATGGAGTCCCTCCGCCTGCTCCAGTCCCAGGAGATCGAGCTGATGTGCCCCGGGCACGGCCCCTGGATAACCGACCCGCCCGCAAAGCTCGCCGAGTACGTCGAGCATCGCGAGATGCGCGAATGCCGCCTCCTCGCCGCCCTAGAGCGCGGAGAGCGCTCCCGAGAAGCCCTCCTCGCCGAAGTCTGGGACGACGTCCCGGAAGAGGTGCGCCCCGCCGCCGCCCTGGTGATGGAGGCCCACCTACAGAAACTCGCCGCCGAGTCCCACCTCCCCGCCGACCTCGTCCCCTAACCCACCGGAGGTGCAACGCAAACGACATGCCATGGCTGTCGTATGCGTTGCACCAGAGCGCGTGGTTGGTCGTTTACTGGCTGCGCAGCCAGTAATGTGGCCCGGGTGAGGCGGAAACGAACAGTGCGGGGTGCGCGGGCAGTACGAGCTGGACTTATGGCTGGAGCTGCCGGCACGGGCCTGGCCGCGGCGGCGACCGCCGCCGCCTGGCACTGGCTGGCGCGCCGTCCTCTGCCCAAGCAGGAGGGAACGATCGAGCTCGACGGGCTTGAGGGGCGCGTCCGCGTCCGCCGCGACCGCTGGGGCGTCCCCCACATCGAGGCCGGCAGCCTCGCCGACGTCTGGTTCGCGCAGGGCTTCTGTCACGCCCAGGACCGGCTCTGGCAGATGGACTTCTACCGGCGTATTGCCTGCGGCCGGCTTTCCGAGTTCGCCGGGCCGGAGGGACTGCCGGTCGATCGGTTGGTGCGGACTCTGGGAATCCGCCGCACGGCCGAGCGCGAAGCCGAGACCCTGGACTCGGGACTGCGCGCCCAGCTGGAGCGCTTCTGCGAAGGGGTCAACGCGGCGGCGGCAAATGCCAGGGCGCTGCCGTTCGAGATGCAGCTGTTGCGGCTCGATTTCGAGCCCTGGAGACCGGTCGACATCCTCAGTCTCGGCAAGCTGCTCGCCTTCGGCTTCTCGGCCAATTGGGAGCGGGAGCTGTTGCGAGCCGACATGGCCCGGGAACTGGGCGCGGAACGGGCGGCGAGGCTCGATCCCGGCTACCCTGCGGAGAATCCGATCGTCAGCGGGGACGCTTGGTCGGGCGAGGGCCTGACGCTGACCGAGCAGATCGACGCGGTGCGCCGGGCGATGGGGATGGCGGTCGAGGCGAGCGGCTCCAACAACTGGGCCGTGACCGGCGCCCTGAGCGCGACCGGCTCGCCGCTGATCGCCGGCGACCCGCATGTGTTCCCGAGCATGCCGGGGCTCTGGTACCAGGTCGGCCTGACGCTGGGCGACCGCTTTACCCGCGGCGCTTCGCTGCCGGGAATACCGGGCGTTTCCATTGGCCAGAACAACGACGTCTGCTGGACCTTTACCAACACGCTGGCCGACACCCAGGATCTCTTCATCGAGCGGGTCGAAGGCGACCGCTACCTGTTCGAGGGGGAGTGGCGCCCGCTCGAGGTCGTGCGCGAGGAAATCCCGGTCAAGGGACGAGCGGAGCCTGAAGTCCTCGAAGTGAGAGCCACCCACCACGGGCCGATCGTCAACGAGGCGCTCGGCGCCGACGACGCCGAGCCGCTCGCCCTGCGTTGGCTCACTCTCGATGAGCCGACCGCATTCGGGGGGGCGTTCGAGCTGCACGGGATTCGCTCCGGCCCGGAGCTGGTGGAGACGATGGCGGGGTACAGCACGCCCCCGATGAACATGGTCTGGGCCGACCGCCATGGCTCGATCGGCTACAAGCTGGTCGGGCGGCTGCCGCTGCGCAAGGGCGGCTGTCCGGACCTGCCGAAGCCCGGCTGGACGGGGGAGTTCGAGTGGGTTGGGACGGTGCCCTACGAGGAGCTGCCGGAGACGATCGACCCGGAGCAGGGGTTCCTGGTCACCGCCAACAACCGGATCGTCGGCGACGACTATCCCCACCACATCACCAGCGACTGGCTTGACGGCTATCGGGCGCGACGGATCCAGGACTTGCTGCGGGCGAGCGACGAGCACGACATCGAGGGGTTTGAGGCGATGCAGTCCGACAACTTCTCGATCCCCGGCCTGGAGACGGCGCGGCGGCTGGGCCGCCTCACTCCCTCCGGGCAGCGCGAGTTGAGCGCGATAGAACGGCTGCGCAGCTGGGATGGCCGGCTCGACCCCGACTCGGTCGCCGCGACGATCTACCAGGCATTCCTGCTGCGGCTGGCGCGCGAGTTCGCACGGGCCACGATCGGCGACCGCGACCTATGCGAGCGCTGGCTCGATCGCGCCGACAACGGCTTTCTGCCGCACGTCACATCGTTCTGGCGCTGGCATTCGCACCTGATGAAGCTCTGGGAGGAGGGTGACGAGGAGCTGATCGGCCGCCCCTGGGACGAGTTGGCCCTGGAGTCGTTGGCCGGGGCGCTCGACGACCTCAGCGACAGCTTCGGCCCCGACCCCGAGGATTGGCGCTGGGGAGATGTCCACGAGCTGGAGTTCCCGCACCCGCTGGGGGAGGCCAACCCGCTGCTGCGGCGGCTGCTCAACCGCACCGTCAGGGCGGGCGGCGGCCAGGAGACGATCAGCCAGATCGGTCACGACCCGAACGACCCCTACAAGGCGATTTGGGCGCCTGGCTGGCGAATGGTCGCCGACCCCACCGCGCCGGAGCGCTCCCGCTGGCAGATGTTCACCGGCCAATCCGGCCACCCGGCCAGCCCCCATTACGACGACCTCCAACCCGACTGGCTGGAGGGCCGCACCCAGCCAATGGCCGGCGAGGGCCCCTGGCGAGAGCTGGACCTGATCCCACTCGGGGCTTGAGTCCAACCACAGCTACTTGGAAGGCATGAACCCGGCGGGGTGCTTGCGAGGTCTCGAGAGCGTGACTTCGCGAAGTAGCTTGAAGATCGCATCCACTCGCGCTCGTTCTTTACCGAGCTTGGCACTCACGTTTCGCTCCAGTTCATCAAGGCGATTGGCCAGGCCTTCATAGGATTGAGCGATGTGCCTGAGTTCAACAAAGGCACGCATAATCTCGATGTTGACGGCTACAGCTTGCTCGCTGCGCAGCACACTGGACAACATCGCGATGCCTTGCTCGCTAAAGACGCGGGGGCGATAGCGCCGACCCCCTCGTCCTTCGTTTGAGATGCCAAATTGGCATCTCAAACGAACCCACTCCTCCTCTGTGAGCTGGAACATGAAATCGCTTGGGAACCTCTCTCTGTTACGCAAGACCGCCCGTGTCAATGCGCCGGTTTCGACGCCGTAGAGATCCGCAAGGTCAGCGTCGAGCATGACTTGCCGCTCTCTTAGCAAGAAGATTCGGCGCTGAATTGCTCCTGTGGAAACGAGTCTTTTGGTTGTCCCCTTGGCGGCCACGCAACGACGCTAGCGATGCTCCAGTGTCTGAATGCGCGCACTCCGCAAAAAGTCTGCAACGACTTATGAACTTAGGCGGCGAAGAGCGCTCATGCGCGCCGAGTCGCTAGCTCGCGCGTGCGGCCGCGCGCTCGAAGCTGACCAGCCGGCGGATCAGGGCGTTGTAGGCGGAATGGGCTCCGTTGTCCTTCTCTCTCGCCAGCAGCAAGTAGAGCTTGTGCTCGGGAGAGGGGATCGGGTTCGGCACGGGGACTCCAACAGTTCGCAGACGCGGCGCGCCGATCGAGACGAGCAGCGCTTCGGCGGACTCGTTCCCGTTGCGCAGGTCGGCCAGCCCTCGCTCAATCAGTTCTGCCCCCGGCAGGTTTCCCAGGGAAGTCTGCGTCTCAGTCATCGTCTTCGGGGTCAGGCTCGTCGGGGAGGCCGTCTGGGAGCGTTGCTTCCCAGGCGTCCGATTCTTCGCGAATCTCAGCCCCTCGCTCGCGATAGGCACGGTTCATATCCACCAGGAGACGTTGCTCTTCTAACGGGTTTGCGACCACATCAAGCATGGTGACCAATAGTTCCCACGCTCGCAAGCGGTGGAAGCAGGTCAAGACAATTCACCCGTGGGATTGTTCGACCAGGAGTCGGTGGCCGGGGGACGATCACAACTCCGGTGGGCAGAATGGGTTCCATGCGTATGGCCGCTCGATGCGGAGCGTTTGCGCGCGGCTTGCGCGTGCAGGCGGGGATCGTTGCTCTTGTCGTGGCGATGGGATGGACGGCACTTGCCGGGCCCGACGCCGCCTGGGCCGATTCCGGGACGAAGACGGTCCACTACCGCGGACAGGAAGTGAAGGCGCCGGCCTCGTGGCCGGTCATTCGCCTGGATCGCCATCCGGGGATGTGCGTGCGGCTGGACCGTCGCGCCGTCTACTTGGGGACGCCGGCCGCGAGCCAGCGCTGTCCCTCGAACGCGATCGGCCGCAATCGGGCGATCGTGGTCGACCCCATCGCCGAGGCGCGCGCCGCGCGGGCTACCACCTCCGCCATCGCCCCGGGCGCGGCCGGCTCGGCGATCGGCGGCTCCGTCTTCACCGGCCTCGGCTTCGACGCCTGCGCCGCCCCCTCGTCCCGGACGATGGCCGCCTGGGCGGATTCCCCCTACCGCGCTGTCGGCGTCTACATCGGCGGGCTCAACCGCGCCTGCTCTCAGCCCAACCTGACAACCCGCTGGGTGGGGGAGCAGGTGGCCGGGGGCTGGCACCTGATCCCCACCTACGTCGGCCTGCAGGCGCCGACCAGCAGCTGCGGCTCCTGTGCCAAGCTCAGCCCCGGCGTCGCTGTCTCCCAGGGGTCGGCCCAGGCCGCCGACGCCGTCGCCGACGCACGCGCGATCGGCATGGGCCCCGGCAGCCCCATCTACTTCGACATGGAGAGCTACACCCAGACCGTCAGCGCCACCAACGCCACGCTCAAGTTCCTCGAGGCCTGGACGGAGGAGCTGCACGCGCTGGGGTACCAATCCGGCGTCTACAGCAGCAGCGGCTCCGGGATCGAGGACCTGGTCGGCCGGCTCGGCACCCTCTACACCCTTCCCGACCACATCTGGATGGCCAACTGGGACGGCCGTCGCACCACCGCCGACCCCTACGTCCCCGCCGGCGCCTGGAGCCTCCAGCAGCGCATCCGCCAGTACCGCGGCGGCCACGACGAGCGCTGGGGCGGGGTGACGATCAACATCGACAACAACTACCTCGACGGCGGAACGGTCGGCCCCGCCATCGGACCGGTGGCCCTTCCCCCACTCACCGTTTCCCGCGTCAAGCCGCAGGCGGGGACCGTGCGCGTCCGAGTCCGCTGCGGCTGGGCCCCGGAGATCTCCTGTCCCGGGCAGATCATCATGCGCTCCAACGTCAGGCTGCCGGCGCGAGGCCGCAACACGACCGGCCGGGTCGTGCGCATCGCTGTCGCCCGCCGAGCCTTCCGCCTTGGCGGCGGCAAGTCCCACACCTTCCGCGTCGCCCTCAACCCCCGCGGCCGCCCGCTGCTGCGCCAGTTCGGGACGCTGAAGACGCAGCTGCTGGTCGCGATCCCCGGCGCCCGCGCCACCCGCACGCTTCAGCTGACGCGGTAGGCACGGGCCGCTCCCAATCCTCACACGTACTTAAGTAATCAAAAAAGCACTACAAAATCCCTGGAATCGAAGCAGTCTCCATGAAGTAGTTTCGGGTCTCAATGAGAGGCGCAGGGGACGGAGACACGAGGCGACGGGTCAGGGGATTCGACCCGAGATTGATGAAAGCGCTGGCGCACCCGCTGCGCGTTCATATCCTGGCGCTTCTCAATGAGAGGGTCGCCAGTCCCAACCAGCTGGCCAATCAGCTTGGCGAAAGACTCGGCGATGTCAGCTATCACATCAAAGCCCTCAAGGAGAGCGACTGCATCGAGCTGGTTCGGACGGAGCCTCGGCGCGGAGCGGTCGAGCATTTCTACCGCGCTACCAAACACGCCTTTTTCTCCGACGAGGACTGGGAGCAACTCCCTATGTCGGTTAAACCGAGCATGTCGGCAAATTTGCTCCGCGACATCGTGGATGACGCGATGGCGGCGATGGAGGCCGGCACTTTCTACGCTCGCAGCGACCACCATCTGAGCTGGACGCCGACGATGCTGGATGAGCAAGGCTGGCGGGAGGCAGTCGTAGCCCAGATGGAGTTCGTCGAGCGCCTCCTCCAGATTCAGGCGCAAAGCACCGAGCGCTTGGCCGAGACGGGAGCCGAGGGCTTTCCGGCGAGCTTCGCGCTGATGGGTTACGAAACTCCCTCGAGGGTGGAGTAGCTTGCGGCTTGCGTGAGCCGCCGTGACCAGATCAGACTGAGCGAGGGGGAGTTGCGGGAGCTGCTCGAGGGGGAGCGGATCGCGGTTGTCTCCAGCCTCGGGCCGCGCGGCTGGCCGCACTCGATGCCGATGTGGTTCGTCCCGCGCGACGGCGAGGTCTGGATCTGGACCTACGCCAAGTCCCAGAAGGTGCGCAACCTGGAGCGCGACCCGCGGGCGACGGTGCTGGTCGAGACCGGGCACGAGTACGGCGAGCTGCGCGGGGCGATGATCGAGGCCGAGGCGGAGATCCACCGCGACTTCGAAACGGTGATCGGGTTCGCCGAAGAGTTGACGTTGCGTTACGCCGAGGGCATCGAATCCGTTGAGGGCGACGCCAAGACGGCGCTCGAGGCGCAGGCGCCAAAGCGGGTGGCGATCCACTTCAAGCCGGTGCGCACGGCAACATGGGATCACCGCAAGCTGGGCGGAACCTACTGAGCCGTTACCTTCCCGGCGCTACCGGCGGGGTCGACGCGTGTTAGGAAGTGACCCGCGCGCCAAGCCGACCGAAAAGGACCGATGAGAAGCCCCAAGACCGCAATCGCCCTCCTCGCCCTGGTGGCGGCGCTCGTCGCGCCGGCC
>DATMBX010000067.1:0-8122 GCA_035558955.1 Solirubrobacterales bacterium | reverse complement strand
CACGCGCTCGCGCAGGTCGCCGCCGGTGTCCAGGCATCCGGAGTAGCGATCGATCAGCTCATCGACTCGCGTCAGCACCACGCGGCCGGCCCCTTCGGCCTCTACCTTCAGAGTGTCCCCGGGCTCGAAGCCGGCCATGCGGAAGGCGCCGACGGGGATCGTCACCTGGTGCTTGCTGGAAACCCTGGTCTGATTCTTTACCTTCTCTGTCATAGGTAAAGAATAGCAGGGTGCCTTATCCCGATAGCTCCGGAATATGGCGCTCCACGTGCTCGGCGATCGTCTGGCGGACCCATTGCTGGGTTTCGGAATCGGCCATCCGATAGCGACCCAGGAGCATTCTTTGGTCGGTCAGGGGGAGGCCGGCTATCTCCCAGCGCACCGCGAGGCGCTCGAAGAGGAGCTCGGAGCGACGCCGCCAGGCGTCGTCGAGGGAGGTGGCGTCGCGAGTCGGCCCCTCGCCGATCTTGGCGATCGTCTTGGAATTGAGGGACTGGCGCAGGGTCAGCGTGTTTCCCTCGCCGTCGAGGTAGTCGACCGTCGGAACTCTCTCCTTGGGCCTGCGCCGCTGCTTCTTCTTCGCCATTGATTCAGCGAGGCAACAGCTATGACTGCTGGAGCACCGACAGGATGTTGCCTGATGGGTCCTTGAACCAGGCGATCTCGGGGCCTGGGCCTCGGGCTATGCCCTTTTCGTCCTGATCGAAGCCGTCGTAGCGCTCGAAGCCGATGCCGCGGGCGGTGAGGTCGTCGACCGCCTTGTCGATGTCGTCGACCTCGAAGTTGAGGATCGTGTAGTTCGCCGGGACGAGATCCGCTTTCTCGTAGACGATCGTGTCCCGCTCGCCGGCAAGGTGAAGGGCCAGCAGGCCGTAATCCTCGTCCAGCACTTCGGTCTTCACCCCGAGCGTCTCGCCGTAGAACTCGCGGGCCTTCTGCATGTCGTCGACGGCAAAGCCGCTGAACGCTTTCGTGTTCTCGAACATGTTCGGCTCCTTTCGCTTTGTGTGGGTTATACCCGGGTTCTCATTCCTCACCCACCGGCTTCTGGCGGGCCTGCTTGCGCTGGGCGGTTCGGCGCTTTTGCTCGAGGCGGCGTCTGCGCGAGGGGCGGGTCGGCTTGGTCGGGCGGCGCCGGCGAGGGACCTTGAGGCCGGTGGCGATCTTCTCGGCCAGGCGCTGGAGCGCCAGCTCGCGGTTGCGAGCCTGCCCGCGGGCGTCCTGGGACACGGCGGTGAGGACCGGGCCGGCGCGCTCGATCAACCGCGCCTTCTGCGACTCGTCAAGGGTCTCCGAAGCCTCGACGTCGAAGACCGCCTCCACCCGCGAAGCGGTGACGTTGGCGTGCTGTCCGCCCGGCCCGGATGAGCGGCTCGCGCGCAACTCGATCTCCCCCAGCGGGAGCGAGAGCCGCTCGTCGATTCTCAGCATCTCGGCCACCGGCCTACGGTAGCCCGCCGCTCAGGCCAGGGCGTCGATCTTCGCCGCGAGGTCGAAGTCGGCCTCGGTCAGGCCGCCTTCGGAATGGGTGGAGATCGTCACCCGCACCTTGCTCCAGGAGATTGTCAAGTCAGGGTGATGGTTCATCGCCTCGGCCGGGTTGACGATGCCCTCGACGAATCGCACAGAGCCGACGAAGTCGTCGCGATCGAACTCCTTCGCGATCGCCTCGCCGGCGCGCTCCCAGCCGTCCAATCCGGAGAGCCGCGCCTCGATCTCGGAGTCGCTAAGCAGCGCCATGTCCCCATTATGCTCCCCGCTCAGCGAATCGCTTGCAGCTCCGGGTTGGTCGCCAGCATCGTCTGGGTGAAGACGTAGTTGAAGGCGCCGACCCCCAGCAGGGAGATCACCACAGCGTCGTTGACCCCCCTGCCGACGCCGGCGGCCCCGCCGGAGACGGTCATCCCCTTGTAGCAGCAGACAATCGCGATGATCGCGCCGAACAGCGTGCACTTGAGCACCGAGCCGGCGAGATCGAGGACCGAAGCGTTTGCGAAGAGCGTCGCCATGAAGCCGCCCAGCGACTGGCCGTAAAGCAACTCCGTGATGATGCCCCCGGTGATCCCCGCGCAAAGCGCGTAGATGTCGAGCAGGCCGGTGATCACCATCAAAGCCAGGAAGCGCGGCACCACAAGGTTCTTGATCGGGTCCACGCCGAGCACCTGCAGCGCATCCAATTCCTCGCGGATCTTGCGCGCCCCGAGGTCGGCGGTGATCGCGCTTCCGGCCGCCCCGAGAACGACGATCGCGGTTACGAAGGGGGCGAACTCACGGATCGACGCCAACACGAAGAAGCCGCCGAGGCGGTCCAGCGCCCCGAACAGCGCGAGGAAGTTCCCGGCCTGCAGGCCTGGCGCCCCGAAGCAAACCGCGACCATCGATATCAGCAGCGGGAACCAGCAGACCCTCAACGCGACGAGGAACTGCTCGATGAACTCCTCGCCGTAGGGATAGGGAGGGCGCACCGCCGACCCGATCGTTCGCGCGGTGAGAATCACCATGTCGCCCGCCTGTTCGAAGAACGACTTGGCAGGCAGGAACGCCCTTGCTATCGCGGTCTCGCTCATCTCCCCAACCCGTGATCCGACCCTATGCCGGACAGTGAGAGAGTGTGGTTAACGCCCGATTGTGGGGCCGTTAACCGCAGGTTGAGCGCCAATTCGAGTTCCGCTGCGAGTTATCCCGGCATGTCAGGGATAACTCGCAGCGCAGCGGGGAGCCTGGCTAGGGGGTTAGGACGATCTTTAGGGCTTCGCGGTTGTCGTATAGGGCGTAGGCGTCGGCCGCCTCGTCGAGCTTCATGTGGTGGGTGACCATCGGGGTCGGGTCGAGGACGCCGGCTTCGATCAGCGCCAGGACGCGATCGACGTGGGCGATGACGTTGGCGAGGCCGAGGCGGAGGGTCAGCCCCTTCAGCCAGGCGAGGCCGAGCAGGACGTCGCCGCGCCCTGCGTAGGCGCCGATCCCGGAGACCGTGCCGGCGTCCCGCGCCAGGCTGATCGCCAGCTCCAGCGAGGCCGGGTCGCCGACGGCGTCGACCACGACATCGACCCCGCGCCCTTCGGTCGCGGCGCGCACGGCGCGCTTGGGCTCATCCTCGGTGAGGTGCAGAGGCTCCGCCCCGAATCGCCTCGCCATCTCCAGCCGCGCCTCGACGGTGTCGATCGCGAAGACCCGCGCGGCGCCGCCCGCCTTCGCCGCCTGCACGGCGCAGAGCCCGACCGGGCCAAGGCCCAGGACGGCGACGGTATCCCCCGCCTTCATCCCGGCGTGGGCGACGGCGTGGTAGCCGGTGCCCATCACGTCGCCGGCGAACAGGGCCGCCTCGTCGGCCATTCCCTCCGGCACCCGCCGCAGGGTCAGATTCGCCCGCGGCACCAGCAGCTTGTCCGCCTGGGCGCCCTGCAGGTCGCCCAGCTTCGAGCCGTGGCCGAAGGTCCGCCCCCGCTGGCAGCGGTGATAGTCGCCGCGCAGGCAGGCGGAACAGGTGGCGCATGCCGTGTGGAAGCAGCCCAGCACCCGATCGCCGACGGCGACCCGTTCGACGTCGTCCCCCGCCTCCAGCACCGTGCCGACGAACTCGTGGCCGATCGTGAAGCCGGGCTCGACCGGAACCCGCCCGTGGAAGATGTGCAGGTCTGAGCCGCAGATCCCGCTCGCCTCGACTCCGACGACAGCTTCGTCGGCGGCGCCGAGCGCGGGGTCTGGCTTCTCCTCGACCCGGACTTCGCCGGGAGCCTGGAAAGTGACGGCGCGCACGCGCCGAACCGTATTAGACGGTCTCAGCCGACGGGAACGCGGGAAACCTGGAAGCCGTTGCCGTTGCTGGGGCTGGCGGTCTCCTCGATCCGCGCCTCCAGCGCCAGCTCCTTCTCGAAGTCGGCCTCCTCGCCGTGCTGGAAGGAGACGTCTTTGCCCTCGAGCAGCTCGATGAAGACATCGACGAAACGGGCGTCGAGCTGTTTGCCGGAGACGCGGCGCAGCTCCTGGATCGCCTCATAGGTGGAGATCGGCGAGCGGTAGGAGTCGCGCGCCGTCATCACGTCGTAGGTGTCGGCGACGGAGATGATCCGCGCCAGCTCCGGGATCTCTTCGCCGGAGAGCCCGCGCGGGTAGCCCTTGCCGTCGATCCGCTCGTGGTGGGCAAGAATGATCTCCGCGACCGGCCCGTAGCCGTCCAGCGAGGAGACGACCCGCGCCCCCTGCTGCGGGTGGCGGCGAATCAGCATCCAGTCCTCGTCGGTGAGCGGCACGTTGGCCTTGAGGATGCGGTCGGGGAGGATGAACTTTCCGATGTCGTGCAGCAACGCGGCGATGTGGACCAGCTCTTCCTCGCGCTTGGAGAAGCCCGCCCGCTGGGCGATCGCCCGCGAGTAGCGCGCAACGGCGGCGCTGTGCCGCGCGGTCATCTGGTCCCGCAGGTCCAGCGTGCGCAGCATCGCGCTCAACATCCCCACCTGGAAGCTGGCCAGCTGCTTCGAGCGCCGCTCCAACTCCTCCGCTCGCTGCTGGGACAGCAAGAGCTGGCCGAGCAGATACTGGAAGGTGACGAGGACGACACCGAAGAGGGCGATTGCCGAGATGCCGATCTGGTGGTAGATGAAGGTGACGCCGACCGCCAGCATCGCGCTGGCGAACTCGGAGGGCAGGACGGGGGGCAGCAGCCGAAGTTTTTGCGAGAAAGGCGTTCGCTCGACGTAGCAGCCGTAGACGGCGACCATCAGGAAGTTGATCGCCAGGGCGATCTGGAAGAGGCCGAAAACCAGCAGGTAGAAGACGGGGTCGCCGCTGCTGATCCCCCACGCCTCGGTCGCGAAGCGGAAGAGGAGGCCGCCGATAAGCGAAAAGGTGGCAAAGGTGAGGACGTTGTTGAGCAGGTAATCCCAGCTCTCTCGCCAGCGCAGCCAGCCGGCGAGGATCGTGACCACGCCGATCAGGGCCGCGGGCGAGCCACCGAGCAGAACCATTGCCACGACCAGGGCGAGGAAGCTCCCGGAGATCTTGACCCGAGCTTGCGCCTCCACCGCGGTCAGGTCGCTGAAGACGCAAAAGGCGAGCAGAACGGCGAACAGGACCGGGTCCCAGCTGGCCAGGGGCAAGCGCCATACGGCTACCGCAACCGCGACGGCGAGACCGGCGGTCATGCCGGCAACGACGAGCCTGGAAGGTCGGTTCTCGGACATCAGGACACTTAGTCAGGGATGGGCTAACAAGTTCCTACACGGACCGGCTTTCCCTGCCTCCGTCAGCGTAACTGCCGCGGAGAAACGGGATCGCCGATTGGACTTGTTGGCCCTTTCCGCCCAAGCGAAAACTTGTGCCCAGCCGGCGGAAACCTGTGCCCAGCCGCCGGAAGGGACTGTGGCGAACTTGTGCGGCGGCGGGCGGGGGCCGTGCAAGAATGCCCCTGTCTGGCCCCAGAAAACGCGAAAGGGGCGCCTTAGCGCCCCTTTCTACGGGAAAGCGCGGGACTCGCCCGCGCCCTCAGTAAGTCTTTCTTTTGAGAATCAGCCGCCGCGGAAGCCCATGTCGAAGCCCTTTCAGTAGATAACCAGGGGAATAACTGTGCAAATTTGTAGCACAACCAGTCCAGAACTTGTGCATTTGCACGAAAAGTTGTGCAGAAAAGCGGTAGGCCAAAGGTTGAGCAATGCGTAATCGCGGCTTGATCCAGCCGCTGCGGCGGCCTCTGTTTCGGCGGCTGAGCGCGACCTACGCGGTCAACGAGATGGGCGACTGGATGGGGATCGTGTCGCTCTCGGTGCTGGTCTTCGATCAGACCGACAGCGCCCTGGCAACCGCCGCCCTCTTCCTCGGCACCCGCTTCCTGCCGGCGCTGCTGACGCCGCTGCTCGTAACCTGGGCCGAGCGCCCGCCGCCGGGCCTGGCTCTCCCCGTCATCTACTGCGCCGAGGCGGCGGCCTTCGGTGGCCTCGCCTTGCTGGTCGACCACTTCTCACTCGTCGCCGTGATCGCCCTGGCCGCGATCGACGGCGCTCTGGCCCTGAGCAGCAGGGCGCTGACCCGAACGGTGGTGGCAACCCTGCTTGCGCCGTCCGACGAGCTACGCGCCGGCAACGCCCTGCTCAACATCGCCTTCACCGGCGGGGCCGCCGCCGGCCCAGCCCTCGCCGGGCTGGTGGTCGCCGGCTTCGGGGTGCAGACGGCGCTGCTCCTGGATGCCGCTTCCTTCTACGCGATCGCAGTCATCATCGCCACCGCCGGGCGGCTGCCGCGGGTCGATCCCGAGGAGGGTCATATGCGGGAGAGGCTCCGTGCCGGGATCGCCTACATCCGAGCCAGAACGACGCTGAAGCGCCTGCTGGTGGCGCAGGGGCTCGCCTTCGTCTTCTTCGCCGCCGTCATCCCAGTCGAGGTGATCTACGCGAAGGAGACGCTGGGGACCGGAGACACCGGCTACGGAATCATGCTCGCCAGTTGGGGGGTGGGCATGGTCGCGGGCAGCCTCGTCTTCGCCGCGCTGCGCCGCGCGCCGCTTCCCCTGCTCCTGCTCGGCAGCACCCTGGCTGTCGGCGCCGGCTACCTCTGGCTCGCCGCCGCCCCCACCCTGGCCATCGCCTGCGCCGCCTCGGCGGTGGGCGGGGCCGGCAACGGCGTGCAGTGGGTGGCCGCGATCAGCGCCGTGCAGGAGCTGACCGCGGCGGGAATGCAGGCTCGCGTGATGAGCGTGCTCGAGTCGATCGGCGCCGCCATGCCCGGCCTCGGCTACGTCATGGGCGGCGTCATCGCCGCCAGCCAGGACCCGCGCGCGACCTTCCTCGTGGCCGGCCTGGGGGTGGTCGCGATCGCGATCGTCGCGATCCCCCTACTTGGCTCAAATTGGCTTGAACATGGGGAAAAAATCCAACCAGGGAAGGATCTTGACGCCGATGCAGAAATTATGGTCGAGTTGATCCCAGTGCTGCATCGCCCATCCACCGGGCCCCATTAGGGAACCCGGTCTACGCGGAGGTCACAAAAAGTTGAGGAAACTAGGCGCGGTCATTTCGATCACGATGCTCGTTGCGGGAGCGACCCTCGGGTTGACCGCCTGCGGCGACTCCGGCAAGGAGGGCGGCGTGCTGAGAGGCAGCTTCGCGGCGTTCCCCGACTATCTCGACCCGCAGCTTTCCTATACCTCTGAGGGCTGGTCGGCGATGTACAACACCTACCTCCCGCTGCTCACCTATGCCCACGCTGGCGGCACCGCGGGCGGCGAGGTGGTCCCCGGCCTGGCCGAGGGCCTGCCGACGATCACCGACGGCGGCAGAACCTATGAGCTGAAACTTCGCAAGGGCCTCAAATACTCCGACGGCACTCCGGTCAAAGCCTCGGACTTCGAGAGCACGGTCGAGCGGCTGTTCAAGGTCGACTCCCCCGGCACCTTCTACTACACGGGAATCGTCGGGGCCGAGGAGTTCCAGAAAACCAAGAGCGGCGACATCGCGGGGATCGAGACTGATGACGCGACCGGCGCGATCGCGATCCACCTGACCGACCCCAGCGGCACCTTCACCAACGAGCTGGCGCTTCCCTTCGTCGCCCTCGTGCCCGCCGGCACGCCGGCCAAGAGCCAAACGGCCGACCCGCCGCCCGCCACCGGCCCCTACGCGATCGTCTCGTCCAACCCCGGCCGCGGCTGGTCCTACGCGCGCAATCCGCAGTGGACTAAGACCAACTCGAATCTGATGCCCGACCTGCCCAGCGGCCACGTCGACAGAATCGAGATCACGGTCGTCAAAAACCAGTCGACTCAGGTCAACGACATCGAGCAGGGCAAGTCGAACTGGATGTTCAGCCCGCCGCCGGCCGATCGCTACGCGGAGGTGAAGAGCAAATACGAGGGAACCCAGTTCAGGGTCGAGCCGACGCTCAACACCTACTACTTCTGGATGAACACCAAAGCGACGCCCTTCGACGACCTGAAAGTGCGCCAGGCGATCAACTACGCGGTCGACCCAGCCGCGCTGGAGCGCATCTACGCCGGCCAGATCGAGGGCGCGCAGCAGATCCTGCCGCCCGGCATGCCCGGCTACGAGAAGTTCACCCCCTACCCCCACGACATGGCGAAAGCGAGACAGTTGATCGCGGAGGCCAATCCCTCCGACCGCGACATCACCGT
>DATMBX010000066.1:0-10382 GCA_035558955.1 Solirubrobacterales bacterium | reverse complement strand
GGCGGGCCAACAGCACCTACGCGCCGGGCGAGGTCGAGCCGATGCTGCCACTCGTGCTCAGCGCCGGCGCCTGCAGCCTGGCGCCCGGAGTCGAGCGGCTCGCGGTGACGGTCGAGGTCGAGCTGAGCGCCGACGCGAGGGTGCGGGCGGCGAGCTTCTATCGCAGCCGGATCCGCTCCGACGCGCGCCTCGACTACGACCAGACCGACGCGATCTTCGCCGGCCGCGAGCAGGCTCCGGAGCCGGTCGCCGAGGCGATCGACGTTGCGCGTCGCACGGCGGCCGCGCTCGGCGAGCGCCGCGGGCCGACCAGCCTCGACGTCGAATCCTCCGAGCCCGAGTTCTCCTTCGACTCCAAGGGCGATGTCGCCGGCGCCCGCGCCGTGCCGCAGACCGAGTCGCACAGGCTGATCGAGCGCCTGATGATCCTCGCCAACGAACAGGTGGCGCAGCTGCTCCAGCGCAAGCGGGCGCCGGCGATCTACCGCGTCCACGCCCAGCCCGACCCGCCGCGGATCGAGCACCTGGTCGCGCAGCTGCACGCTCTCGGCATCCCGACCCCGCCGCTGCGGGAGCGCATCTCCCCGCAGCAGGCGGGAGAGATAGCCGCGGAGGCGAGCCGGCTGGCCACCCGCGAGGCCGCGCGGCGCGGGCACGGCCGCGAGGCGTATACATCGCTCGTGCTTCGCTCCCTCAAACAGGCCGCCTACAACGAGCGCAACAGCGGCCACGCCGGGTTGGGCAGCCCCGCCTACTGTCACTTCACCTCACCGATCCGGCGCTATCCCGACCTCGTCGTCCACCGCGCCCTGCTCGCGGCACTGGGAGAAGGGGAGGACGCGCCGCGCCTCGCCGAGGCTCGCGAGGCCGCCGCGCACAGCTCGGCGCGGGAGCGCGAGTCGGCGAAGATCGAGCGCGAGGCCGACGACGTCTGCGCCGCCTACCTGCTCGAGCGCGAGCTGCGCGAGCGCGGGCCGGACGCCGAGTTCGAAGGTGAGGTCTCCGGTGTGATCCGGGCTGGGGCCTTCGCTTCATTCGGCGGCGAGCTGGGCGACGTCTACGAGGGCTTTCTCCCCGCTCGGCTCATGCCCGGCGAGTACTTCGCGCTTAACGAAACCGAGACGGCGCTGGTCGGCCGCCGCAGCGGGCGCGCCCTGCGCCTCGGCGACTCGGTCGCGGTCAAAGTCGGGAAGGTCGACGCGAACGACGGCCGCGTGGACCTGGAGCCGGTCGATGGCTAAGAAGGGGAAGAAGCAGCGCCTGCCCGCCTCCGGCGACGTCGCCACCAACCGTCGCGCCCGCCACAGATTCGAGGCGGTGGAGAAGATGGAAGCGGGAATCGTTCTGACCGGCTCGGAGGTGAAGTCCCTGCGCTCCGGCAAGGCGCAGATGTCGGACTCCTACGCGGTGGTGGAGGACGGCGAGGTTTGGCTGCGCAAGCTCCACATCCCCCCCTACGCGCCCGCAAGCCGCGAGAACCACGAGCCCGAGCGGCCGCGCAAGCTGCTGCTGCACCGGGGGGAGATCGAACGGCTGGTGGGCAAGACGGCGCAGAAAGGGCTGACCCTGATCCCCTTCCGGATCTACTTCAAGGGATCGCGCGCAAAGGTCGAACTGGCTCTGGCTCGCGGCAAGGAGGGACGCGACCGGCGCCGCGAGATCGCCGACCGCGACGTGCGTCGTGAGGTCGAGCGTGAGTTCAAGGGCAGGATGAGGTAGCTTCGGGTCCGATGGATTCCCGCTTCGCCAGGATTTCGTCCGTCGCGGCACTCATTTCGCTGGCCCTGGTCGTTCCCGCCCAGGCCCAAGCGGAGTCTTTCCCAAGCGAGGCCGGCGACTTCGTCAGCGACAACATCCAGTACTTCGTCGGCGGCTTGGTGGCCGCGATCCTCCTGCTGTTGCTCGTGGTCAGCGTCACTCAGCGACGCGCCAAGGAGAAGCAGAGCAAGAGTGCGGCCCAGGCCGCCGTCGCTCCACCCGCCGCTCCGCCTCCTCCCGCCGCGCCGCCGACCGCCCAGACCGCCGAGATCCCCTCGGTGCCGCCAATGCCGGTGACTTCCCAGCCGCTCCCCGGCGCCCCGCCGCCGCCACCGGCCGGGGTGCCCGGCGCCGCCGCCCTGAGCGCCAAGGAGAAGCGCAGGCAGGCCCGTGAGCAGCAGAGGGCCGAACGCTTGGCGCAGCGCAAGAAGCGCCAGGAGGAAGCAAGACGTCGCAGGGAGGAGAAGGCGAGGCAGCGGGCCGAGCGCCGCCACAAGCCGACCGGGGGCAAGCGGATGTCCAGGCGGGCGCGGAAGGACGCGGCCAGGGCGGAGCAGCAGCTGGCGGCCGCGGCGCAGGCGAGCCAGATCCCGCAGCCGGCCCAGGTTCCGCAACCGGGGGGGCAGCCGGCCCCGCCGCCCGTCGAGGCGATTCCACCGATCGCGGTGCCGCCGGCCCCCGTCGTGCCGCCCCCTCCCGGCCAGTTCGACCCCGCCGCCGCCGAACAGAGGGTTCGCGCGAAGGTCGATGAGATCCAACGCGAGGAGGAGCGGATCCGGGCCGAGGCCGACCGTCGCATACAGGAGGCGGAGCGGCTTCAGAAAGAGGCGGAGCAGCGCGTCGCCCAGGCTCAGGCCGGCCAGGTCACGCAGAGCATGCAGGCGGCGCCCTCCCAGGCATTCCCATCTGCCGCCCCCGACATCCACACGGCCGAGCAACGGCTCCAGCAGGAGCGCGAGGCGCAGGAGCGGGCGATGACGAATGCCCAGGACCGCCTGCGCCAGGTCGAGGAGCGAATCAAGGCGGCGGAGCGCCGCGCCGCCGAGGCGGAGCGCATCGCGCAGATGAAGTCACAGGAATCCGAGCGCGAGCAGCGCTTGCGGGAGATACAGGAGAGCGTCGCCCAGGCGGAGGAGCGCGCCCGCGAGGCGGAGCGCCGCGCCGCCGAGGCAGAGCAGACGGTGCTGCAATCGGTGCAGGGGGGCGTTTCCGCGGCAGCCCAGGCACAGCCCGCGCCGACTCCGCCTACGCCGCAACCACCCTCTCCGCCGCCGGCGCCCGAGCCGCCGCAGGCCCCTCCGCCACCCCCTGTCCCGCAGCCCGAGCCACCCACCCCGACACCTGCGCCTGGCCCTCCGCCCCCACCGGAGCCGCCGCCCGCCGCGGCGCAGCCCGGAGGGACGATCGAGCTCAACACCGTCACCTTCGAGCAGCTGCGCGCAGAGGGCCTCTCGGTCACCCAGGCCACCCGTCTGCTCGCCCAGCGCGAGCGTCTCGGCCGCTTCAACTCGGTCGATGACCTCGATCAGGTAGTCGGTTTCCCTGCGGACGTCCTCGAAGACATCAAGCGTCGCTCGACTGTCTGACGTCAGAGGCCGTAGGCCTCGAGCAGCTTCAGCCAGACTTCGCTGCGGGTTGGGTAGGCGGCGACCGCGTGGCGAAGGCGCTCCAGCGGCACTTCGCCGACGATCGCGATCGTCGCGGCGTGGAGGAAGTCTGCCGTCTCGAAGCCGGCGAAGGTGGCGCCGACGATCGTCCCGCTCGCTTCGTCGATGACCAGTCGCGAGGTCCCTCCGGTTTCCTTGCCCTGGAAGCTGGCGCCCGCCGTGCCGTCGGTCGCCACGTCGACGGCTCTGGCCTCGATTCCGGTGTCCCTCGCCTGCGCCAGCGTCTTGCCCCCCGCGGCTACCTGAGGATCGGTGAAGGTGACCCGGGGCGATCCGATCCCTTCCGCGACGGCTTCGACTTCGCGCCCGAGCGCGTTTTCGGCGGCGACCCATGCCTGGTACTTGCCCATGTGGGTGAAGAGGGCCCGTCCGTTGACGTCGCCGATGGCGTAGAGCCAGTCGCGCCCGCCGACTCGCATCCTGTCGTCGGCTTCCAGGAAGCCATGCTTGCCGGTCTCGACGCCGGCCGACTCCAGCCCGATGCCCTCGGTACGCGGTTTGCGGCCGATCGCGATGAGGAGTTCGGCCACCTCGACCCGCCTGCCGTCGTTCAGCTGCACAGCGACGCCGTCGCCGGCCGGGGCGATCCGCTCGGCGAGGACGCCGGTCCGTACGTCGATCCCGTAGGCATCGCGCAGCGAGGCGGCGACCTGCTCTCCGGCGAAGGGCTCCTCGCGCGGCAGCAGTCGCTCCTCCCCCTCGACGAGCGTGACCGCCGTTCCGAGCGTCGACCAAGCCTGCGCCAGCTCGGCGCCGACCGGGCCCCCGCCGAGGACCACCATGCTCGCGGGGACCCGCTTCGAAGTCGTCGCGTCGCGGTTGTTCCAAGCTCGCACCAAGCCGAGGCCATCGATCGGCGGCATCGCCGCGCCGCTGCCGGTGGCTACGACGACGGCCTTGCGCGCGGCCAGCTCTTCGTTGCCGACGATCACGCGGTGTTCGCCGTCGAGCCGCCCCTCACCGCGAAACAATTCGATGCCGCGCTCTCTCAGCCAGGGGAGCTGCGAGGAATCGTCGAGATCGTGGACCACCTCGTCGCGACGGTCGAGAACGGCCCGGGAGTCGAGCTTGCCGGCGACCGCCTCCGCGGCGCCGGGCACTCGCCGCGCCTCCGCCAGCAACTCCCCCGGTCGCAGCAGCGCCTTGGAGGGCATGCAGGCGTAGTAGGAGCACTCGCCGCCGACCAAGTGCTGCTCGACGATCGCCACCGACATGCCCCCATCGGCGAGCCGCCCGGCGCAGACCTCCCCCGGCGCGCCGGCGCCGAGCACGATCGCGTCAAATTCCCTCGCCGCCACCAGGACCTCCTACCCGACACCGTACAATCGGATGCACATAGCACGGGGGCGACAGGCTTCGACGTGGTCGGTCCGTGCGAACGGTTGCAGGTCGAGGTTGCCGGAGGCCTCGTTAAACCCCGGCACCAACCAATACGTGCGGACCATGAGTTCGCCCTCGCCGCTTAGTCAATAGCTAAGTGATGTGAGAGTCGGCCCTCCCACGCCCGCGGGGAGGGGCACCGGCTTCAGAAGCGGGCTTACCCAGGCGGATCGCCCCGTCCGCCGGGGGACATCGAAGAGGGCTTTGTCTCCCGCAGTGCCCGCCGGCGCGGACCCCGGGAGACGAGAATCAAGCGCCGGCTATACCTGTAGACGCCTTCGCACCGCGGCCGCGGACCCGAGTTCAATTCTCGGCGCCTCCATAAATTAAGTAGGAGCAAGGTCAGAGTTAACCCCTGTCGTTTCTTGGTTCGCGCGCATGGCAGCGATGACAGCGGCACGGATTTGTGCCTGCCTCCTCGTTCCCATGAGCGGTTCTAGGGCCAACATCAATGCGCTCGCCCGATTCCCTTGAAGGAGCACTCGCCACATGGGTGACCACTTCGGATTTCGTCTTTGGTCCGCTTGATCGAATAGGGGTTTGATTTGGAAGAGCCGTCCAACCTCTCTGACGACATCTTCATCCTTCGCCTGTCCTGAGATACGCACCCGGCGAGAATCTGAGGGGGGTGGCGCCAGAAAACTCCCCTCGCCCTCTAGCCATCCCGCTACCCAATAGAGCTCTCGAGATGAGATCTCAGGAGGCGGGGTTGCTTCGGGCAGCATTCCATCCGATTGGCGCCAAGGCCGAGTTGGCGGCTGCCGATAGAACCGGTCTTGGGGGATCGGGTAGATCGTCTGCCGGGCCACGTTGTAGGAGATGGCCAGGGATGCCACCGACTCTCCGTCGGCGAATCGGCGGCGGATCTCCTCGGCATCGGAGAAATTTAATTTGCGCCCGGATGCTCGATAGCGACGTTTGCGAAGCCCGTCATCAATCGAGCATATGTTCGTATTCGGACGCCACGGCAAGCGAGTTGCTAGCGCGCGTGTTCAGAGAGCCAGCCGAGCACCTCGGCGGCGTTGCGATCCGGGGGGAAGACGGGATAGAAGGCCTTGACGATGCGACCCGCTTCGGCGATCAGTGTGAGCCGCCGGTAGAGGATCATTCCTTCGACTTCGAAGGTGGGGAGTCGCAGCTCGGCGGCCAAGCTCAGCCCCCCGTCGCTGAGCAGCGGAAACGGGATGTGCTCGCGCTCGGCGAACTCCCTCTGCTCAGCCGCGCGCTGGGCGCTGATTCCGACCACCGCCGCGCCCAACTGAGAGAACTCGTCCAAGCTGTCCCGAAACGCACAGCTCTGCGGCGTGCAGCCGCGGGCACCGGGGATGTCGTCCCAGCCGTTTGGCAATCGCTGCCCTGGGACACCGGTCCTCGGGTACACGTAGGCGACAAGGCGCTCTCTGGCCAGTCCCGCAAAGTCGGCCACCCCACCCAGGGTGGACGGCAATTCCAATCTTGGCACCTCGAGTCCAACCAAGTGATTGGCAGCGCCATCGTCCTCAGGCGCTGGAAGATCGGCGGGAAGCTGACTGTAATCCGCGCTCACTCTTCCATCCTCGCAAGAGATCTATCCGCCGACTCATATGGTGCGTGCGTGGACCGCTACGTCGCATCCTCCGAGGCATGAACATCGGAGGCCGACGGATTAGAAACGACGACGACTACCGCTGACCGGGCCGGCGGTAGATCCGCGGTTTCAATGTCATATAGACCGTAGCTGTGGCCCACGAAGAGAGGATCAATGTGGCCGGGGGAGCCCCGAGGGCAAGAATCGCGGCGCCGCTTACCAATGAGACGATGCCGCTGAACGCGGCAAGCCCCCAGGGGAATTTCAGCAACCTTGCCATCAGGTCCACAGACCGATGATAAGCGCCACGATGGCCGCTGTAGTACGCCATCGCACCGCCCAAGATGGAGCAGCAGTCACCGCGCGGGAGGGCGCAGCGAGCTTGACGTCAGCGCTGACAGAGCCGATCTCAGAAGACGACGGTGCGGGCCCCGTCGAGGAGGACCCGGTCGTCGATGTGCGCCTTGACCGCGCGGGCGAGGACGAGGCGCTCGATGTCGCGGCCGATCCGCATCAGGTCGTCGACCTCGTCGCGGTGGCTGACCCGGGTCACGTCCTGGTCGATGATCGGGCCGGCGTCGAGCTCCTCGGTGACGTAATGGGCGGTGGCGCCGATCAACTTCACGCCGCGCTCATGGGCGCGCTGGTATGGGTCGGCGCCGACGAAGGCGGGAAGGAAGCTGTGATGGATGTTGATCGCCGGCGCTCCCAGCTCCCGCAGGAAATCGCCGGAGAGGACCTGCATGTAGCGAGCGAGCACGAGCAGGTCGACGCCGCCGAACAGCTCCAGCGCCCGCCGTTCGGCCACCTCCTTGCCGCCCGTCTCCACCGGCACGTAATGAAAGGGGAGACCCACGGACTCGACCTGGGCGGCATGGTCCCGGTGGTTGGAGACGACGGCGACCACGTCTGCGCCCAGCTCCCCGCTGCGCCAGCGCCAGAGCAGATCGGAGAGGCAGTGGTCCTCGTGCGAAACCATGATTGCGACCCGCTTGCGCTCGCTCGACTCCGCGAAGCGGTGTTCCATCTCCAGCGGTCCGGCGATCTCCTCCTCGAAGCGCCGGTGCAGGGCTTCGCGCTCTGCCTCCGGCGCCGGGTCGAAGACCATCCGCATGAACAGCCGTTCCTCTGCGGTCGAGTGCTGATCGGCGTCGACGATGTTGAGCCCGGCTTCGGCGAGGAAGCCGCTGACCGCGGCGATCAAGCCCGGTCGGTCCGGGCAGGCGAGCAGAAGGCGGGAGGTTGGTTGCTCGGCGATTCGCGAATCATGGCTGACGAGGCGCAAGATCAGCTTCAGGGGCCGGTTGTGTGACGGCGATCACCCAATTGCCGCGCGAACCCCACCAGGGTGCCGCGCTTGCTTACAAAACGCACATACATCGTCCCTGTCCTTGTCCTGGCTGTCGCATTTCCGGCTGTCACCCTCGCTTCTTCTTCCAAAGAAGCCCGACAGGAGGGAGCCGCGCGAATCGGCCTCGCCGACGCGAAGCCGGTCGGCCTGACGCCTTTGAACCGGCCTGTCCGCCGCTTTCACCAGGCGATCCACGCGCACGTCCGAGCGATCCGCGCGGCTGAGCGCAAACGGCGCCGCGAGATGTTCGCCACTCTCCCGGGCGGAGTCTCCCAGGCCACGCTCGAGGCGATCGCCGCCTGCGAGTCCGGCGGCGATCCGACGATCGTCTCCGCCGACGGCAGCTACCGGGGCAAGTACCAGTTCTCCTTCAGCACCTGGGCTTCGGTCGGCGGTTCCGGCGACCCGGCGGCAGCCTCGGAGGCGGAGCAGGACTACCGAGCCGCCCTGCTCTACGCGAGCGCAGGGTCTAGTCCCTGGCCGGTCTGCGGCTAACCGTAACGTTGCAAGTCGTAGCGGCGCCGTTCCTTGCGCTTCTCCAGACGGCCCTGGATCAGCGAAAGGACGATGACGAGCGCAGCGAAGAAGGCGATTACGCCGAAGCAGAAAAAGGTGACGGTCTTGTCGGTGGTCGGCCCGGCAAGGCCGACGCCGTTCTCGGCCAGGGCCGCCGGCGCCGCGACCAGCAGCATGGCCAGGGCCGCGACGAGGGCAGCGACGATGCCGGCTCTGCGGGAGGGAACCTTCACGCCCGGGAATCTAGCGCACGCACGCGTCGCTTCCACCGTTCCGTTCAGGCGTCCGCGTAGGATTCCCGGCCGATGTCTACCCTCGAGGCCATCGTCCTCGGCCTCGTCCAGGGGCTGACCGAGTTTCTGCCGATCTCCTCCAGCGGCCACCTGCGCATCGTTCCGGCCTTCTTCGGTTGGGAGGATCCCGGGGCGGGCTTCACCGCGGTGATCCAGCTGGGGACGATGGCGGCGGTGTTGCTCTACTTCCGCGCGGACCTCTGGCGGATCGTCCATGCCTGGCTGCGTGAGCTGCGGGTGCCGCTCCGGCAGGCCAGCACCGACGCGAAGTTGGGCTGGTTCATCGTCCTCGGCACGATCCCGATCTCGATCTTCGGCTTCGTCTTCAGCGACCAGATCGAGTCGGGGGCTCGCAGCCTCTACCTGATCGGGTTGGCACTGATTCTTTTCTCCCTCGTGATGATGCTGGCTGAGCGCCTCGGCAGCCAGCGCCGCCCTATCGACGAGATGAACGGGCGCGACGGCCTCTTCATCGGCACCGCGCAGGCGCTGGCGCTGATCCCTGGCATCTCGCGCTCCGGCGCCACGATTTCGGCCGGGCTGCTGCGCGGCTTCGACCGCGTCGCCGCCGCCCGCTACTCCTTCCTGCTTTCCGTCCCCGCGGTCGTGCTGAGTGGCCTCTTCGAGCTGCGCAAGATCGGTGAGGACGGCAGCGCCTCGGTGGAGGCGACGGCGGTCGCCACCCTGGTCGCCTTCGTCTCCGGCTATGCGGCGATCGCCTGGCTGTTGCGCTATCTCAGCACCCACAGCCTGGGGATCTTCATCGTCTACCGGGTCGCGCTCGGGGTCGCCGTCTTGGCGCTGGCGGCGAGTGGGGCGATCAGCTGAGGCCGGCCCGCCCGCTTTGCCGGAATTTGGCGCCTTTCGCCTGTGAAAATCCTGTAAACGCAGGACATTCCATCGACGATCCGCCGTTCGGGGCGCTTACAATCGAGCCGCCTCACCACAGCAACGCCGCCGTCCAACCCGGCGCCGCCAAACTTTGAACTCACAGCCACAGACGATCAGGCTCGCGGTAATCGACGGCGACAGCGGCTTCGTCACCGTCCTCGCGAAGCGCACGGAAGCCGCCGGCTGGCAGCAGCGCCAGGTTTCCAGCGCGATTCCGCCCGAGGAGCTTGTGTCGATGAAGCTGAACGCGCTGCTGCTCGACCCCACGGTGCTGGGGGAGGACGGTTGGCCTTATATGGAGCGGGTCTGCGGGATGCTGCCCGACCTCGGCGTTGTCGTCTGCACCGGCCGCTCGACCGTTGCCCAGCGGGTGCGCGCCCTGCGCCTCGGGGTCGACGACTGGATCACCAAGCCCTGCCACCCCGAGGAGGCGATGGCGCGAATCGAAGCGGTCAGCCGCCGCCGGCGCCGCAGCCGCCCTCAGGCGGAGGCGGGCCCGCTCGTCGCCGGCGAGCTGGAGATTCGAGCGGACCAGTTCCAGGCCTTCGTCAGCGGCGAGAGCGTCGACCTCACCCGCCGCGAGTTCGAGCTGCTGCAGCTGCTCGCCGAGGCCGAGGGCCAGGTCCTCGAGCGCGAGGCGATCTACCAGCGAGTGTGGGGGTATGCGATGGCTCACGGCGACCGCTCGGTCGACGTCTTCATTCGTAAGCTGCGACAGAAGTTGGAGAAGCGCTCGCCCGGGTGGAGCTACATCCATACCCACTTCGGCGTTGGCTATCGCTTCGACCCGGAGTCGGCCGACCCTGAGTCAGCCACTGCTTTTACAACTTCTTCACATCCGCGACACACCCCCGTAACAAGCTCTCCCGAGCCGGCTGCGACCGTGCGCTGAAGTCGGTCCACTCCGGGCCGGCGTCCCGGAGTGAATCGACATGAAGGAGACAGAGTGACTAGCTCTA
>DATMBX010000065.1:0-2942 GCA_035558955.1 Solirubrobacterales bacterium | reverse complement strand
GAATTGCACGGCGCGGCTGGAGGTGTGCGCTGTGGAGGACGCGCCCGGCCTCTACTCCGTCCACACCAGCAGGCGGGCTTCGTCGTTGTGCTCGTCGAGCAGCAGCGCCGGTCCGGCCCGCTCCAGATCCTTGGCCGAGAGTTCGAGGCGGCGGGATTCCCCGTTCGGCACGTCGAATTTGAGGCCCCGCCCCGTCTTCATCTTGAGCAGCCAGAACGGGAGGCAGAACTGCACGGCCTTGGGCTGTTCCTGGGTCCAGACGAGCAGGCACAGGTTCTTCGGCGGGGGGCCGGAATAGGCCTGCGCGCGCGCCTCGAGCCGATCTGACGCGATGGTGATGCCGTGACGGGTGTCGAGGATGGGTCTGGGATCCCTGAAGCGGGCGCGCTGGCGCGCGAACTCGGCGTCCACGTCCTTCGGCGGGACTTCCTTCATCGAGAACTGCGTCGAGGCGTACCACAGACCGCCGCCGACCAGCCCGGCGCAGCTCACCAGGCCCACGGTGAAGACGATCAGCAGGATCCAGATCCAACGCCGCATCAGGTACCCCGGTAGGGCGACGCCTTGTATCGGCGGGCCTGGGTGGCCGCCTCGGTATCCCCCGACGTGACGGCGGACTGCTGCGCCTTGGTGTATTCGGCGACGGCGCCCGGGCGGTTGCCCGCCAGATCGGCGGCCTTGCCGAGTTCGAGGTAGGTGCGGGTCCGCACCCAGCCCAGTTGCTCGTGCTTCAGGGCCTCGGTCAGGTCGGCGATGGCTTCGGGCGCGCGGCGCTGCCGGACGCGGGCCATCCCGCGCTCGTAATACCAGTGCCCGTCTTCCCCCAGCATGCGCGGCCGCTTGTCAGCCGCCAGCATGCGAATCCCCTCGGTCAGCACCGCATCCGCCTCCGCCGGCTTGCCCGCGCGGAGATAGGTCGCCCCGGACTCCAGCCACAATAGCCGGTTACGCGGATAGACCCGCCGCAGTTCATCGAGCTGGTTCTGGGCGGAGGCGAAGCGCCCTTCCCGGTTGTAGAGGAGCACCAGCGCGAAGCGGGCGTCGGGCTGGGACAGGCTCGGGTAGTTGGCCGCCGCCAGGATCAGGCTCAGGCCTTTCTCCTTGTCGCCGCCGAACCCGGCCATGTAGGCGAGCCAGCGGGCCGGAAGCACCAGGCTGGACACCAGGTAGCGGTAGGTGCCGACGATGAGGCCGGCGTCGACGCGCTGGGGGGCCACCGTCAGGACCCGCTCGTGCAGGTTGTAGGCGCGGCGCGCGGCGCCGAACGCCCCCATCACCTTGCCGTCGATCGTCGCCGCCCAGGATGCCTGGAGGCCGAGGGCCGACCCGAGCTCGAACATCGCCGTCGGGTCGTCCGGGCGGCGCTTCAGCTGCGCCTCGGACAGGGCGATGGAGCGGGCGATCTGCGTCTGGAACGCGGCGTTGGCGGCGCTCGGCGGCGCCGCGACCTTCACGTCGTCCTTCGACACCGGGCCGAGGTAGTTCTCGACCAGCACCATGCCGCGCTTGAACAGGAGGTTCAGCCAGGTCAGCGTGGCGTGGGCGCGCGGCAGCGCCGCGTCGTCGGGATGGTCGCGCATCCCCTGCTCGAGGACGGCATGCGCCTGATCGTGATCGAGGTTGTAGGCGAGGTCGACGGCGATCTGCAGCTGGCGCGCCGCCGACGGCGGGGCGTTGGAGGTGGGGCTCGCGGCTGCCGGTGGCCGCGCTGGCGCCTGCGCCTGGAGAGGGGCGCCGGCGCCAAGCCCCGCGCCGACCATGACCGCGCCCAGAAGCGCCGCAACCGCTGCCGGCCTTCGCACCGTGGAATTGTACCGAAGTCGCTTGGTCATCTCCGAGATGCGTCGATCCCGGACCGGCCGGCTCACGTCGAGCATACGTCGGACGCGAGACGCGCGTGACCTCGCAGCTGGCGTCGCTGAGGTACACTCCGGCCGGTGGCCCGACGGGAGCTCCGTACACTCGACGCGCACGTCGCCGGCCAGACCGTCCGCCTGGTGGCCGGCGGCCTCTCGGCGCCGCGAGGCGCCACCATGAAGGCCAGGCTCGCCGACGCGCGCCGGCGCCTCGACGACGCCCGGCTCGCCGTCACCTGCGAGCCGCGCGGCCACGCCGACCTGGTCGGCGCGCTGCTCGCCGAGGCGACCGACCCGTCCGCCCATGCCGGGCTGCTGTCGTTCGACGTCGCCGACTGGCGCTCCCCGTCGACCGTGATCCAGATGGCCGCGCTCCGGCTGGCCATCGACCGCGGCCTGATCACGACCGGCGATCCCGGCGCGCCGCTCGTCGTCGAGACGCCCGCCGGGGTCCGTTCGCTCCGCCTGGGGCCGGGAGGCCACATCACCGCGCTGGGGATCGCCGCGCAGATCATGGGCGGCAGCTGCACCATCGCCCTTGGCGCGCGCACCGCTGGCGCCGATGTCGTCGTCTGCGCCGGCGGCCTCCGCGCGATCGTCGATGCCGAGGCGGTCGGCCTCTCGCTCGTGACGCTGGAACGGCGGCGAATGGGCGAGCTGCGGGCGGCGGTGGCACGCGGCCTCGTCGAGGCCGGCTTCACCGCGCCGCTCGAGGAACTGCTGGTGACGGGACCGGCGCACGGCCAGGCCGACGTCCACGTGGTCGCGGTCGGCGAATCGGGCCGGATCGATCGCTCCCCCACCGGCGAAGGCGCGGTCGCCGTCGCCACCGTGCTCGACGCGATCGGCCTCGTCGAGGGCGACCGCCTGGTGAAGATCGAGGGCCCCTCGGGCGGCATCCTCGAGGCGCGCATCGTGAGCCGCGAGGAGCGCGACGGCGCGCCCGCGGTCGACGCCGAGGTCGGCGGCACCGCCTGGCTGATCGGCGAACACACCTGGTACTGGGACGACGACGACCCGCTCGGCGCGGGCTTCGTGATGTAAGGACAGGACACGAGATGGCGGGACGACTGGCCGGCAAGACGG
>DATMBX010000064.1:0-6841 GCA_035558955.1 Solirubrobacterales bacterium | reverse complement strand
CGAGGTGCTACTCGAGGGCCCTTACGAAGAGCTGTGGATAGGGACCTGGGAGTCGGTCTGCGAACGGCTGCTGCGCGACCACTCGATCGCGGCCGGGCTCGATCCCTTCTTCGACGTGCTCGGCCCGGCCGAGCGCCTCGCGATGCTGCTCGACCGGATCGACGACCTCCCCCTCCGGGGCCACGAGATCCGCGGCAACCCGGCCGGCCTCCTCGCCCGCCTGCTGGAGCGGATCGACGCCCTCAAGGCAGGCGCCGTCCCGCCCGATCCCGAGCTGGCCGAGTTCTGCGCCGCCCACGACAGAATCCTCGCCTCCACCGGCAACCTCGACGAGGGCGACCTATACCTGACCCTCAACAAGCTCCTCCACGAGCGGCCCGAAGTCCGCCATCGGATCACCACAAGCTTCAAGTACCTGATGGTCGACGAGTACGAGGACACGACCCCGGCGCAGAAAGCAATCCTCTCGTCCCTCGAAGCTGAAAACCCAAACCACGTCTATGCGGTGGAGGAGGGGGACATTCCTCTCGCGGGTGGCAGGGGGGGAGGGGGGTCGAGGACGTACACCTCGCCCGCAGTGCCCCCCTCCCCCCCTGACAGGACCCGCGAGCCGGAGCGCATCGTCCTGAACTACGTCTACCGCGACCCCGTGGTCAAATTTTGGCGTTCTCGCAACGAGCGCGCTCAGGCTCAGGCAGTCGCCCGCGAAACCGAGCATCTGGTCGCCGCCGGCACGCCGCCGGAGGCGATCTGCGTCCTCTTCGCCGACCCGGCCCGCGAGGGCGGCGCGATCGCCGCGGCGATGGAGGAGCGCGGCATCCCGTTTCACCTCGCCGGCCCCGCCGCGCTGTTCCAGCGCCCCGAGGTCCGCGACGCGATCGCCTGGCTGCGGGTGCTCGCCGACCCCGACGACTCCGCCGCCGCCGCCCGCGCCCTGACCCGGCCGCCGATCGAGCTGCGCTCGGCCGACCTGGCGCGGCTGACCACGATCGCGCGCCGACGCAAGCTGGACATGGTTTCCGGCTGCGAGGCGGCACTCGACAGCCCTCAGATCCAGCCCGAGGCGCGCGAGCGGATCCAGGCCTTCCTCAAGCTCTACCGGGCGGCCTCGGCGGCGATGGAGGAGCGCCGCGCCGACGTCTTCGTGCGGCGGCTGATCGAGCGGGTCGGCCTGCGCCGCCAGCGCCTCTTCGCCGCCCAGCCGGAGGTCGCCGAGCGCCTGCTCGGCCTCTCGCGGCTGGCCGAGCTGGCCGCGGCCTGGGTGCGGCGCGAGCCCCACGGCTCGACCCGCGGCTTCGTCCGCTACCTCAGCGCCGTCGCCGAGGCCGGGGTGGAGATGCGCGACGGCGAGGATCCCGCCGCGGGCGCCGCCGTCCAGGGCATCGACTTCGCCGCCGCCAAGGGAACGGCGTTCGACCACGCATTCGTCCTCGGCCTCGAGCGCGAGGGCGGCGCGGCGCGGATCGGCAGCCCGGCGCGGGCGGGGCTCGTCCTCTCCCGGGTCGGCCAGGGCGCCGGCGGCCCCCGTCCCTCCCCCTTCTACGAGGAGGCTCGCGCCGCCGCCGGCTCCCCGCGCGAGGAGGTCCACGAGGAGGAGCTGTTCGGCCCTGCCGAGGGCCTGCACGCCACCTACCGCGCGCTGCGCGAGGAGGTGCTGGAGGCATCGTGGAAAGCGGGGCGCGAGCTGTCGGAGCCGCGCCTGGACACCGCCATCGACGTCAACCGCGCGATCGCCCGCTACCTCGAGCTGCTGAAGCTGGCGGCGCTCGCGCAGCGCCCCGGCGACGAGGCGACGGAGGAGGCGGTGGAGGCGGTGAACGGCCTGCTGCGCCAAGTCGCCACCCCCGAGCAGCAGGCCGAGCTGGACGCCTCCGCGCTCGACGGCTACCTGCTCGGCTCCGAGCGCGAGCGCGACAAACGCCGCCGCTCGATCGCGGCACGCGACGAGCCGTCCCTGGCCGAGTTCCTCCCCCGCCGCGGCGACAAGCGCCTCAGCCTCTCGGCCTCCGACCTCGACCTCTACCTCACCTGCCCGCTGAAGTACAAGTTCGCCCGCGTCTTCGGCATCCCCCAGGAGCCGACGATCAACCAACGGTTCGGCATCCTCGTCCACAACGTCCTCGAGCGCTTCCACAAGGAGGACGACTGGGGAGAGGACGGGCTGCAGCGCCTGGTCGGGCTGTACGAGGCGGGCTGGCGGCGCTCCGGCTTCGGGACCAGCGACGACGAACTGCAGTACCGCGAGCGGGGACGTGAGGCGCTGCGCCTCTACTGGGAGCGGGAGCGCGCCTCCGAGGGGGAGCCGGTTTGGCTGGAGCGCAAGTTCGACTTCCGCATCGGCGAGCATCACGTCCGCGGGCGGGTCGACCGGGTCGACCGCCTGCCCGACGGCAGCCACGAGCTGATCGACTACAAGACGGGTGAGCGCAAGACCGCCGCCGCCCTGGAGAGAGACCTGCAGCTGGCGCTCTACCGGCTGGCCGCGCGCGAGGCCTGGGAGATCGAGGCCGCCCTCGGCAGCTACTACTACGTGCTCGATGCCGAGAAGGTGGCGGTGCCGGCCCAACCCGACGACGCCGAGCGGGTCGAGCGGACCGTGCTGCAGGTGGGTGAGGGAGTGCTTGGGCAGGATTTCGAGCCGCGCCCCTCGCCGGCCGTCTGCGGCTGGTGCGATTACAAGCTGATCTGCCCGGCGGCGGAGAGTTAGGCCCGCGGGAACGCCGCCCGCCTCAGCGGCCGGTGACGGTGACCGGGTTCGAGCCCGCCGGCTCGAACGGCCAGCCGCTCTGCGCCGGCGCGAAGGCGCGGAACTGGAAGCCGACGCCGCGGCTGTCGTCGTCGCTGAAGCCGTAGGGGAAGCGGAAGCGGCCCTGCGCGTCGGTCTGGATCGTGCGGAACTCGGTCCAGGGGACGAGTCCCGGCACCCGGAACTGGAGCTGGATCGTCTTGCCGTCGGCCGGGATCGCAGCCCCCGCCGCGCCGACCCGGCCGTTGAAGATCACCGGCCGCCCGCCGATCCGCGCAACCGTCGCCGACGCTCTCAGCCGCACCCCGCCGCCGACCAGCAGTCTTGCCGTCCCGGCGCTGGAGCGGCTCGCGGTGCGGTGTCCCGCGAAGACCGCTTCGACCTGCCGGTTCGGCCCCGGCGCCAGCCACACGGTGAAGACGCCGTTGGCGCCGGTCCGCGCCGTCGTCGTGCGATCGGGCTCGCTCGAGCCGGGGTCGAAGCGCTCGGTCACCCGCACTGTGGCTCCCGCCAGCGCCGTCCCCAGCCCGGCGCTCAGCCGGCCGCTGTAGAGGGCGCCTGCGCCGTAGGGGATGAGGCGCTCCCGGGGGCGTCGCCCGAAATCGCCCGCCGGCTCGCGCCGGCAGCGCCGTCTCTTGCCGCGCTTGGCGCAGTGCCGCCGCTGCGCTTCGGCGCCGCCGAAGCCGGCCCAAAGCGCGGTCCGCAGCTTCAGCGGGTTGGTCAGCGCCATCGCCGACCCGTTGGCGCGGCGCGTGGTGGTGAGCGCGTTGCCCGCGGCGTCGTGCCCGGTGGCGCGGAACTCGTACTCGCCCGCCGGGTAAGCGTCGGAGTCCCAGTGGGCGACCAGCTCATCGCCCACCGCCTCGACCGGCAGCGGCTCGAAGCGGTCGGTCGTGCCCGCGCGGCGCACCTCCACCCGCCCGCGCGTGAGGTCGGGCCCGGAGAGCGAGTCGGCGACCCGGACCTCGATCGTCTCCGGGTCGAGCGGGCTCTGGAAGTTGGCGAACGCCACCTGCGGCGGGGCGCGGTCGATCCGTACCGTCGCCGTCGCGGGCGGCTCGTTCGCCACCCCGTTGGCGCTGCCGCCGTCGTTGGCGTTGCCGGCCGCGTCGCGGGCGTAGTAGGCGATCGAGTGGACGCCGTCGCCGATCACCGTCGCGCTCACCTCGTCGCCGGGCGCCGTGGTCGGCGCACCCCCGTCGACGCGGATCGCCGTGAAGGCGGCGCCACCCATGCCGGAGGTCGCGTCGGTCGCGCGCGCGGTGACGAGGACCGGCTGGTTCGCCCAGCCGCCCCCTGTCGCGCCTTCCAGCGTCGTCACCGGGTCGGCCCGGTCTACATATATGACCGAATGACCCGTCGCGGCCGACTTCTTTCCCGCGCCGGAGACGGCGACCGCGTGGACGTGGTTCGCTCCCTCCGGCAGCCCCCTTATGTAGAGCGAGTCGTCGTCGACCCCGCCGCGCAGGTCGGTCTCGGCGTCCGCGCAGCGATCGCTCGCCGCGCAGGGCTCGCCCGCCGGCTCGTCGTCGACCGCGACCGCGTAGCCGCGGATCCCCGACGGCGAGAACGGCCCCGCGGGGTGGCCGATGCGCAGGGTGAGCGGGAACTCGTTGCGGCTGACCCAGCCGGAGACGGGCAGCGCCGCGACGTCGCCCGGGCGGACGGGGTCGTAGCGCAGCTTCGCCGTCGCGATCGCCCCCTGGCTCCCGGCCGCGTTCTCGTTCCAGACCTCGAAGGTGTAGATGCCCGGCGTGGGGGAGACGTCCACGCCGGCGTCCTCCTCCGGCCAGCTGGTTCTTCTCTCGCCGGGAGGGATGATCGTGCCGGCGGAATTGCGCACCTGGTAGTGGGTGGCGACGAGCGGGGAGCCCCCCTCCTGCCCCGGGTTGTCCCAGAAGACGTGAAATCCGATGTCGGGATGCCATGCATCCTCGCCGCCCACGACCTTGAGATTGCAGGGCTGCAGCCGGACCGCGAGCACGCCTCTGTCGTCCGGGCAGGGCGCTCCGCCGGAGGCGGGCGTGGCGATCGCGACCGCCGCGATCGCGACGGCAAGGAGGACGATGCCCCGCGCTCCTTTCACGGGCCGAACTCCCCAGCCGGGCTGCCGCTCGACGAGCTGGACGAGCCGCTGCTTGACGGGGCGGGGGCCGGCGCCGGGGCCGGGGCCGGGGCCGGCGTGTACTCGACCGCGTCGGTCTCGGTCGAGGTCGCGGCCGGCTCCGAGCCGGCCGCCGGCTCGGCCTGGGTCTTCTCCTTCTTCTCCTTCGGCTGCTCCACCGGAGCGGGCTTGGGCTCGGGCGGCGGCGCGTCGATGCCGCGCGGGGAATCGTTCGCCTGCCGCACGATCGCCGGTCTTTCCTCGTGCTGTGGGACCAGCCCGAGCGGCGCCGGCAGCACCCCGGTCGCCACGCAGGCGGCGGCGCCTCCCGCCGTCCCCACGCAGGCCACCACCTTCGCCAGCCCCGCCATCCCCGCGCCTTTGGTTCCGCCGCCGGCCGCCATCCCGGACAGCGCCGAGTCACCGGCGCCACCCCGCCCCGGCAGACGCGAGTAGAGGTCGCTGAGCGCCTCGCGCGCCCGCTCGATCAGCGAGCGCGACGCCGCCACCGGCAGCAGCGGCGCCAGCGCGGCGGCGGCCCGCGGCGCCGCCCGGTAGGCGCGCAGCGTGGCGCGGCAGTGGGAGCAGGCGCGCAGGTGCTCGCGCAGCTCCGCCGTCTCTCTGGCGCTCGCTTCCCCGTCGCAGAAGGCCGAGAGCAGCGGGCCCATCTCCTCGCAGCGGCTGCCGTCCTCGCTGCGGCTCACCATCGCCCGGAAGCGCTCGCGCCCTTCCGCCAGGCAGCGGTTGACTCTGGTCTGGCTGAAGCCGGTCATCGCCCCGATCTCCTCGTAGGAGTAGCCCTCGGCCAGCAGGGTCAGCGCCCGCAGCTCCTGTGGCTTCAGCGCCTGCAGGGCTTCGCGGCTGCGCGCCACCTTCTCGCGCCGCTCGACCAGCGCCGCCGGCCCGTCCCCGTCGGCAGGGAGCATCGCCACCCAGTCCTCCCGCGTCTCGTCGTCGTCCCGGCCGCCGGGCAGGATCGTCCGCTCGCGGGACTGGCGCACCTTCAGCGCCTCGTGCTTGACGACCGTGGTCGTCCAGCGGATCAGCTCGCGCACGTCATCGGTCGGCGCCTTCCGCAGCAGGATCTCCAGTCCCCGCTGGTAGGCGTCGTCGGCATCGTCCGCGCAGATCGAGTAGCGGCGAGCAGTGCGTCTGAGGGAGCGCTCGTGCTTGGAGATCAGCTCAACGGCGGCCCGCTTGCGCGCCGCTTCGCTCGCGACCGGCGCCGCTTCGGCCACCGCTTCACTCGTCTCTATCGGTTTGCCCCCGCCGATCAAACGTGCCCTCGTATACCGACGGCCTCAGCGTTCTCTCCCCCCACCTGGACGACCGTCCGGCCCCAAAACCCGCAAATTGCACGAATCCCCTCACCGAGACTAGGCTCCGCTGCGACTTATCCCGGCATGTCAGGGATAAGTCGCAGCGAAATAGGAGGGCGGTAGCATTCTCCGGCGATGAGCACCTGTGTGGTCACCGGCGGCGCCGGCTTTCTCGGATCCCACCTCTGCGAGCACCTGCTCGGCAAGGGGCACAGGGTGATCTGCATCGACAACCTGGAGACGGGGTCGCTGGAGAACATCGCCCACATCCGCGACGAGGCATTCGACTTCCGCAACATCGACATCACCTCCGAAGTAGACATCCCGGAGGACATCGACTTCGTCTACCACCTCGCCTCGCCCGCCAGCCCGATCGACTACCTGCGGCTGCCGCTGCACACGCTCAAGGTCGGCTCCCACGGCACCCATCACATGCTCGGCGTCGCCAAGTTCAAGCGCGCTCGCTTCCTGCTCGCCTCCACCAGTGAGGTCTACGGCGACCCCCAGGTCCACCCGCAGAGAGAGGACTACTGGGGCCACGTCAACCCGATCGGCCCGCGCTCGTGCTACGACGAAGGCAAGCGCGTCGCCGAGTCGCTCTGCATGAACTACCACCAGGCCCACGGACTTGAGATCCGGATCGTCCGCATCTTCAACACGTACGGCCCGCGG
>DATMBX010000063.1:0-8849 GCA_035558955.1 Solirubrobacterales bacterium | reverse complement strand
TTCTCCATTCAGTTCGATCCTCATGCGGCCACCCCCGCGAGCGTCTCGGCGACCCGCTCGGCGGTGAGCGGCGCCAGCAGGATGCCGTTGCGGTAGTGACCGGTGGCGAGGACGAGGCCGTCCATAGCGCCAGGGCCGATCAGCGGCAGGTTGTCCGGCGTGCCCGGGCGAAGCCCGGCCACCGCCTCGACCAGCTCCATCTCCGCCACGTCCGGCAACAGCCGGTAGGCCTCCCGCAACAGCTCGTGAACGCCGCCCGCGGTAACCGCGGTGTCGAAACCGCGCTCCTCGACGGTGGCGCCGGCGATCAGCCGGCCGTCGGGGCGGGGCACAAGGTAGACGCGCTCCGAAGCGACGATCCGCTCGCAGGGCGGCTCGCCGTCGGGTGTACGCAGCTCGATGATCTGCCCCTTGACCGGCCGGACCGGCGGGCGGGCCTCTTTTGACAGCCACTCGGCCTGGCCGGACCAGGCGCCGGCGGCCAGGACCGTCGTGCCGGCGCGCAACTCATCTCCCTCGGATGTGCGCACCCCGACAAGGCTCTCGCCCTGCGTCAGCGCCGCGGCCACCTCCACCCCGGTCCGAACCTCCACTCCCTCGGCGGCGAGCGCCGCCAGCAACGCCACGGTAAGCGCGCGCGGATCGACAGCCGCCTCCCCCGGCGCGTGGACGCCGCCGTTGAAGGAAGGCGTGAGGCCGGGCTCGAGGTCGCGACAGCGCCGCGGCGGCAGCCACTCGGCTTCGAGGCCGAGGCTGCGCTGCAGATCGTGGATGCGGCGCAACTCCGCCGCTTCGTCGCGGTCGAGCGCAACGTGCAGGGCGCCGCGGCGCTCGTACCCGGCCGACATCCCACTCGCCGCTTCCAGCTCGGCGACGAAGCTCGGATAGAGCTCGGCCGCCGCGAGCGTCAGCTCCAGCAGCTCCGGCTCGCCGAAGGTCAGCTCGCCGACCGGGGCCAGCATCCCGGCGGCGACCCGGGTTGCCCCCGCGGGTGGACGGTCGCGGTCGAGCACGACAACTCGGGCGCCGCGCCGCGCCGCGCGCCAGGCGCACGAAAGGCCGATCGCTCCTGCACCAACGACGATCGCGTCGTAACCGCTCTTCTCAGTCATCTTGCCTCCGCCGGCATTACCCGGATCAGGTCCAGACGGTCGGCGGCGCCTTAGCCGCCCTCTCAGCCCGTGGCTTACGGACTCCCGTTACGTCGATGGTACCCCGTCGCGATAATCACTCCATGAGCCTCGCTCCCCCGGAAGCCCCAGGCCCGCTGCGCCGCGAGCGGCTGCGCACCGCGCGGCTCTACTTCTGTTGTGATGGGCGGCCCGGCGGCCGGGACCCCGAACCGCTGCTGCGGGCGGCGCTGACCGGCGGCGTCGACATCGTCCAGCTGCGCGACAAGTCCCTGCCGCGCCGCGAGGTCGAGCTGGCCGGGCTCACCTTTCGCCGCCTCTGCGACACCTACAGCGCCCTCTTCATCGTCAACGACGACCCCGACCTGGCCTATGCGTGCAGAGCCGACGGGGTGCATGTCGGGCAGGACGACATGCCGGCGCGGCAAGTGCGCGAGATCGTCGGGCCAGACGCGATCGTCGGACTCTCCACGCACTCCGAGGAGCAGATCGGCGGGGCTAACGGGGAGCCGGTGGACTACATGAGCGTCGGGCCCATTTGGGAAACGCCGACCAAGGAGGGACGCCCGGGGGTCGGGCTGGAGCTGATCTCCCACGCCGCCGAGACCGCGGCCCATCCCTTCTTCGCGATCGGCGGCATCGACTCGTCCAACGCCGAGCAGGTGGTCGGGGCCGGAGCGCGGCGGCTATGCGTGGTGCGCGCGATCCGCGACGCCGAGGATCCGGCGGCGGCCGCCGAGCGGCTGCGGAGGGCGTTCGACGAAATCGGAGACGTGGCGCCCGGTGGCTGAGGACAAGCGGAAGCGCAAGCAGCGCGATGGCGGGGCCTCCCCGCGCGAGCGCATGGAGCGCGGCTACGCCCGGGCCGAGGAGCGCAACCAGGCCGCCCGCGAAGCCCTGGAGCCGCTGGCGGACGGCGAGCGGCCGCTGGTGGTGACGATCGGCGCCGTCCTGTCTGCCCTCCTCGCCGTCTCGATCGTCGGCGGCTACCTCGCCGGAGTGGAGGTCGATGGCGAGCGCCCACCGGTGACGCAGGTGGTTGCCCCCGCCTTGCTGATGGGAATGATGGCCTGGGGGATGTGGCGCGCCCGCTACTGGGCGGTGCTCGGCTTCCAGCTGATCCTGGTCTTCCTCATCTTCAGCGCCGTCTTCGGGCTCGCCGTGCAGGCAGCCTCGGTAGCCCAGATCGCAACGACCCTGGGCCTGCTCGCCGTCTCCGGCACCTTCTTCTACTTCATGGTCAAGGCGATGGCACGGATCCAGATGCCAACCCGCAAGTAAGCCCGTTCTATAGGCTCGGGACGTGGCTGATTCTTATGACGTAATCGTCATCGGCGGGGGGCCCGGTGGGTACGTCGCCGCGATCCGCGCCGCCCAGCTCGGCAAGAGAACCGCGGTCGTCGAGCGTGACAAGGCGGGCGGGCGATGCCTCAACTACGCCTGCATCCCCGCCAAGACCGTGCTGCGCACGGCGGAGGTCTACACCGAAGCGCGCGACAGCGCCGATCTCGGCGTGGTCTCCAAGGACGTCTCCATCGACTGGGAGGCGCTGGGCAAGCGCCGGGCAGATGTCTCGGAGTCGCTCTCCAGCGGGGTAAAGATGCTCTGGGACAAGAATAAGATCGCGCTGATCGAGGGCGAGGGCTCGCTCACCGCCGAGGGCAACGTCAAGGTCGGCGACGACGTATATGAGGCCGGCGCCGTCGTCCTGGCCACCGGCTCGGTCGCGTTGCCGATCCCGGGCGCGGAGTTCGGCGAGCGCGTCGTCGATACCTGGGGCGCTTGGTCCCTCCCCGAGCAGCCGAAGAAGATCGCCGTCGTCGGCGCCGGCGCCTCGGGCTGTGAGATCGCCTCCGCCTACGGTCGCTTCGGCACCGAGGTGCTGCTGATCGAGATGCTCGATCAGATTCTTCCCGCCGAGGACAAGGACGTGGTCCGCGTCGTCGAGCGCGCCTTCAAGAAACAGAGCATCGTCGTGTCCACCGGGACGCCGGTCGAAAACGTCGAAGCGGGCAAGAGCTCGGTCAAGTTCACCTACGGCGACAGCTCGGCCGAGGTCGACTACCTCTGCATCGCCGGCGGCCGCGCCCCCGACATCGATGGATTGGGACTGGGCGAGGCCGGGGTCGAACTGGAGGAGAACGGCAAGGTCAAGGTCGACGAATACCAGCGGACCAGCAATCCCAAGGTCTACGCGATCGGCGACCTCGTCAATGCGAAGGCACTCGCCCACAAGGCCTCCGAGGAGGGCGTCGTCGCGGTCGAGCATGCTGCCGGCGCCGAGACCCGCCCGGTCGACCAGAGCCTCGTCGCCGGAGCGACCTTCTGCCACCCGCAGGTCGCCAGCGTCGGGCTGACCGAGGCCGCCGCCAAGGAGGCCGGGAACGAGATCAAGGTCGGCAAGCAGAAGCTGGGCGGCGTCGGCGGCGCCACCGTCTATGACGACAAGGACGGCCTGGTCAAGCTCGTCGTCGACGCCAAGTACGGCGAGATCCTCGGCGCCCACATCGTCGGCAACCGCGCCTGCGACATGATCGCCGAGCTGGTCGCGGCGATGGAGCTGGAGGGCGGCTACCAGGAGCTGGCCCGCACCGTCCATCCCCACCCGACGATCTCCGAGGCGATCCAGGACGCGGCGCGCGCGGTCGATGGCTGGGCGATCCACGCCTGAGCGGAATCACCGGTCACTGAGCAAGGCCTTTCTTTACCGAGTCGTCTCGCTTTCTTCAGCAATTGCGCGCCACCTGTATATCCAGGCTGGATATACAGGTAGGATGTTTCAAGATATCTTCATGAAGACCTCGATCGATATAGATCGCCGATTGTCCGATGCAGCGGCCGAAGCGCTGGGGACCCGCACACTGAAGGAAACCGTCAACGCCGCTCTGGAGGAGGCGGTTCGCTCCCGTCGGCGCGGCGAGTTGAGTGAAGCGCTGCGCAAGGGGGAGTTAACGGTTCCCACCGCCGAAGAAGTGGCGCGAGCAAAGGAACCGGAGTTGCCGATCGGCGCTCTCGATTGGCTGCTGAGCAATCGGTGACCCTGGTTCTCGCCGACACCAGCGCCTGGGCGCGCATCTCCCAGGCAAGGGTTGCAGGCCTGATCGCCGATGCAAACGATGCCGGCGCGCTGCTCATGACGGGGCCTCTGGCAATTGAGTTGCTGCGCGTCGCCCGCAACGGCAACGAGTTCCGTCGACTCCGAAGGCTCTACGGAAGCCTTGATTTCATACCCCTTTCGGAGGCGATCTCCCGGCGAGCGCGCGACGTTCTCGCCGGTCTCGCCGAGCGCGGCTGGCATCGAGGACCATCCGTGACCGATCTGCTGATCGCCGCGGCGGCAGAACGGGCCGGCGCCACTGTCTGGCACCACGACAAGCACTTTGAGCAGATCGCGGAAATCACCGGTCAGCCGGTAGAGCGAATCGGGAAATAGCCAGCCGTTGCCTTTGATGACTCCATAGGATCGCGAGACATGAACACCTCTCGCGCCGTCTTCTATTTCGACCTCGGGTCGCCCTACGCGTACCTGACCGCGGAGCGGATCAGCGGGGTCTTCACCGAGGCGGGGTTGGAGCAGCCGGAGTGGCAGCCGATCCTGTTGGGCGGGCTGTTCAGGCATTTCGACCGAGACTCGTGGGCGAACGGGCCCGGGCGCGAAGCGGGGATCGCGGAGGTCGAGCGGCGTGCCGCCGCCTATGGCCTGCCGCCGCTGGTTTGGCCCGAGCCATGGCCCGGCAACACCCTGTTCGCGATGCGGGTCGCCACCTTCGCCAAGCAGACAGGCCGCACGGTCTCCTTCTCCCTCGCGGCTTTCCGCCAGGCGTTCGCCGCCGGGCGCGACCTCACCCAGCCCGACAACGTGCTGCTGGCCGCCGCCGCCTGCGAGCTTCACCCCAGAGCGCTGCTGAAAGCCGTCGAGACCGACGTCGTCAAGGGCGCCCTGCGCGAAGCGACCGATCGCGCGGCCGAGTTGGGCGTGCGCGGCGTCCCGGCGATAGTCGTCGGCGAAGAAGTCTTCTGGGGTGACGACCGACTCGAGGAAGCGGTCGAAGCGGCGAGCTAAGGTGGCCTCGATGGCCAACTTGCCGGACGCCGCCACCTGTTACGAACTGCTCGCGCGGATGACTCTGATCCGCCGCTTCGAGGAGGAGGCGGGGAGGCAGTACCAGCGGGCCAAAGCGGGCGGCTTCCTGCACTTGGGGATCGGCGAGGAGGCGACGATCGTCGGCACCGCCTCAGCGATGCGTGACGACGACTACCTGATCGGGACGTATCGCACCCATGGCCACGCGATCGCTCGCGGCACCGAGCCCAAGCGGGTGATGGCGGAACTGTTCGGCCGGGTCGACGGCACGAGCGGCGGACGCGGCGGCTCGATGCACATCTTCGACCGCGAGAACCGCTTTATGGGCGGCTACGGGGTCGTCGGCGGCAACCTGCCGATCGCGGCCGGCCTCGCCCTCGCTTCTGAGTACAAGAGCGAGGACAGGGTCACCGTCTGCATGTTCGGCGATGGCGCTTCCAACACCGGCAACTTCGGCGAGACGATGAACCTGGCGGCGCTCTGGAAGCTCCCCATCTTCTTCCTGGTGGAGAACAACCTCTATGGGATGGGAACTTCGGTGGAGCGCCACTCGGCGCAGACCGACCTCACGAAGAAGGCGGAGGGATACGGGATCCCCGGCGAGCGGATCGACGGGATGGACGTGATCGCCGTGCGCGACGCCGTCGCCGAGGGAGTGCGCCGCGCCCGCGAGGAGCAGCGGGCGACCATCGTCGAAGCCTTCACCTACCGCTTCCGCGGCCACTCCGCCGCCGATCCCGAGGTCTACCGCGAGAGAGCGGAGGTCGAGGAGTGGCGCCAGAAAGACCCGATCGAGAGCTTCGCCCGGCGCTGCGTCGAGGCCGGGGTGCTGGGCGAGCGCGAAGTGCAGGAGGTGCGCGACAAGGCCGAGGGGAGGGTGAGAGAGGCGGTCGAGTTCGCGGACGCCTCTCCGGAGCCGGCGCTGGACACCCTCTACGAGAACCTCTACGTCCTCGACAGCGCCGCCGGCTGGTACGCCGTCGACGAGCGCAGCCCGCAGCCTCATCGCGGCGAGCAGGAGGACCGCATGCCCGACGCCGCGCGCGAGCTGGCGGAGGCGGGCGCCGCTTACGCCGGGCAGCCCGAGCCGGGGCCGCGCCCCAACCCCGCCGAGCGGGGCGACGCCCAGGAGGGCATCGAGCCAGAGGTAGCCGGCGAGGTCGAGGAGCCGGAGGTGGAAGGCTGATGGCGACGCTGCGGATGCGAGAGGCCCTGCGCGACGCGATGGCGGAGGAGATGCGACGCGACGAAGCGGTGTTCGTGATGGGCGAGGACGTCGGCGTCTTCCAGGGGGCGTTCAAGGTGACCGAGGGGCTGCTCGAGGAGTTCGGCGAGCGGCGGGTGCGGGACACGCCGATCTCCGAGAACACGATCGTCGGCACCGGCGTGGGCGCGGCGATGGGCGGGCTGCGGCCGATCGTCGAGCTGATGACGGTCAACTTCTCCCTGCTGGCGCTGGATCAAATCGTCAACCACGCCGCCGCGATCCCCTACATGTTCAACGGACACGCGCGAGTGCCGATGGTGATCCGGATGCCCGGCGGCGGTGGGCATCAACTCGGGCCGACTCACTCGCACAGCTTCGAGGCGCTCTACCTGCAGGTGCCGGGGCTTCTGGTCGCCTGCCCCTCGACTCCCGCCGACGGCAAGGCGCTGCTGAAGGCGGCGATCCGCGACGACAACCCGGTGATCTTCATCGAGCACGAGAGCCTCTATGGGGCGCGCGGGGAGGTGGCCGACGACGGCGACGAGGTGCTGCGCTTCGGCGAGGCAGCGGTGCGCCGCGAGGGTGGCGACGTCACCATCGTCGGCGTGCTGAAAATGGCGCAGGTGGCGGAGAGAGCGGCGACGCAGCTCGCCCACGAGCACAAGGTCGAAGCCGAGGTGATAGACCCGCGCACGCTGCGCCCGCTCGACCTCGACACGATCCTCGAGTCTGTGCGCAAGACGAACCGGGCGGTGATCGTGGAGGAGGGATGGCCGCACGGCGGCGTCGGCGCCAACCTGGCGACCCTGATCACCGAACAGGCCTTCGACCACCTCGACGCGCCGGTGCAACGAGTGACCGGCGCCGACGTTCACATGCCCTACTCCAAACGGCTGGAGCAGGCCGCGATTCCGCATGAGGAGCACGTGGTGAAGGCGGCGCTTGCGACGCTGGAAGGATCTATCTGATGCCCGAAATCGTCATGCCACGACTGTCCGACTCGATGGAGGAGGGGACGATCCTGCAGTGGTTGAAAAGCGTGGGGGATGACGTCGCCTTGGGAGATGAGCTTGTTGAGATTGAGACGGATAAGGCGAACATGGCGTATGAGAGCGATGTGGCGGGGACGCTGACTGAGATCGTCGTGGAGGAGGGCGAAACGGTTCCGATCGGCGCAACGATTGCGAGGGTCGATGGCGAGGGACCAGGCGCTTCGCCCGCGGGTCCTGTCGGGGCAGGGGACCCACCTCCCCTTCCGGTAGCTAAAGCTTCCTCAGGGGAGGTCCCCCCTACCCCGCCACCCGCGGGAGAGGGGGTGGAGAAAGGGCCTACTACCCCAGAGGGCGACGGGCGACCGAAGGCGTCCCCGGTTGCCCGGCGCATCGCCAAAGAGAAGGGTCTCGATTTAAGTGAGCTTCGAGGGTCTGGGCCGGGCGGTCGGATCGTGAAGGCCGACGTGGAGAAAGCGGAGGCTTCCGCTGCTCCCACCCCCTCACCCGCTGCAGTTTCAGAAGCTCCAGAAACCGCGAAGGGGCAGACTTCCTTCCAGGACCTCACCAAGCTGCAGTCGACCATCGCTCGGCGGATGGCCGAGTCGAAGGCGACCGCGCCTCACTTCTATCTGGAGGCCGAGGTCGACATGAGCCGGGCGGTGGAGGCTCGGGCGCGGATCAAAGGGGAGGCCGGCGAGGGCGACGTCGTCCCGTCGTTCAACGACATGGTGGTCAAGGCATGCGCGCTGGCGCTGCGCGAGCATCCTCGCGCCAACGGCGCCTACCGCGACGGCCGCTTCGAGCTCTATTCCCGGGTCAACGTCGGGATTGCCGTCGCCGGCCAGGATGCCCTTGTCGTTCCCACCGTCTTCGACGCCGATCGCAAGGGCCTGCGACAGATCGCCGAGGAGTCGCGGGCGCTGGCGCGGAGAGTGCGCGACGGCCAGATCACCCCGCCAGAGCTCTCCGGCGCCACCTTCACCGTCTCCAACCTGGGGATGTACGGGATCGACAGCTTCTCGGCCGTGATCAATCCGCCGCAGGCGGGCATCCTCGCCGTCGGGGCGATCAAGGAATGCCCGGTCGCCCGCGACGGCGAGATCGCAACCGCCCAACTGATGCGAGTCAATCTGGCCTGCGACCACCGCATCCTCTACGGCGCCGACGGCGCCGAGTTCCTGGCCCGCATCCGCACCCTCCTCGAGGAACCGCTTGCCTTAGCTCTCTGAGACCTGCACGCGTTTGACATGCAATGGCTGTCAAACGCGTGCAGACGAGATCCAGCCGGGTCTAGCTGTAGTTACCCAGAACGTTGTTCCAGCTCGGCGAGCCGAGCCGCGGGCGTCTTGTGGCCGAGAGAGCCATGTCGTCGCGTGAAGTTGTAGTGGGTTAGCCAGCCGGGAAGGGCTGCGGTTCGCTCGGCCGAGTTCGCATAG
>DATMBX010000062.1:0-7869 GCA_035558955.1 Solirubrobacterales bacterium | reverse complement strand
GCGAGAGCAGCGCGTTGCGCTGAGCCAAAGCCCGGCCGTAGCGCTGTCGTAGTTCCGATCGCGACGGCCAGCGGGCGGAAACGAAGAGGTCCAAGTGGGCGCGGCGCTCCGCCGGCGGGCCCTTGACCAGGGTGAGCCGGTCGGGTGAGAAAACGGCGACCGGTGGGCGGTGGCGGGCCAGGGTCGGCGGGTCGGCCGGGCTGCCGTCGAGCAGATGGCGGCGCCCCTCCGCTCGGCTGACCGAAGCGAGCAGCCGCCGGCGCGTCTCGTCCTCGCCGGCGACGAGGACCTCCACCCGTGCCAGCGGCGCGCCGAAGGGGATCAGGTCGCGCCGGTCCGAGGTCCGAAACGAGCGCCCGGTGAGCCCGAAGTAGAGAGCTTCGAGGAGGTTCGTCTTGCCGATGCCGTTGGGACCGACAAGGCTCGTGATCCCCGGCCCCGGCTCCACCCGCACGTCTTCGAGACTGCGCAGCGGCCTCGCTTCGACGGCGGTGACCAGCACCGGCCGCGCCCTCAGACGTTGAGGCGGATGGGCATCACCAGATAGCGGAAGTCCTCGTTCTCGACCGGCTGCAGCAGCCCCGGGCGCAGCGGGGAGATCAGGCGCAGCACGACCTCATCGCCCTCGACGCTCTCGATCCCCTCCTTGAGGAACTCTGGGTTGAAGCCGATCTCCAGCGGCTCTCCCTCGAAGGCGGCGGGCATCGTCTCCTTCGCGTCGCCGACGTCGGGTGTCTCGGCCGCGACGGTCAGCTCACCCGGTGCGAAGGCCAGGCGCAGCGGCGCGTTTCGCTGCGCCAACTGGCTGACCCGGCGTGCGACGTCGAGGAATTCCGCGCGCGGAAGGCGCACATCGTGTTCGTAGGACTCCGGCAGGAGCTGTCGAAAGTTGGGGAACTGGCCTTCGATCAGCCTCGTATTGAGGACGATCGGCCCTGCCTTGAACACGGCCTGGTTGCGGAGCAGAACGACCGAAACCTCTTCCACTTCCTCGGCGGCGAGGATCCGCGCCAGCTCTCTCAGCGCCCGGGCGGGGATGTTCGCCTCCAGCTCCCCGCCGATCTCGCCGTCCAGCTCGGTCCGCTTCACCGCCAGGCGGTAGGAGTCGGTGGCGACCATCGTCATCTCTCTGCCTCTGGCGGAAACGAGGACGCCGGTCAAGACCGGCCGCATGTCGTCGCGGGAAGCGGCGCGCGCGACCACTTCGACGGTCGCCGCCAGGGCTGCGGCCGGAATTTTCAGCGGCTCGCCCTCCTCCTCCGGGAACTTGGGAAAGTCCTCGGCGGGCAGGGTGCGGAGGTGGAAGCTGGATCCGCCGCAACGGATCTCGACGTCGCGCTCGGACTCGCGCGTTTCGATCTCCACCGTGGCGTCGGGCAGCGATCGCGAAATCTCGGAGAGAAGCCGGCCGGGGAGCAGCGCCGTGCCTTCTCCGCCGACCTCGGCGTCGAGGCGCGTCTCCAATCCCATCTCCAGGTCGGTGGCACGCAGCCCGACTCCGTTCCCGCCGGCGGCAATCAGGATCCCGGAGAGGGATTGGGTCGCGGCACGATTTGAAACGGCCCGGGAAACGACCGAGAGCTTGGAGACGAGTTCTTCACGTTTGGTGGTCAGCTTCAAGTGATGAATGCCTTCTTGAGTTGGTTTAGGGCCTGTGGAAACTGCCGCGGAAAGGACGGTTTCGGCCTCGGAAAGCGGTTTGGCGGTTGTGGAGGGAACTGTGGAGAAGGCACGATTCTTACAGTGGCGTCGGCTGTCAGGGGCGGCTGGAGGCGGGCCTGTGGATTGCGGATCGAAGCTCGGCGACCCGCTCGGAGAGCTTCGAGTCCTCGGCAAGTCCCGCCTCGACGCGGCGCACCGAGTTGAGCACGGTCGAGTGATCCCGGCCCCCGTAGAGGCGGCCGATCTGGGGGAGGGAGAGGTCGGTCAGCTCGCGGGTGAGAAAGATCGCCACCTGTCGGGCGCGAACGGGCGTAGCGGCGCGGGTGGAGCCGACCAGCTCTGCGCGGGAGATTCCGAAGGCGGTGGCCACACGCTGCTGGATCTCCTCGACCGGTGTCTGCCGAGGTGTGCGGGAGGGCGTAGGGATCACCTCCGCGATCAGCTCGGAGCTGAGCGGCTTCGCCATCAGCGAGGCGTGGGCGATCGCCCGCGTCAGCCCACCGTGGAGCTGACGGACGTTGGCGTCGACTCGCTCGGCCAGCTCGGCCAGCGCTTGGTTATCGGCGATCTCGACGCCGGCTTCGCGCACCAAGCGTCGAAGGACGGTGAGCCTGGTGTTGAGGTTGGGCTTATCGACCTCAACCGTCAACCCCCACTCGAAGCGGTCGCGAAGGCGCTGCTCGAGGTCCGCCAGCTCGCTGGGAAGGCGATCGGCGGAGAGGACGAGCTGGCTGCCAGACTCGTACAGGGCGTTGAAGGTGTGGAAGAACTCTTCCTCGGTGTGCTGTTTGCCCTCGAGGAATTGCACGTCGTCGATCAGCAGCACGTCGAGGTCGCGGTAGCGGCTCTTGAATGCCTCGGCGCCGGCGCTGCGCAGGGCGCCGACGAACTCGTTGGTGAAGCACTCCGCGGTGGTGTAGCGGACGCTGAGTCCCGTTGCGTTGATGCGCAGGTAGTTGGCGATCGCGACCAGGAGGTGGGTCTTCCCCAACCCCGGGTGCCCGTGCAGAAAGAGGGGGTTGTAGGCCTCCCCCGGCGCCTCGGCCACAGCCAGGGCGGCGGCATGAGCCATCCGGTTCCCGTCCCCGATCACAAACCGCTCGAAGGTGTAGCTCGGGTTCAATTCGACCCCGTCGCCAGGGTCTCCGGCATGGGAATCGGAAACGGCTCCAAAGCCCACATCCCGCAGCCCAGTGCCGTTTAAAGCCTCTCGGATCAGAGACGAGTACCTTCGCTCAACCCAAGCGCGAATCCCCTCGGGGGCGGACAGGAACAGAGTCTCCCCTTGAACCCCCTCGAGCTCCAGAGGCTCCAGCCAAAGCCTGTAGGTCGAGTCGGGAACAGAAGCCCGCAGCCGCGCCCGTACTTTGCCCCAGAGGGCCTTCGGATCGTCCTGAGCAGCTACGTGGTCCACAAGCGAGCGACGATAGCGGCGGCTCGAAGGCCCGCTCCGGCGGGCTTCGCAAATGCCGAAGAAAAGATCGTTTGCGTTTCGCCCGGCTCCTTCTACGTATACTGCGCGGCCGGATGAAGCGGACCTACCAGCCGAAGAAGCGGAAGCGGGCGAAGACGCACGGATTTCGCGCCAGGATGAGTACCCGCGCGGGACGCGCGATCATCAAGCGACGTCGGCGCAAGGGTCGGAAGCGCCTCACTGTTTAGATGGCGGCGAAGCGACGTCGGCTCTCCCGCAGCGGTGAGTTCGATCGCGTTTACCGTGACGGTTCCTCGCATGCAACCCGCTATCTCGTCCTCTATAGCTTCCCTCGTCGGGATGAGGAAGAAGGCGAGCGCGAGGTGAGGCTTGGGGTTTCCGCCAGTCGTAAGGTGGGCGGCGCGGTGGATCGCAACCGTGCCAAGAGGGTGCTGCGCGAGGCCTTCTGGGGACTTTCCGATCGCTTGCCCGACGGCCACGATTTTGTCCTGGTAGCCCGGCCGGAGATCGGCGACCTGATCGAGCGGGAGGGCGAAGGGGGAGTCACGAAGAACATCGAGGAAGCGCTGGCAGGGGGGCGTTCCACGTGAAACGCATCTTCCTGGCGCCGATCCGTGCGTACCAGCGCTGGATCTCCCCGTCCCGTCCCCGGCGCTGCCGCTACGAGCCGACCTGTTCCGCCTACGCGGTCGAGGCGATCGACCGCTTCGGCGTGGCTCGCGGCGGCCTGCTTGCCTCCTGGCGGCTGCTGCGCTGCAATCCCTTCAGCCACGGCGGCTTCGACCCTGTGCCGCGCCGCTTTACGCTGCGAGTGGGCCCGATCGACCCCGCCAAGTACCACGGTGAGGTCCACGGCTGATGCTGCCGCTCGCCTTCCAGCTCGTGCCGCAGTTCATGGTCGACGCCGGCGACGCGGTCCTCGTCTTCTTCAACGATCTGGGCCTCAGCTGGGGCGGCGCGATCATCGCTCTCACGGTCACCACCCGCGCGGTGCTGATTCCTCTCACCTACAAATCGCTGAAAGGGATGCGCGCGCTGCAGGCGCTGCAGCCCCAGCTGAAAGCGATTCAGGCCAGATTCAGAAACGACCGGCAGCGCATGCAGCAGGAGATGATGCGCTTCTACCAGGAGAACAGAGTCAACCCCTTCGCCTCCTGCATCCCCCTGCTTGCGCAGGCGCCGATCTTCCTCACCCTCTTCTACGTCCTCCAGAACGACCTTCGCTTCGACATCTGCGGGCAGACGGATATGCCCTGCAGCGAGCTGCCCCCCGCCGATTGGGCGGCCGGCCTTATCCCCGGCAGCGAGAGCTTCCTCTTCATCCCCGATCTGACGGCGAAGGCGACAGGCGGCGTCTTGATCGCCCTGCTGATCATCTACGTCGTCACGCAGCTGTTCTCCGGGCTGGTGTCGACGGTCACCGCCGACAAAAACCAGCGGATGCTGATTTTGGCTCTGCCATTGATCTTCGTCCCGATCATCATCAACTTTCCGGCGGGGCTGATTCTCTACTGGATCACGACCAACATCTGGACGATCGGCCAGCAGTACACGATCCAGAAGCTGGTTCCGGCGCCCGTTCATCCAACGCCGGAAGAGGCCAAGGCCTCGAAACCGCCTCCGCCGCCGCCTAGAAGACGGAAGAAGCGGCGGTAGTGGGCGAGGCCGGGCTACCCCGACCCCGCTTCTGCGCAGCTTGATTTAGGGTGCGGGGCGTGAGTGAGGAATTCGACTGGCCCGCGGAACCCGCGGAGCGCGTGCGGGAGCTTGTTGAAGGCGTCCTTGATGAGCTTGATTTGGATGGGGAGGTTGAGGTTTCTGAGGACGATCATCGAATTGAGGCCGTGGTTGAGGGGGATGACGATTACGGGTTGCTGATCGGGAAGCGGGGACAGACGATCGACGCGATCCAGCTTCTTGCCTATCAGGCGGCTTTCAGGGGGATGCGGGAGCGCAAGCGGGTTGTCGTCGATGCCGCCGGATATCGGGAGCGGCGGCGGGAGACGCTGGAGGCTCGGGCGGATCGCGCCGCCGAGCAGGCTTTGAGCGCCGGCCACTCCGTCGAGATGGATCCGATGTCCGCCCAGGAGCGGCGAGTGGTGCACGAGCGCCTCAAAGACCGCTCCGGGGTCGAGACCTACAGCGAGGGCGACGAGCCGCGTCGCTGCGTCGTGGTCGCCCCGCTGGTCTCCGAGTAGGGATGAGGCCCTCGCAGCGGGAGGCGCTACGGACCATCCTCGACTTGCTTGCAAGAGAGCGAGCTTCGGTCAGTTCGATTGTGGACGAGCGTGCCTGGCGGGTGCACGTCGACGACAGTCTCACCGGCCTCGAGGTCTCGGAGTTGGGCGAAGCGACCAGAATCGCCGATATCGGCTCTGGGGCTGGCTTTCCAGGCCTCGCCTTGGCCGTAGCTCTACCTAAAGCTCAGGTCGACCTTGTCGAGTCGATCGGCCGCAAGTGCGACTTCATGCGCCGAGCGATCGAGGCTTCCGGCATCTCAAACGCCCGCGTGATCGATGCCCGCTCGGAGGAGCTGGCGGCGGGGGAAGGGCGGGGGGCTTACGAAGCAGTGACGGCTCGAGCGGTGGGTCGCCTCTCGACTCTCGCCGAGCTGGCATCCCCCCTGCTGCGCGAAGGCGGAGTCCTTATCGCCTGGAAGGGCAAGCGCGACGAAGAGGAAGAACAGCAGCTGGGTAGGGCGGCAGATCAGTTGGCGATGGCGCCGGATCGAATTCTCGCTGTCGGTCCCAGGGCAGGCAGCGAACATCGTCACCTCCACGTCATCCGCAAGCTCGGTCCCACCCCAGGCGATCTTCCGCGCCGTCCGGGCGTCGCCAAGAAGCGCCCCCGCGGCTGAGGGTCCGACTAGGCTGCCCGCTGCATGGGCCTCGTCTACGCGATCGCGAACCAGAAGGGTGGAGTCGGGAAGACGACCACAGCCGTAAACCTCGCCGCCTGCATAGCTGGATCGGCCGCTCAGACTTTGCTGGTAGACCTCGATCCTCAGTGCAATGCGACGGTTGCCCTCGGCCACGACCGAAATCTTCACCCGTCCTCTTACGATTGCCTTACCGGCGACGTTTCCGTTGCCGAGGCGGCGCGCCCGGGAGGGCCCGACAACCTATGGTTGGTGCCGGCAAACAGAGACCTCGCCGGGGCCGCGGTTGAGTTGCCGAGGATCGACGGCTCGGAAACGCGACTACGCGAGCGGCTTGGCCCCGTGCGTGAGCGATTCGCGTTCACCTTGCTCGATTGCCCGCCCTCCCTGGGCCCCGTCAGCGTCAACGCCCTGGTCGCCACGGACCGGGTGATCGTGCCTGTTCAAGCGGAATATCTGGCCCTCGAAGGCTTGGTTCAGTTCCTCGAGACGCTGGGAATGATTCGCCGGGAACTCAACCCGGCGCTGGAGGTGTCGGGGCTGTTGATCACTATGCACGACGAGCGTACGCGCTTGGCTCAGGACGTCGAGGGCGAGCTGCGCCAACACTTCCCCGGCATGGTCTTCGACACGGTCATACCACGCAGCGTCAGGGTCGCCGAGGCCCCCAGCTATGGTCTCCCCGTGACCGAGCACTCCCCCCGCTCGCGGAGCTCCGACGCCTACCGCGCCCTTGCCAAGGAGCTCGCCGCGCGTGGCTAGCGCGGCGAAGCGGGGAATCGGCCGCGGCCTCGCGGCGATCCTGCCCGAGAGTGTGGTCGAGGACGCCGGCGAGTTGCGCGAGCTGCCGGTCGCCACGATCAAGCCCAACCCGAACCAGCCGCGCAAGACCTTCGACGAGGAAGCGCTGGCCGGCCTCGCCTCCTCGATCGAGGCGAACGGCGTCGTCCAGCCGCTGCTGGTCCGCCCCCTGCACGACGGCAGCTACGAGTTGATCGCCGGGGAGCGCCGCTGGCGAGCGGCCGGAAAGGTGGGTCTGGAGAAGGTGCCGGCCATCGTCCGCGACTCCGAGCAGGCGGAGCGGCTGCAGGTGGCGCTGATCGAGAACATGGTCCGGGAGGACCTCAACCCCATCGACGAGGCACGCGCCTGCGCCGCCCTGGTGGAAGAGCTGGGCCTCTCCAAAGAGGAACTCGCCCGCCGCGTCGGTCGCAGCCGCCCGGCGATCTCCAACTTGATCCGCCTTCTCGATCTTCCTGACGATGCAATCGAGCTTCTCGAATCGGGCGAGTTGAGCGAAGGTCACGGCCGCGCCCTCCTCGGCGCCAGAGGCAACGATGTCCGCCGCCGCCTTGCCCGCGACGCGGCAAGAGGCGGATGGTCGGTCCGCGAGACCGAGAACAGGGCCAAGCTGGCTGGCCAGCCAAAGAGTGGGGGGAATCACAGGAAGGTCGACCCCGAGGAGGCCGCGGCGCTGCGCGATGCGGCCGACCGCTTCGAGTCCGCCCTCGGCCACGAGGTGAGGGTTCGCCCCAGGGGAGAAGAGATAGCGGTCGAGATTCGCTTCGACGACCTGAACGACGCCCTGGCCCTGGCGGCTAGAATCCACTCCCGTTCGGGCGATTAGCTCAGTCGGTTAGAGCGCGTCTCTGATAAGGACGAGGTCCCTGGTTCGAATCCAGGATCGCCCACTCGTGCAACAGATGCAGATCTACGGCGTCAGCTTTGACATGGTCGGCAAGCAGCCGATTGTCTTGTTGAAGACGGTCGAGGGAAATCGATTCCTGCCGATCTGGATCGGGCACCCGGAGGCGGCGGCGATCCTAATGAAGCTGCAGGGGGCGAGCACGCCGCGGCCGATGACCCACGACCTGCTCTCCGACCTGCTCGAGCA
>DATMBX010000061.1:0-11372 GCA_035558955.1 Solirubrobacterales bacterium | reverse complement strand
TCACCAAGGTGCGGGGCACGCCGCAGGTGCGTGAGCTAGGCCAGCGTACGGTCTTCCTGCTGCCTCTCTTCCACCCGGCGGCCGCGCTGCGCACTCCGGCGGTGAAGGAGACACTGCGCGGCGACTTCGAGCGGTTGCCGGAGCTGCTCGCCACTCCTTTGCCCGGAGCGGTCGAAGAGCCCGCCGAGCCGGAAGCTTCGGCTGAGGAGGAGGACTTGCCGCCGGTGCCGGCCGATCAGCTCGACCTGTTCGGCTGAGATGGAGAGATTCGCCAGCCGCTCGGCCGCGGAGACCGAGGCGCTCGGCGCCAGGATCGCCGAGCGCCTCGGTCCCGGCGACGTCGTCGTGGTCAGCGGCGAAATCGGGGCCGGGAAGACGACGCTGATCCGCGGCGCCTGCCGCGCCCTCGGCGTCACCGGCCCGGTCACCTCGCCGACCTTCACGATCGGCCGGCGCTACGCGGGCGGCCGCATGCCGATCTCTCACCTCGACCTCTACCGGCTGGAGAGCATGGGGGACGAGGACCCCGCCCTGCTGGACGACTACCTCAGCCCCGAGGGCGTCGCCTTCGTCGAGTGGCCCGCGGTGGCGGAGCCGCACCTGGGGCGCCGGGCGCTGGAGGTGCGGCTCCGCCACACGGGTGGAGACAGTCGGGCCGTGGAGTTCGACAGCGAGTTCTAGTAGCCGGAGTCCTTCAGCTTCTCCTGAGCCTGCTCGGAGGCGTCGTTGACCTGGTCTTCCGCCTCGTCCAGTTCCTTGTTGGCCTTGTCGACCGCGTCCTGGGCCTTGTCGGGGATGTCGGCGTCGTTCAGCTCCTTGTCGGCCTTGTCGATCGCCTCGTTGGCTTGCTCCTGGGCGTTGTCGACCGCCTCGCTGGCCTGCTCCTTGAGATCGTCGGCTTGGTTCGTGACGCTGTTGAGCTGGTCGTTGACGTTGTCGGAGTTGTCGTCGTCTCCGCAACCGGCCCAGACGGCGCCGCCGGCGGCAATGGCCAATACGACAACTATCGGCGCCGTACGGTGTTTGAATCTCCTCACGGAGTTCTCCTTTCGAGGGGGTTGTAGCATCAACACTAACTTGACCATGGGGGAAGGAAACGCTGTATGAGGGGACTGAAGACGCTTGCGGCAGTGCTCTCGGTGGCCGCGCTGCTGGCCGCTGTCGTGCCCGCCGGCGCCGGGGCGGCCGCGTATAAGCACTACGTCGGCTGCGGCGTCTCACAGAACGCGAAACCGTCGCACTCCTGCCCGAAGCAGAGCAAGAAGGGCGCTTTCTTCCGCTCCAACCGCGGTGTGTCCTGCCTCGACCCTCAGGGGAACCCGGTCCTGTGTGTGTATTACAAGGTCTGTGTCCGGTTCCCCGACGGGAGAAACCTCTGCGCGAATCGCCAACAGGCGATCAAGGGGGTGCTCTATGTCAACAGAATCACCTCCAACATTCCGGGCAGACATAGAGTGAGCTGGTTTGTCGAGGGCAAAAAAGTCGGCCTCTTCGTCTTCAACGTCACCGGTTAGCGGCGCGTCCGAGCCGGTCGTGCTCGGCTTCGACACGGCGACCGACGACACCTCCGTCTGCGCCGTGCGCGGCGGCCAGGTTCTGTTCGAGTCGCAGCTTGGTCCCGTGCCCGGCGGGCGGCCACGGCACGCCACCGGACTGCTCGAGGCCGTGGAGAAGGCCGCCGCGGCCGCCGGGGGCTGGACGGGGGTTGACCGGATCGCGGTCGGATTGGGCCCGGGGTCGTTCACCGGGTTGCGGATCGCCATCGCCACCGCCCGGGCGCTCGGCTCCAGCCTGGACTTGCCGGTGGCCGGCGCATGCACGCTCGACGCCCTTGGGCATGGGATTCGCGAGAGAGGCGGCGAGAGAACCGTCCTCGCCGTGCTGGACGCTCGCCGCGGCGAGGTGTTCGCGGCGCTCTACTCGCCCGGCGGGGAGCGTCTTTGGGAGCCGTCGGTTCTGCCGCCGGCGGACCTCGCCGAGCGCGCTGCGGCACTCCCCGCTTCCCCGCTGGCCGCCGGATCGGGGGCGGTACGATTTCGCGATGAGCTGGTCGGGCGCGGTGTCGAGGTCCCTTACGACGCCGATCCCGTGCACCGAGTTGCCGCGCGACACGTCTGCGCCGTCGCGGCGGCGGTCGGGAATACGGGCGACGGCGGTCCAGCTCCGATCTACCTGAGGCCCCCGGACGCAGAGCGGTGGCGTGAGCGAGATTCTTTCCAAAGAGCCAAGTGAGGTAGCCCGGGAGATTCGGGTGCGGCGGCTTGCCTACAGCGACCTGCCCGCCGTGATCGCGATCGAGCGCCGCTCCTTTCCGACCCCATGGTCGCTGGCGATGTTCGTGCTGGAGTTGTCGAAGCCGTCCGGGATCTGTCTCGCGGCGACTGCCGGCGACGAGCTGCTCGGCTATCTCGTCTGCTCCCGCTACGACCAGGTCTGGCACCTGATGAACGTCGCGGTGGCCCCCGAGCGGCGCCGCTCGGGGGTCGCGGGGCGGCTGATCTCCCGCCTATTCGAGGAGGCGCGGGGCGAGCTTCCCTTCACCCTCGAGGTCCGCGTGTCCAACGGCCAGGCGATCGCTATGTATGAGCGCTTCGGCTTTCGCTCCGCCGGAGTCCGACCCCGCTACTACCACGACAACGGCGAGGACGCGCTGATCATGTGGTTGGACTGACGCTTTGATCCTGGCGGTCGAAACGTCCTGCGACGACACTTGCGCCGCGATCCTCGAGGGGCCGCGGATCCTCTCCAACGTGATCTCCTCCCAGGCCGATCACGAGAGCTTCGGCGGAGTCGTGCCGGAGGTTGCGTCCCGGCGGCACCTGGAGCTGGCGACGCCGGTGGTCGACGCGGCTTTGTCCGAGGCGGGCGCCTCGCTCGATGAGATCGAGGCGGTCGCCGTCACCGTCGGGCCAGGCCTGATCGGAGCCCTCCTGGTCGGGGTCAGCACGGCGAAGGCAATCGCCGCCTCCCGACGGCTGCCGCTGGTCCCTGTCGATCACCTGCAGGGCCACGTCGCCGCCAACTTCCTTGAGCCCGAGCCGCTGGAGCCGCCCTTCCTTTGCCTGCTTGCGAGCGGTGGGCACACCCTGCTGGCCGGGGTTCGCGACCACGAGGGCCATGAGGTCCTCGGCCAGACTCTGGACGACGCCGCGGGCGAGGCTTTCGACAAGGTGGCGCGGATGCTGGGCCTCGGCTTCCCCGGCGGCCCCGCCCTGCAGCGGCTGGCCGAGGAGGGAGACCCGACCGCCTTCGAGATGCCCGTGGCGATGGCTCGTGACCCTGGCCTTGACTTCAGCTTCAGCGGCCTGAAGACCGCGCTGGCCTATCGCTGTCGTGAGCTGGGGCCGGACGGGGTGGCGGAGCGCCGCGCCGACCTCGCCGCGGGTTTCCAGGCGGCGGCGGTAGGGCAGCTGACCGCCAAGCTCGAGCGGGCCCTGGATCGTGGGGAATGGGGGGCGGTCGCGCTCGGCGGCGGTGTCGCCGCCAACGGTCCACTGCGCGAAGCGGTCGCGGCGTTGTGCGAGGAGCGTGGCCTGCGCTTGAAGCTGGTGCCGCTCGAGCTCTGCACCGACAACGCGGCGATGATCGGCTCGGCCTCCCGCTTCGCGCCCTCGATTCCCTACCCCGACTATCTCTCCTACGACGCTTTTGCCACCGGCGAGGCGATCGCCGCGGCGTGAGCGAGATCGTCGTCTACTCCCGGCCCGGCTGCCACCTCTGCGAGAAGGCGATCGAGCGGATCGTCGCCCTGCACGGCGAGGGCTACCGCTTCGGCCTGCACGAGGTGGACATCGAGAGCGACGAGTTGCTGCTGCGGCGCCACCTCGAGCGCATCCCGGTGGTCGAGGTCGACGGCGTCGTCGTCTCCGAGCTGATCCTCGACGAAGCCGGCCTGCGGGCGAGGCTCGATACTGTGGGGGCGCATGGAGATCACCGAGGATCGTGAAGTGGGGAACGGGCTGCTAGTCGACGGCGAGCGTCTCTCGCTCGGCGTCGCGGCGCGCCTGTCGCGCTACCTGCAGGTGCTCACCCAGGCGCGGAAGATGGGGCGGGAGACGATCTCCTCGCAGGAGCTGTCCGAGTACACGCACATCAACCCGACCCAGATTCGGCGCGACCTCTCCGGCTTCGGCAAGTTCGGCAAGCGCGGCGTCGGCTACAACGTCGAATCGCTGGTTTCGGAGATCCGCAAGATCCTCCGTACCTCGGGCCAGCACAACATCGCCCTCTTCGGCGCCGGCAACCTCGGTCAGGCAATCGCCAGCTCCGACATCTTCGCCGACCACGGCTTTCAGATCGTCGCCATGTTCGACGTCGACCCGTCCGTCGTCGGCACACAGGTCGGCGAACTTGCGGTGCGCGATTTCGGCGAGCTCGAATCGGTTGTCGCCGAGGACGAGATCGTCGTCGGGGTCCTCGCCGTTCCCGCCGGGGCAGCCCAGGCCGTCGCCGACCGACTCGTCGAGGCCGGCGTCAAGATCATCTTCAACTACTCAGAGCAACTGCTTCAGGTGCCGCCGGAGGTGACGGTGCACGCGTCCAGCCCGGCCGTCGACCTCCTCTACGCGCTCTACTTCTACTTGGCCTGAGCTTTGTCCCTGGACCTGGACCTCGTTCGGGAGAGATTCGAGACCTCCACCGACTTCACGATCGGGCTGGAGGAGGAGTTCGCGATCCTCGACCCAGGAACGCTGGAACTGGAGCACCGCTTCGAGGACGTCTATTCCGCTTGTCAGGCCGACGAGGTGCTGGCCGAGTCGGCGGCCGGCGAGCTGATCGCCTCGGAGATCGAGATTCGCTCGGGGCGTTCGGGCCGCTTCTCCGAGGCGGTGGACAAGCAGCGCGAACGGCGCGTGCGGCTCTTCGAGTTGGTCGACGGGATGGGGCTGGCGCTTGGCGCGACCGGCACGCACCCCTGGGCCGACTACCTGGACCAGCGGATCATCGACACGCCGCACTACCGGCGGCTCCAGCACGAGCTCGGCTGGGTCGCTCAGCGCAACAACACCTGGAGCATGCACGTCCACATGGGTGTCCGCGGCGCCGATCGGGCGATCGCCGTCTGCGACTGGATGCGGGAGCTGCTCCCCCTGCTGCTGGCCGTCTCCGCCAACTCGCCCTTCCTCGACCGCCGCGACACCGGGCTGCACACGGTGCGCACGGAGATCTTCACCCGCACCTTCCCGCGCTGTGGCATCCCCAGCCCCTTCGTCGACTGGAGGACCTACGCCGATTTCGTCGGGATGCTGGAGCGGACGGGGACGATCGTCGAGTCGACCCAACTCTGGTGGAGCGTACGCCCGCACCACCATTTCGGCACGGTCGAGGTACGGATCTGCGACGCGCAGACCAGGGGGGACGAGTCCTTCGCCCTGGCCGGGCTGATCGCGGCCTGCATCGCGCAGACGGCGATGGAGTACGACGAGCACGGCTACGACGGGGTCGGGCGGCCGCTGCTCGACCGGGAGATCGAGGAGAACCTCTGGCGGGCGATTCGCTATGGGATGAGCGGCAGACTGATCGACTTCCGGCGGGGCGCCGTGGTCGAGGCGCGGGAGGCGCTGGAGGAGGTCCTTGCCTGGACGGAGCCGGCCCGCGCGCGTCTGGGAATCGACGTGGAGTTGCCGGAGCGAAACGGCGCTCAACGGGCGCGCGAGGCGATCGACAACGGGGTGTCGATCGAGGATGTCTACAGGGACGCCGTAAGGGAGACGAGGCGCACCTACACCGCCGCCAAGCAGGCCGCGTAAACGGCATCAACAGTGGCACTGCGCTTGCGCCGCGCTCATAGATAGACTCCCGCGCCGCTAAAACCAGCCGGAGGACTAACTTGACCAGTTTCTTGACCGATTACGGAGTCGTCGTCGCGCTTGTCTGCGCCGGGGCGGCGGTTGTGTACGGACTCATCATCACCCAGCGCCTGCTTTCGAAGTCGCCGGGCAATGAACGCATGCAGGAGATTTCGGGGGCCGTGCAGGAAGGCGCCAGCGCCTACCTGCGCCGCCAGTACGCGATCATCGCCGTCGTTGCGGTGCCGCTCGCGATCCTGCTCTGGATCGTCCAGGGCGACGTCCTGCCCGCGATCGGCTTCGTGATCGGCGGCGTCCTCTCCGGCGCCACCGGGTTCATCGGGATGAACCTCTCGGTGCGGGCCAACGCTCGCGTCGCCGAGGCCGCCCGCGGCGGTGTGCCGCCGGCTCTCGACGTCGCCTTCAAGGGCGGCTCGGTTACCGGCCTTTTGGTCGTCGGCCTAGCCCTGCTCGGGGTCGCCGGCTACTACGGCGTCCTCATCCTCACCGACCACACCGACAAGGAAGCCGTCGACGCGCTGATCGGACTTGGCTTCGGCGGCTCGCTGATCTCCGTCTTCGCCCGGCTGGGCGGCGGCATCTTCACCAAGGCCGCCGACGTCGGCGCCGACTTGGTCGGCAAGGTCGAGGCGGGGATCCCCGAAGACGATCCCCGCAACCCGGCCGTGATCGCCGACAACGTCGGCGACAACGTCGGCGACTGCGCCGGCATGGCCGCGGACCTCTTCGAGACCTACGCGGTCACCTCCGTCGCCGTGATGCTGCTCGGCGTGCTGACCTTCACCGGCGCCGGCGGCGACTACCTCCGCGAGGTGGCGATCTTCCCGCTGGTGATCGGCGGGGTCGCGATTCTCGCCTCGATCGTCGGGGCTCTCGCGGTGCGGACCAAATCCGACCGGGTCGAGGGCGCGCTCTATCAGGGCCTGATCGTCTCCGGGATCCTCTCAATCGCGGCCTTCTACCCGATCACCGAATGGCTGATGAGCGACGCGGTGCAGTTCGGACTCAGCGCCGCGGCTGACACGGTCACCGTCACCGACCTCTGGCTCTGCGCCGTGATCGGCGTCGCGGTAACCGCCTTCCTCTTCGTCATCACCGACTACTACACCTCGACTCGCCGGCGCCCGGTCAGGACGATCGCCGAGGCGTCGCAGACGGGTCACGCGACCAACATCATTCAGGGGCTGGCGCAGGGCTTCCAGTCGACCGCGGCTCCGGCTCTGGTCATCGCCCTGGCGATCCTCGCGGCCAACGACCTGGCCGGCATCTACGGCATCGGCGTCGCCGTCATGGCGCAGCTCTCGCTGACCGGACTGATCGTCGCAATGGACGCCTTCGGGCCGATCACCGACAACGCCGGCGGCATCGCCGAGATGGCGGACCTGCCCGAGGACGTGCGCAACGTGACCGACCCGCTCGACGCGGTCGGAAACACGACCAAGGCGGTCACCAAGGGATACGCGATCGGCTCCGCCGCCCTTGCGGCGCTGGTGCTGTTCGCGGCGTTCAAGAGCGAGCTGGGCGACGAGGCGCCGGCCGGGTTCGACCTCAACGGCCTCTTCAACCTGACCAGCCCCGACGTGCTGATCGGGCTGATCATCGGCGGCATGATGGTCTACCTGTTCGCCGCGCTGGCGATCGAGGCGGTCGGCCGTGCCGGCGGCCAGGTGGTCGAGGAGGTTCGCAAACAGTTCCGTGAGCACCCCGGGATCATGGAAGGCACAGAGAAGCCGGAGTACGGCAAAACCGTCGCCATCGTCACCGCGGCGGCGCAGAAGGAGATGATCCTTCCTTCGCTGATTCCGATCACGATTCCCGTCATCGTCGGCCTGCTCAGCGTCGACGCGCTCGGCGGCCTGCTGATCGGCGTCATCGTCGTCGGCCTCTTCGCCGCGATCTCGATGACCGCCGGTGGCGGCGCCTGGGACAACGCGAAGAAGCTGATCGAGGACGGCGCCTACGGCGGCAAAGGCTCAGAAGCCCACGCCGCCTCGGTAACCGGCGACACGGTTGGCGATCCCTACAAGGACACCGCCGGCCCGGCGATCAACCCAATGATCAAGGTCGCGAATATCGTGGCCATCCTCATCATCCCCATAGTCCACTTCTAAGCCAACGCAAAGCGGGAGGGGCCAGGGTGTCCCTCCCGCTTGCTGGGTTTTCCGTCACAGACGCCTGCGGCTGTCCGCGAGGGTTGGTGGGACGGAAAACAGGACGCCGCTGCGCCGGAGGGACACCCTGGCCCCCTTCAAGAAGCCAAGGTTTGACGGATGATCCTGGCGATTCGCTTTGGATCGCTGGTGACCTGTTCGTCGGATAGCCGGATGACTTCATAGCCGAGCTCTCGTAGCTTGAAGTCACGGGCGTAATCATCTTCGGATGCGACCTTGCCTCGGTGGTATCTGTAGCCGTCCGTTTCCACGACGACTCGTTGCTCCCGCCACAGGAAGTCCACCTCTATCGAGCCGACTTTGACGTTGACCTCTGGACGGGGAAGTTCGTGACGGCGGCAGAGGCGGAGAAAGAGCAGCTCCAGGTCACTGCGGGTGCGCTCGGTCAGGCTCTCTGCGCCGGTGGGAAGGCCCAGCACTTCCGCCTGTCGGATAGCTCGCCGCAACTCCCAGGCGGGAATCGCCGCGGGGCACCCTCTTGTACGAGCGGCCCTGAGCAGATCCTCGATCGTCCTCTGGGGATTTGTGACGGGGATGCCTCGCTGGCTGGTTACGAAATCGGGCCACAGCGTCCTCGATCGATGGACGTGAACGCCGCTATGTGGCTTCTTTCCACCGACTCCCGACACTGAGACGCATATGAAGCCGTCTTTCGGTGGAAGTAACTGCCAGAGCGCCGCCGCGCTGCGATGACTCAGCGCGGCGCCCCAGTAATCGAGGACGGCATATGTCTCGCGCCCAGGAACGTCGTCTCGGTTCGGCTGGCCGCTTTGCGTAGTTCGCTTACAGGCAAGTACTGCCGCCATCCACCTGCTCTCGAAGGCAAGTTGCGCATGGCCCAGTGCGTAGACGTTGCGATGGATTCTGTGTAGTCGCCCAGCCTGCGCGCGTCGGGCGATACCCGAAGGCGTCAAACCGGCCTCCAGGAGCTGACGGGTGGATACCACCCCATGCTGACATGTCGCATTCCGCACAACCCGCCAATCTGCTGTGTCCCCTTTATGCCGCATACCGGCATAAAGGGGACACAGCAGGGAGTTCTCCCCTTTGTCTGTTGTGGTCTAGGGTCGCCGCGGTGACTGGTGAGCCGATCAACATCGCGGACTTTGAGCGCATCGCCGCTGAGAAACTGGACGCTGGGGTGCTTGGCTATTTCGCCGGTGGGGCTTGCGATGAGGTGACGCTTGGGGACAACGTCGCTGCTTGGCGGCGTTGGCGGTTGCGGCCTCGGATGCTGGCCGGCGTTGAAGAAGTGCGGACCGGCGTGGAGGTGCTTGGCGCTGAGGTTTCTATGCCCGTGCTGGTCGCTCCGGTTGCCTACCAGCGACTTGTGGATACCGATGGGGAGGTTGGGATGGCTCGGGCGGCTGCTGCGGCGGGCACCGTGATGTGTCTTTCGACTCTGGCGACGACGCGGCCTGGCGAGGTTGCCGCTGCGGCCCCGGATGGGCGGCGCTGGTTCCAGCTCTACTGCTTCCGGGATGAGGGAGTGACGCGGGCGCTGATGGACGAGGCGGTCGGGTCCGGCTTCGAGGCGATCGTCGTCACCGTCGATGCGCCGCGGGGTGGGCGGCGGGAGCGCGACCTGCGGACCGGCTTCAGCATTCCCGAGGGCCTCGGCGTGCCCAGTGTGAGAGCTGCGCTGGGCGTCGATCGGGAGGTGACGATCGAGGAGACCTTCGCCCTTATGGATCCGACGCTGAGCTGGCGGGACTTGGAGAGGCTGGCTTCGGAATGCGACTTGCCGGTTCTGGTGAAGGGGATTCTTACGGCCGAGGACGCGGAGCTGGCCGTCCAGCACGGGGCCGCCGGGGTCGTGGTCTCCAACCACGGTGGGCGCCAACTCGATTGTGTGCTCGCCACCGCTGACGCGCTGCCTGAAGTGGTGGATGCGGTGCAGGGTCGCGCGACCGTGCTCGTCGACGGCGGCATCCGTCGTGGCACCGACATAGCGATCGCCCTGGCTCTGGGCGCCGATGCGGTCCTGATCGGCCGGCCCGCGCTCTGGGGGCTGGCCGCGGGCGGCGAGGAAGGCGCTCGCCGGGTGCTGGAGCTGCTGCGCGACGAGCTGGAACTGACCCTCACCCTCTGCGGTTGCGCCGCGCCGGACGCGTTGAGCCGGGCCCACGTGCAGAGAGCACCGGTCGCGTCCGTATATTCGGGCTGATGCCCGCCCTTACCAGCGTCTAGATGGCTCAGCGAATCCCCAAGGACGAGTCGCTGAGCCGCGTTCACGGGGTCGGCGCGCTGTTCTCCGCCGCCTACGGCAACGTCGGCTCCTCGATCTACTACGCCCTCGGCGTCACCGCCGCCTTCGCGCTCGGCCTGACCCCGATCGCCTTCGTCATCTCCGGCCTGATCTTCGCCGCCACCGCCGCCACCTACGCGGAGGCGACCGTGATGTTCCCCGAAGCCGGCGGCTCCTCCAGCTTCGCCCGCCACGCCTTCAACGAGCTGGTCAGCTTCATCGCCGCCTGGGGGCAGATGCTCAACTACACGATCACGGTCGCGATCTCGGCCTATTTCGTGCCCCACTATCTGGCGGTCTTCTGGGAGCCGCTCGGCCACGCGCCCGGGGACATCATCGGCGGCGCCGTGCTGATCGGCGCCCTGGCGCTGCTCAATATCCGCGGCTCTCAGGAGTCGGCGAAACTCAACCTCGTCCTCGCGATCGCCGACCTCGCCACCCAGGTGGTGCTGGTCGGGATCGGACTGTTCCTGGTGCTCAGCCCGGAGATCCTCACCAGCAACGTCCAGCTCGGCGTGGCGCCAACATGGAGCGACTTCGCCCTGGGCATCGCGGTCGGGATGATCGCCTACACCGGGATCGAGACGATCTCCAACATGGCAGAGGAGGCAAAGGACGCCTCGCGGACGATCCCGCGCAGCGTCGGCCTCACCGTGATCGCGGTGCTCGCTCTCTATCTGCTGATCCCGGTGGTGGCGCTCTCGGCGATGCCCGTCACCGAGAGCGCGGCCGGCGAGTTCACCACGGCGCTCGGCACCGAGTTCGCCAACGACCCGATCCTCGGCATCGTCGAGAACCTGGGGCTGGGCGCGGGGATGACCGACGCGCTGCGCTTCTACGTTGGCATCCTCGCTGCCGTGATTCTGCTGATCGCGACAAACGCCGGTCTGATCGGCGTCTCCCGTCTGACCTACTCGATGGGCCAGCACCGCCAGCTGCCCGAGCGGCTGCGCCAGGTCCACCCGCGATTTCACACGCCGTACATCGCGATCCTCGCCTTCTCGGCGATCGCGGCGCTCACGATCCTGCCGGGGAAGACCGACTTCCTGGCGACGATGTACTCGTTCGGCGCGATGCTGTCGTTCACGATCGCCCACGTCGCGGTGATCCAGCTGCGGCGCAACAACAGCGACATCGAACGCA
>DATMBX010000060.1:0-6495 GCA_035558955.1 Solirubrobacterales bacterium | reverse complement strand
AGCGCAGCACCGCCGAGACCCGGATCACGGTTTCGCTCGACCTCGATGGGGGGGAGTCGAGCGCCGCGACCGGGGTCGGCTTTCTCGATCACATGCTGGACCTGCTGGCCCGGCACGGTCGCCTCGGGCTGAAGGTGGAGGCGAGCGGCGATCTGGAGACCGGCGCCCACCACACGGTTGAGGACGTCGGCATCGTGCTCGGCCAGGCTCTCGACGAGGCGCTTGGCGACCGGGCGGCGATTCGGCGCTACGGATCGGCTCTGGTGCCAATGGACGAGTCCCTCGCCGAGTGCGCGATCGACATCTCCGGCCGGCCCTTCTGCGTCTTCGACGCCGACCTTCCCGCTACATCGATCGCCGGATTCGACACCGAGCTGGCGGAGGAGTTCTTCCGCGCCGTCGCCAACAGCGCCAAGCTGACCCTGCACGTCACGGTTCGCGAGGGCACCAACGCACACCACATGATCGAGGCGGCCTTCAAGGCGTTCGCGCGCGCGCTGCGCGTGGCGGTGTCGATCGACCCTGAGGAGAGCGGCGTGCCGTCGACCAAGGGGACATTGAGCGAATGAGTGCGCGCATCGCGATCCTCGACTACGGGATGGGCAACCTGCGCTCGGTCGAGAAGGCGCTCGAGCACGTCGGCGCGAGCGCGACGATCACCAGCGCCGCGAGTGAGGTGCGCGCCGCCGACGGGGTGATCCTGCCTGGCGTCGGGGCTTTCCCGAAAGCAATGTCACGGGTCCGCGAGCTGGGCCTTGACGAGCTGGTCGCCGAGAGGCGTGATGCCGGCGTGCCGATTCTCGGTATCTGCCTCGGCCTGCAGCTTCTCTTCGACTCGACCACCGAACTGGATGGAGCCGCGGGGCTCGGCCTGCTGCCGGGAGGGGTGGCGGAGTTGGACGCCGATGGCCTCAAGGTCCCGCACATCGGCTGGTCGCCGGTGCGCTGGGAGCACGGCTCCCGCCTCACCGAAGGAATCGACACCGAGACGCCCTTCTATTTCGTTCACTCCTTCGCGCCGCGTCCCGAGACCGGCGATCTGCTCGGCACCGCCGCCTACGGCGCCCGCTTCGCCTGCGCCGCCGAGCGCGACAACGTCTTCGGCGTCCAGTTCCACCCCGAGAAGTCGAGCGCCGCGGGCCTGCGGCTGCTCTCCAACTTCGCCGGGGTCTGCGCCTCCGTGCCGGCGTGATCCTCTACCCGGCCATAGACATCCGCGGCGGACACGCCGTGCGGCTGTTCCAGGGCGATTACGAGCAGGAGACCGCCTATGACGCGGACCCGGTCGATGCGGCGGTGCGCTGGGCTAAGGATGGGGCCGAGTTCCTACATGTAGTGGATCTCGACGGGGCGAAGGCCGGAGCGCCGCAGAACCTGGAAGCGGTGCAGCGTATCGCGGCGGCAGTCGAGTGCCCGATCCAGGTCGGCGGGGGCCTGCGCGATGCCGAGTCGGTCGCGGCGGTGCTCGACGCCGGCGCTGAGCGGGTGGTCATCGGGACTGCGGCGCTGCGGCATCCGGAATTTCTCGGAGAAACGCTGAAGAAGCATCGAGAACGCGTGGTCGTGTCGGTAGACGCCCGAGATGGCAAAGTCGCGCTGGCCGGGTGGACAGAAGTGGGTGGGGTGGAGGTCGTCGACGCCATCGCGGCGTTGAGCGAGAGAGGGGTAGCCCGCTTCCTCTGCACCGCGATCGAAGTCGATGGGACCATGGAGGGGCCGGCGCTTGGCGAGCTGAATCGGATCGCCACCGCGACTGAGGCTCAGGTAATTGCCTCGGGTGGGGTAGGAGAGCTGGTGCACCTCAAAGCCCTAGCGCACGAAGCACCGCCAAACGTTGAGGGCGCAATCGTCGGTCGCGCCCTCTACGAAAGCAAGTTCACAGTCGCTGAGGCAATTGCTGCCTTAGCCTGAGTCAATGGTTCTGAAGCGCGTCATCCCCTGCTTGGACGTCGACGCCGGCCGCGTAGTCAAGGGCACCAACTTCGTCGGGCTGCGCGATGCGGGCGATCCGGTGGAGTTGGCGGAGCGGTATGACGCCGAGGGCGCCGACGAGCTGGTCTTCCTCGACATCACCGCCTCGCACGAGAAGCGCGAGACGATCGTCGAGCTGGCGCGCCGCACCGCCGACAACGTCTTCATCCCGTTCACTATCGGGGGCGGCATCCGCTCCGTGGAGGATGCGCAGGCGGTGCTCGACGCCGGGGCCGACAAGGTCTCGGTCAACTCCGCCGCGCTCGCCCGGCCGGAGCTTTTGACCGAGCTGGCCGACCACTTCGGCGCGCAGTGCGTCGTGATCGCGATCGACGCCAGACGGGAGGACGACGGCTGGGGCGTCTACGTCAACGGCGGGCGCAAGAAGGTCGACGGGCGAGACGCGGTCGCCTGGGCGCGGGAGGCAGTGGAGCGCGGCGCCGGAGAGGTCCTGCTGACCAGCATGGATCGGGACGGAACCAACGACGGCTATGACATCGCGCTGACCCGGGCGGTCGCCGATGCCGTTTCGGTCCCGGTGATCGCCTCCGGCGGCGCCGGCAGGCCGGAGCATCTCAGCGAGGCGATCGCCGGCGGGGGCGCCGACGCGGTCCTCTGCGCCTCGATCTTCCACTACGGCTCCTACCGGGTGCGCGAGGCGAAGGAGCGCCTCGCCGCCGACGGCATCCCCGTCCGGCTCTAATGGCGGCGCCGGGGGTAAACCTGGGGGAGGCGATGCGGAAGGCCTACCCCGAGTTGGATGCTGTGCGCGAGGCCGCGGGCGAGGAGCCGGTGTACCTGGTCGGCGGCGCCGTGCGGGACCTCCTGTTGGGACGAGGGCGGGCAGACATCGACTTGATGGTCGAGGGCGACTCCGGCGCGCTGGCCGCGCGTCTTGGCGCCGACCCGGTAGAGCATGAGCGCTTCGCGACCGCCAAGGTCGGCCTGGACGGGCACGAGATCGATATCGCGACGGCTCGGGCGGAGACTTACGCGCAGCCAGGGGCGTTGCCGGAGGTGAGACCGGCGAAGCTGGAGGAGGACCTCGCTCGCCGGGATTTCACGATCAACGCGATGGCGATTCCCTTGCGAGGCGAGCCGGAGTTGATCGATCCTCGCCACGGCCGCGCCGACCTCGAAGATGGCGTGCTGCGCGTGCTGCACGAGAGCTCCTTCGCCGACGACCCGACTCGGGCGTTACGCGCCGCCCGCTACGCGGCGCGCTTCGACTTTGCCCCGGAGCCCCGAACCGAGCAGCTACTGCGCGCGGCCGACCTGAGCACCGTCTCCGAGGACCGCCGCGAGGCGGAGCTGCTTCGGATCGCCGCCGAGCCACGGGCCCCGCAAGCTTTCGAGTTGCTCGCGGAGTGGGGGCTAATGGAGCTGCGCGACGGGGGGGTAGAGCTGGCGACACGCGTCGCCGAGCTGCTCGCATCGCCGCCCTGGAACGAGATCGCCTACCGCGACCGCGCCGTCCTCGTCGCCGCGCTAGGCCCGGTGGGCGGCGAGGCCGACCTCGCCGATAGGGCCCCGGAAAGGCCGTCGGATGCGGTCGAGCTCGCGCACAGGCGCGGCCCGGTCGAGCTCGTCCTCGCCAGGGCGCTGGGCGCCGAGTGGCTCGATCGCTACATCGAGGAGTGGCGCGCGGTCGAGCTGGAGGTCGATGGCGAAGATTTGATTGCCGCCGGGATCCCCCAGGGGCCCGCGCTGGGTCGGGGTCTGCGCGAAGCGCTGCGGCGCAAGCTCGACGGCGAGGCCGCCGGCCGCGAGCAGGAGCTGGCGGTGGCCCTGGAAGTGGCGCGGCGAGGAGAGGACTAGGCGATGCCCGGCCTGATCCATGGCCTCGATCCGGCGCGCGTCGCCGCCAACCTGGAGCGGGTGCGCGAGGTGGCGGGCGATCGGGTCGAGGTTCTCGCGGCGACCAAGTACGTTCCGACCGAGGAGATGGGCGCTCTCCTCGAGGCCGGGATAACGCTGGTCGGCGAGAACCGACAGCAGGACCTGGCGCGCAAGCGCGAGCGCTGGGGCGACTCCTTCGAGTGGGATTTCATCGGCAACCTGCAGAGCCGCAAGGTGAGATTGCTGGTGCCGGCCTGTCGGCTGATCCACTCCGTCGCGACCGACTCTGCGCTCGAGCAGTTGGGCCGCTATGGCGAGCCGTCCACCGAGGTGCTGGTCGAAGTCAACATCGCCGGCGAGGAGGGCAAGAGCGGAGTCGCGCCCGCGGAACTGGGCCGCTTCCTCAAGCGCTGTCCGGTTCGCGTGTCCGGCTTGATGGCGATGCCGCCGTTCAGCGAGGACCCCGAGGATTCACGGCCTCATTTCGCTCATCTCGCGGAGTTGGCGGCGAGCCACGAATTGGAACGCCTTTCGATGGGCACGTCGCAGGACTGGCGCGTCGCGGTCGAAGAAGGGGCGACGATCGTCCGCCTCGGCACCGCGCTGTATGTGTGAATCGGCGCTACCCTGGGCATAATCCGTAAAGGAGTCGGCCTTCTGAGGCCGAAACACGCGATTAACCATGGCCTTACGCGATACATGGCATAGAGCGCTGGTCTACTTCGGCTTGGCCGAGGATCACGACTACGGGCCCGAATACGACGACGGGTTCGAGCCGGAAACGGGCTCCGAGGAGTTGTTCGACGCGCGAGGCGACCGCGGGGACCAAGCCCAGGTGCGTCGCCTGCCGACCTCCCGCCGCGCCCGCCGCGACGAGATCGACGACATCTTCGCCGACGACGAGCCGATTTCGGCCTCTCGCACCAGCGTCCTGCGCCCCGTCGGCAACGGCGGCTCCGACGTCCAGGTCCACCTCGTCATCCCCCGCAACTTCAACGACGCCCAGCAGGTCGCCGACCAGTTCAAGCGGTCGGTGCCGGTCATCCTCAACCTGCAGACGACGGATCATGAGTTGTCGAAGCGGTTGATCGACTTCGCCTCGGGGCTGACCTATGCGATGGACGGTGGGATGCAGCGGATCGCCGAGAAGGTTTTCCTGCTGACACCTCGCAACGTCGAGGTTTCGGCCGAGGAGAAGGCTCGGTTGATCGACAAGGGGTTCTTCAACCAGTCCTAATCCGACTAGTCTCCCGGCGGTGATCGTCGGATTCGCCGGTTCCGGGAGCATGGCCGCCGCTATGGCGCGGGGTTGGGCCGGTTGCGTCGAGCGAATGCTGTTCACGGATTCCGGATCCGGCCGGGCTAGAGAGTTGGCCCAGGTGGTTGGGGGTGAAGCCCTTGGGTCGAACCAGGAGCTGGCGGAGGCTGCTGACGTTGTCGTGCTTGCCGTGAAGCCGGCGATGCTGAAGCAGGTGGCGGGAGAGCTTCAAGGGGCGTCCGTTGTGGTTTCGCTGCTTGGGGCTACTTCGCTGGAGAAGGTTTCTGCAGCGTTCCCCGATGCTGATGTCATTCGGGTTATGCCGAATGTGGGAGTTGAGGTTCGGAAGGGTGTGCTTTGCGTTGCCGGCGGTGGAGATGCTGAGGTTAGGGAGATGCTTGGAGTGCTTGGGCATGTCGTGGAGCTGCCCGACGAGGAGTTCGATGCCGCCACCGCGGTTATGGGGTGCGCGCCCGCATACCTGGCGCTCGCCGTTGAGGCGATCGCCGATGCGGGGGCTAAGGACGGCCTTGACGCGGAGCTGGCACGCGAGTTGGTGGTCGAGACGACCGCCGGGACCGCCGAGCTGTTGCGCTTGCGATATCCCGCCGATGTGCGCAAGGCTGTGGCATCTCCTGGAGGGAGCACTGAGGCGGGGTTGGAGGCGCTGGATCGGGAGGGCGTTAGGGAGGCGTTCGAGGCGGCGGTTCGAGCCTCTTTGGAGAGGATGCGCGGATGATCCTCTTTGCCCTCACCCGCGGCGACGTCGCCGACTACGTCAGCGCGCTGTTCACCGTGTACATCGTCTTGATCTTCCTCAACATCCTCATCTCCTGGATTCCGCGCATGCCCTACAACCGATGGCTGCGCGCGGTCCTCGACTTCATAACCGAGACGACCAACCCGTACCTGAGCTTCTTTCGGCGCTTTCTACCGCCGATCGGCGGGGGCGGGTTCGCGATTGACCTCAGTCCGATCGTCGGGATCTTCGTCCTGTTTCTCGTGCAGGCGCTCGTCGTCGGCTTGATCGCAGGGTGAGCGGAGGAGCCACCCGCGCTTGGGCCTTGGCGGCGGCACTCTGCCTCCTCGTCGTCGCGCTCGACCAGGGCGTCAAGGCTCTGGTCGAGAGCAACCTCACCGCCGGTGAGAGCGTCGGCCTGATCGGCCCGCTGGATCTCACTCTCTCTCACAACCAAGGGGCCGCCTTCGGGCTCGCGGGGGGCGGGGGCGCCGGATTGGTCTTGCTCGCCGTCGCCGCGCTTGTCTTGGTCGGTTTCCTCTTCGCCCGCGATCCCGCCCGTCCGTGGATGTGGGTCGCCGTCGGATTGGTGGGGGGCGGGGCGCTCGGCAACCTGATCGACCGGGCCCTGGCGGGCGAAGTGACCGATTTCATCGACTTTCCCCACTGGCCCCCCTTCAACCTCGCC
>DATMBX010000059.1:0-18363 GCA_035558955.1 Solirubrobacterales bacterium | reverse complement strand
CCGGCCCCTATCGTCCCGGTGGAATTTCGCCTCGATTGTCAGCGTCCGCGCCGCAGTGGGGTCGGTGGCGGCGAAGCGCAGGGCGGCGATGATTGCGGCAGCGATCTGGGCGGGCCACTGCGCCTCGCGGGCGCAGGCGTCGAGGACGGCGACTTGGAGACGGGCGAAGGCGGACTCGAAGGCGTTGGCGAAGTCCTCGGAAGGCGAAACGTCGTCCATACCGAGGAGAGGAACGAGAATTGGAATCTCGCCCCCCCTTTTTTCCGATGTCGCCTGGCGAGGCGGTTCGAAGCGTCATTCGAGACTCAAACGGCGAGCCGGTCGAAGCGGATCGCGGCGCGGGTCGGCCCGACGAAGTGGCCGTCGCGGTGCAGGAGACCAGCGACTACGAGTTCATCGACGGCGCGGCAGACCGCGTCGCGCTGAGCGAAGTCCTCGGGGTCCTCGGCCAGGGCGCGGGTCAGCTCACCCTGGGTGAGCCGGGTCGGGTGCAGCGAGAGCACGAAGCCGAGCACGGCGCGCTCGGTCTTGACGTCAGCGTCGGAAGGCTGGTCTTGCATGGGTTCCCTCTCTCTCCGAGACGTCGCGGCGCCCCGGGGCATTTGCCTGTCTGCTTGGGAGAGGCAGCGGCGGCGGAAACTCGCCCCCAGGTCAGAGGTATCTCAGTCGGGCTCTGAGAGCTGGAAGCGACCGCCGCCGCTCGCGGGTGGCGGCGCAGAGCCTGCTGGGAGTCGTGCCGAGGGCGCCGGCCAGCTTCACGATCGTTCCCAGCCGCGGCTCCCGCCCGCCCCGTTCCAGCAGCGAGATCTCGGTGCGGTGCAGCTCGCAGCGGGCGGCCAGCTCGGCCTGGGAGATGCCGGCTCTCAGGCGGGCTTGGTGGAGGTTGTGGGCGAAGCGTTGGCGGGGTTGCACGGGGACGTCTGGCAGGCGTCAGCCGTGGAGGCGGCGGTGGGCGAGCTGGTAGACGGTTTCGGCGCGGGAGCCGGGTGGGTGATGGCGGACGCCGAAGGCGAGGTGGTCGAGGTAAAGGCGGCCTGCTTGTTGCGGCCGATCCGGTAGACGAGGCTGAGCGGGCCCGCGGGCGGCGGCAGGTAGACCTTGACGCAGCCAGGCAGGCTGGTCCCGTCGCGCGCATCCTCGTCGCACGCCATGAGAGAGGCGACCTCCTGGCCCTCGCGTTCCAGGCGGACGCGGGTTTCGCGAGCTATGCGCGGCGCGCTGCCGCGGGCTCTGCGCAGGTCCTCCTCCCAGGCGAGGTCGTCGAAGGCGACAGGCGCGTAGCCCTTCTTCAGAGCCAAGGCTCAGCCTTCGCCGTCTGCGGGCTTGACCGCCCCGTAAGCGGCCTCGAACTCCGCCAGCGTTGCCGGCTCGTGGCCCAGGCGGTCCATGATCGCCTGGGCGGAGGTGTCCGGGGCGACCACCAGTCGCCCGTCTTCGCGGGCCTCCTCAATCACGTAGGGACCCTCGACGTCGCCGCTGAGCTTGACGTGGCGCCGCTGTTCCATGGCAGGGATCATCGCAGAGGGTCCGGTCGGGTCGAGCGGTGGCGAGCGGGTTCAACTGGGGCTTCATCGCTTCTCCTGTCGAGGATGTCGGCCATCGGCATCAGGCGCATCTCCTCCGCTCTCGGGCGAGCGCACTAACCACATCCGGCGATCTTGCGCCCTCGCCACAAGTGCTCGTCTTCGGCTCACCGGCGCAGAAAGAGTCAAAATTCGACTGCTCGCCTCCGCCTCGGGGCCGCGTCCGGGGATGCTTGCTGGCCGGCACCCGCAGGCAGAAGTGACGCCGCTCAGCCGATCAGGGCATCGGCGCGTGTGTACTCCTCGATTACAGCCTCGATGAGGTGTTCAAAGGTCGCCGCCTGGACTCGTCACAAACTCAGGAACATGGCTTCCGCGCGCGGACGGTCAATGGCCTCGACGGCATCGATCAGGAATTCGTTGAGCAGGGTGTGTGTCCGGCTAGGCAGCGGCGCAGCATGGAGTCGAAGCTGACGCCGCTGCGGGCCGCAAGGCGCGCTTGGGCGAGCAGCGCTGCCGGTATAGGCGGCGAGCCGCGTGCAAACTTCGAGGTACTCGGATCGAACGTCGCAGTGGGATCGGTCACCACGCGGACGCGGTGGTCTGCCGCCGCTAACCGGATTCAGCCGGCGGGGCGATCGCCTCGATCCAGTCCAGCGACGGCCGCAGGAGTCGCGAGTGCTCCAGCGCCAGGGAAAGCCCCTCGCATGATCAATGGTGACTTGCACGATCAATGGTGACTTGCACGATCAATGGTGACTCGCATGGGATTGAAATCTGCCAGCAGCCGATTCCTGCCCCAGCGGAACTTGCTATGTACGCTAGGGTTCATCGAGGGAGGGATTTATGTCGCGAGGGGAGAAAGTCGTGGAACGAAGCACGCAATCGCTGGCCCGATTTTCCCTGCTCGTGTTCGTGGTCCTCGCCACCGCGACGCTGGGCTTTGCTGCCTTCGCCGGCGCCGAGACCGTGCGTGAGGGCGGCATCCAGGTCGGGGTGAGCGGCAAACTCAGCCCCCAGACGCTCCCCCGCAACGCCAAGGTCCCCGTCGCGGTCAGCTTCGCGGGAAGAATCCAGAGCACCAACCCGTCCGGCCCGCCGCAGCTGCTCTCGCTCAAGGTCGCGCTCAACCGCCACGGCGTGCTCACCTACAAGGGCATCCCCAAGTGCCGCATGGGCCACATCAACCCCTCCACCACGGCAGAGGCGATCGCCGCCTGCCGCGGCGCCCTGGTCGGCACCGGGCACTTCTCGGCCAACGTCAAACTTCCCGAGCAGTCCCCCTTCCCCTCCGAAGGGAAGGTGCTCGCCTTCAACGGCCGCTTCAAAGGAAGACCGGCGATCCTCTCCCACATCTATGGGACGAAACCGGTCCCGACCCCCTACGTCCTGCCCTTCGTGATCAGCCGCACCGGGGGCGCCTTCGGGGTCACGATGGAGGCGTCCTTCCCCCGCGTGACCGGGGACTGGGGCTTCGTCACTGGGATCTCGATGCGCCTCGACCGCACCTTCCGTTCTGGCGGGCGGACCCACAGCTACCTCGCCGCCGACTGCCCTGCCCCTAAGGGCTTCCCGGGGGTCAACTACCCCCTCGCCCGCACCTCCTTCTCCTTCGAGGGAGGCAAGACCCTGACCGCGACGATGAACCGAACCTGCAAGGTGAAGAGATGAGAAGGCTGCGATCGCACCTCAGCTACGCCAACGTCACCGCGACGCTGGCGCTTTTCGTCGCGGTGTCGGGGGCCGGCGCCTATGCGGCGGGGCTGGCGCCGAAGTCGGTTGGGGCGCCTGAGCTTCGCCCCGGCGCCGTCACCGCGAACAAACTGCGCAAGAACGCGGTGGTCACCCCGAAGATCAAGGCCAAAGCGGTCACCTCACCGAAGATCGAGTCGGGGGCCGTCGACGGGCGCATCCTCGCCGGGGGGTCGGTGGCGACGGACAAGATCGCCTACCAGGCGATCACCAACGACAAGGTGGGACCGGACGCGATCACCGGCGATCAGATCGTCGAGTCGAGCCTGACGCAGGTGCCGAGAGCGAGCTTCGCCGATTCCGCCACCACGGCCGACTCCGCCCAGCCGGTCGTGTTCGGCGACGTCGATGAGAACGGCATCCTCAACACCAACCTCTCCAAGGGCCTCAGCCCCGCCGACGTGAGAAAAACGGGCACCGGCGTCTACTGCGTAACCGTCCCCGCCTTCAATCCCCGCGGCGCGCAGGTGACGGCGAGGAAAATCGACACCGACGGGGTGATCGCCAACGTGGAGATCGGCGGCTCCTGCGGCTTGCCGAGAGTAGAGGTGCAGACCTACAACAGCGCCGGCGCGAAAATCTCCACCCCCTTCTACATCCTGCTCTACCGCTGAGAGTCTTTCGGGCGCCAGTGAAACGCATCCCGATCCTTCTCATCGTCTTCGCCGCCCTCGCCCTCGCCGGCTGCGGTGGCGGGGACGAAGAGACGACCGCCACCTCAGGCGCGGCCGGCGCCACCGCTCAGCAGGGGGACGGCGGTTCGCAAGGCGACTCCGGCCAGCAGGGCTCCGGCGGCGGCGGGCGGGAGCCCCTCGACACCTCCAGCCCCCCCGAGCCCGAAGAGGGGTCCAAGAAGGCCGCCCCCGGCGTCCCCGTCTCCAGAGGCGGGGACAACAGCATCCAGACCTGGGGGCTCGAGGCCTCGGCGCAGGAGCGCGACGAGGTCACCGCGATCCTGCAGGCCTTCCTCGACGCCCGCGCCGCCGCCGACTGGGCGACGGCCTGCTCCTACCTCGCCGTCGAGCAGCGGGCGGAGTTCGAGAGCCTGGGGAGCGGCGACAAGCGCGGCAATGCCGCCTGCGCGGAGACGATGAGAGCCTTCGCCGCCGGCGTCCCGCCCAGCGCCTTCGACGAAGAGGCCCAGATCGACTATGTCCTCAGCCTGCGGGTCGGCGAGGGCCACGCCTTCCTCATCTACACCCGCCCCGACACCAACAAGATCTACGCCAACGCCCTCAGAGAGGAAGACGGCACCTGGAAGGTGGTCTCGGTCGGCCCGACGGTGATCTATTGAGGCCTGGCGGAAACGGCCCCGCCTGAACTAGGTTGATGACCGTGAACGAGGCTCCCGCATCGGATTCGACCCTGGTCAGACGCCTGCGCGTCGCCCTCTCGGGCGATGTGGTCCCGATCGGCTAGCTGGAGCTCTTAGTGCGGTTGCCGACGAAGCTGGGCCTGGCAGCCCTGGCCCTCGGACTCCTCATTTGGGCGGTGGTCTGGGGCGGCGGCGAGGTCAAGCACAAGATCGTCGTCGCGGCCGGGGGCGTCGATTGTGCCGACTTCCGTTTCTCTCAAGCTGAGTGGAATTCGCAGCCCGTGCCGGAGCGGTTCCGGAACGGACCTCGAACTCAACAGGCGGTCGGCCTCAGCGAATGCGATTTGCTCCTTGGTCGAACCCGACTCTCCGTTCTCCAGATGCTCGGGCCGCCGCAACCTGACCTCGGTTCGCCCCGACATCGCTCCTACCGGCGGAGTGGAACTGCCGGGAAGCGCCTCACAGTGGAGTGGAAGTACCGGGAATGGGACTACATCGTTGGCGGCGACGGCGACTATCTGGTCCTGGCGGTGAGGTTCGACCGTCGCGGACGGGTGAGAAGGGCCGTGATCTATTAGCCGCTCCGATAGTCCTTCGCAGCTGGTGATCTTGTCGTGAGCGCTGCATGGATCGCCTACCCGCTTCTTCTGCTCGCCCTCTGCGCCGGCCTGGGCCTGCTCGTAGACGCCCTTTCCGGCAAGCGCCTGTCGGGCGCCCTCGTCGTCCCCGTCGGCCTCGCCACCCTGGTCCTCGTCACCCAGCTCGCCACGCTCGCCGGCGCCGGCATCGCGCTCGCCGCGACACTGGCGATTCTCCTCGCCGGTGTCGGCCCCGCCTCCTCGCTGCCTTGGCGCTTCGGCCGCCCCGACCCGTGGCCGGTAGCCGCCGCCCTCGGCGTCTTCGCGCTCTTCGCCGCTCCCGTCGTCCTCTCCGGCGAGCCGACCTTTGCCGCCTACGGCGAGCTCTCCGACGCCCCGGGCTGGCTGGCGATCGCCGAGGGCGATCCTGGCGGCGCCGTCCTCCCCTTCGCTGTCGCGCAGCAGCTCCTCGGTGGCGAGGCCGCCTGGCACTTCCAGCCCTACCTCGCCGTCCTCGGCGCGCTCCTCGTTCTCTGCCTCTGGCAGATCGCCGCAGCTCGACCCCCGCTCGCGGGCGCTCCTCGCCTTCGCCGCCGCCACCCCGGCGCTGATCTTCGGCTACGCGCGACTGGGAGGGACGAGGGAATTGGCCGCCGCCACACTCCTCGCTCTGGCCTTGGCGCTGGCGCTCCAGAATCGACGCTCCCAGCCCACCGCCTCCCCCCACGCCCCCACGGTGAAACGCATTTGGGGGGAAATGGACCGCGAATGCGTTTCACCGCGTGGATTCCCTGCCTACTCGCGCTCGCCGCGCTGGTCGCCGTGCTCGTTCCCCGGTCCGGCGAGGACCCGGCTCCACCCTTCCGCTTGCCACCGTCGCCCTCGCCGCGCTTCTCGCCGTCACGGTGGCCCTCGGGTTGTCGGTCGCCTCGAGATGGCCCGGCCTGGGGCTGTCTCTCTTCGCCGTCGCCCTCTTCGCCTGCGCTGTCCTCGCCTCCGCCAACGTCGTCCTCGCTCCCCACGACCGCCTCGCCGAGCTACGCCAGATCGACGAGCGCTTCGCGGGGGAGGGTCCGGCGCTTATCGTCGAGCGCAACCCATACGCCCGCTACTTCTTGCGCGACCTCGCCCCCAACGGCGCCATCGACCCCGAAGAGGCGCGGGTTCCGCTTCATGGGGACGCAACGAGCGCCGGGGAGGAGCCCTTCGACACCGACCGTCTCGACTACAGAGCCCTGCTCGACTATCCGCTCCTCGTCGTGCCCCGCTCTTCCTTCCAGAGTCGCCCGTCCCTCCCCTACAAACGCGCCTGGCTGGGCGAGGACTACGAGGTCTGGCGCCTGCCCCCGACCGCGACCTTCCGCCTCCTCTTCCACTACCCCGTCGGGGGCCGGGGCGCCGCCACGGGCCTCCCGAACTGCTCGGAGACGGTCGGCCTCGGCCTGCTCGGGCTCGCCAACCAGCTCGGCGCTCCTCCCGAGGACATCTCCCTGGTCGCCGCCGCCCCCCGCCGAGGCGCCCGCCTCGGCCCCACCGTCGCCGTCCCCGTCGACAGAGCAAGCGATCTATGCGGCCGCCGCTGGGACTGGATCGAGGCGATCGCCCCGACCGGCTGAGTCCCGGTTGGCGCGACTGCAGCGGAATTCCTAACTCTGCTCGGGACGGCAGGCGAGCGTGACAGGGGGGAAGTAGCCGCGAAGTGGCCCCAGTCATCAGCGGTCAAGCACCGTCGAGGGCCACCTTTGAAACACGCGAAGCCCCACGCCGCGCGGCGCGCCGACTCGGCGCGGCGTTCCTAGGCAGAGGTCAGGCTCTCTGATGCGCGGGTGTGCTCGTCGATGACCGCGACGGTGAGGCACTCGAAGGTTGCATTCTGGACTCGCAGCAACTGGAAGAGTTCGCCTGCGGGCCGGTCCTCGGCTGAGTCGATCAGGGAATCGACGAACTCAGTGTTACCGGCGAGACAACGGCGAAGCATTATGTCGATACCGACGCCGTCGCGGGCTGCCTGCCGCACCTGGGAGAGCAGCGCCGCCGGAACCGGTTGTGAAAGGTGGAGGAGCCGATTTACGGTCATGGGAAACAACGCCGGGCCATGGGTGCCCATGGCCCGGCTCTGTCGTCATGGATCAGGCTGGATTGACCAGCAGATCCATCCTCATCCGGCTACATAGAACTCCGTCTGAGCATCCTCTTCATTAGTTGCTTTCAGGGTTGTTCCATTGAACGACGCCATGGAGCCATCTTCGCCGGAAGCCGATAGGCCGCCGAGCTGGCAGATTCTTGTCCCTCCCGTCGTCCATCTGAGGTTCCAGGCCCACCCCTGTGCTGAAATTACGCGTGCGTTGAGCGGACCGGTGTTCTGATACTGGATGCCTGACGTTCTCGGAATCGACTGCGCCGGCACCTTAACAGTACACCCGACGCTGCTGGCATAGTCGATGGTATCGCCTTCTTTGTCACAGGAGACGGCGAAGCCGCCAGCATAAACCCCGTAATTGCGATTGACATCGAATACGTAGTGGCAGCTATTCATTTTGACAGTGATAACGCCGAATGAACCTCCGCAGGATTTCAGTTCCGGCGTGAGGGTGAGTGAGGCGCTGGCTTCCGGGAATGATCCACTCAGATTGCGGGTTCTGCAATCTACTGTAAAGAGACCGCCGCCCGCTTCAAATACTCGTTCTAGTCCGAGCGAGCCGCCAATCGTGGCTGGGTATTCAGCCGCCATGAACTGCATTCCGTTGTCGGCGCTGAGGGTGGCGAAACTCCGCACTTCGCCAACTATGTATTTGTCTGTCACCAGATCGTGGGTAGCGATCGCAAAATAGTAGGTGGTTCCAAGTCCGAGACCGGAGAGTCTTGCACTCACCACAACCGGAGAACCCGAACTCGTAGTTTCTTTCGGCGTAGCGCTAGTCATTTCGGAGATATCTGGAGATGTGCCGTAGCCGAAGAGATAGTCGGTTCTGTGACCCTCTGCGGAAATGGTGGCATTCAGTGTTGCGGTGGTAGCAGCCACTTCCGTGGCTGTCTCGGTCGTCGCCGTGGGAGCCGCCAGCGCGGAACTCGGGGCGAGAGCGAACAGCAAACCGATCGCGAAGATCGCGACCGGAGTCTTTTGGATAGATCTGGGCAGCAACATAGTTCCTCCTCCGGGCAGTAACCCGGTATTGAATACTGGGCAATGTTCGAGTAACCTCACCCAGTGCCGATGGGTGTCAGCCCATTGGCTCATGGCGTCGGGGTTCTCCAGCAGGCGTTGTTGGGGCCCCGGCGCCTCTTTATGTAGTGGGCGCACACTCTCTGGTCGAAAGGGAGTGTGTCAAGTGTTTTGTTACTCCACTTAAAGTGTGGTTAATGAAGTACAGTGTTGTTTGGCAGCACAAAATACCCGTATGGGTGTTTGCTTGGTACCTGTTGAGTGTGTGGTGTGTTTTAGCGCTGTGAGGTGACAGCGCGCTGGTGCAGAAGCCTTGTGTTGCCCCCGTGCCCGCGGCGCTTCTTGCCCCGTTTGCCTCTCCGCGCTCTCCCACAACTCGCCACCATCTTCGGCCGCTGCACGTGGCGGGCGCCGTTGTGGGCTGTGTAGATCACTTTGGCGCGGTAGGTACGGGCGCAGATGTCTCGGGAGTTGACCAGGAGGCCCTTTTTGCCGCCTTGGAGGCTGAAGATGACTCTGCTCACCGGGGCGTCTGGGATCAGGTCGAAGGTGTTGCGGATGCCGCCGTTGATCGAGTCGACACGGCCGGCCGATTCGATTCTCAAAGGCAGGGTCGGTGGGCCGCGGAAGTCGGGGACTACGTCGGGAAGGAGGTTGCTCGAGGAGCGCAGGTAGACGTTCGCCTGCAACGGGTCGTCGAGGATCGGGGTGTAGGCGGTGGCTCTGCCGTAGATCGCTCCCGCGGGGCAGTTGGAAGCGGCGAAATCGGCCCTCGTGCAGACCGTGCGGATGTGGGCGTTCTCGAGGAACTCCGAGCGCGGGAAGGCGACCGAGAGGGCGGCGATGTTGGCGTCGCCCGCGCGTGGGATCAGCGTCGCGGTGAGTTGAGGGTGCGCGCCTCGTTTAGTGCCGCCTTTGAGGCGCATCAGGAGTTTCGGTTTGAAGCCGAGGCTTGCGCACTCCCCCACCTGGAAGCGAGACGATGGCGAAGCAAGGGCCCCCAGGTCACTGAGGATCGATCCGTCAACCGACATCGGGCTGCAGTTGGTCGGGTTGAGGGTGAACTGGTCGCGGTTGAGGTTCAAGCGGATGTCGCGGATGTGCAGTAGCACCCCGTGCACAATCGGAGGGAAGGGATCGGAGATCGCTTTGGCCTGGGCTGTCTTGGGATCGAGGTAGGCTGCGATCCGCACCACGACCGAGCCGAAGTCATAAGGCCCGGCGATCGCGGGGACGACGGTGATGAAGCTAAGCGGGGCGTCTCTATACGGCCCCGCCAGGTAGACCTTGCCGCCGAAGTAGTTGGGGTTGGTGCCCGCTCCAACGCCTGCGTTCAGCTGCCCGACCAAGCTGTTGGCGGGGCAGTGGGGGCTGTCGAACTCCGCTTGGCCGGTTCCCTCGGCGGTTGAGATCTGGGAGATCGCCGAGTCGGGGCACTGGCTGACACCTGCGAGCTTGGCCGAGAGGCCCGGCGGCAGCACCGTCGTCACTCTGGAGATGTCCTGCTCTGTGTCAGAGCGGGTGAGGCGGAAGACGAAGGGGCTGTGGGCGCCCGCTGTGGGGTTGAGCGTCCCCGCATTCATCTTCGGGTCGAAGGGACGGGAGTTCGAAGAGGCCGGGCAGGGCGTGCCGTTCGGCCCCTCGTTCACCTCGTAGGTGTTGGAGGCGTCGAGCACCTCATTCGGCTGCGCGTAGGAGGTGATCTGGACTTCGATTCTCTGCGTGCCGCAGCTGGGCGGGTTGACCAAGGGAGCGCGCTGCCCCGAGCGGAAGGAGAGGGTGAAGTCGTCGAACGGGAACTGGGGCAGGTCGTCGAAGGTGGTGGTGATCTGCCCCGTCGACTGGTCGAGGTCGATCCGGCCCGGGATCTTGAGCAGGACGCCGCGCTCCTCGGTGTCGTGCACCGCCATATACATGGCGAAGGTCGATCCGAAGGGGTTCTGGTCCTGCTTCGCCAAATACATCGATCCCTCAAGGGCTCTGGGCAGAAGCGGGGTGGTGAGGAAGACCTCGCCGATCCGCGAGTTGTCCGGGCAGGCGACGGGGTTATTCGTTCCCAATCCGATCTGTGCCAGGGTGCAGCCGTCGAGCCCGTCGGCGAAGGCGGGGTTGACGGTCATCCCCGGTGGGAATCTGACCACGGTGCTCTTCACCGGCGGCGTCGCCAGGGCGTCTGGGTTCTCGTTCTGCGGGAGCTGAATCGAGACGTCTAGGCCGGTCGGGGTGTTTGCCTGGCGACCGGTCGGGTTGAGCTGCACCGAGGGGTCGAAGCGCGGTTTCTCGCAGCCGGTCATTTTGCCCGGCATCGTGTAGGTGAGGTCGGGGCCGTACTCGCCCGGGTCCTGCCAGGAATCGTAGTGGTGCAGGCGGAAGGCGTTGTCGGCCTCGCACTGGGAGGGGACGGTGAGGAAGGGCTTTACCTCGATGTCGGTCGGGCAATCTCTGGTGGCAGCAGGGCTGCAGCGCTGGGCGTCATGGGAGGGATCGGCCGGCACCCCCCAGACGGTGAGCTTCTGGTCTAGGGGCGGCAGGGACTCGTTGATGTCGGGCACCCGGGTGGTAATCGCGTAGCGGTTGGCGGGGTCCAGCGAGGCCCTGATGTGGACCGGGTTGCTGAAGAAGACGAAGGCGAGGTCTGAGACCGAGCCGCGAGGGTGGGACATATTGAAGACGGACTGGCGGACGTTCGAATAGGTGCCGCCCAAGTTGAAGAAGGGAGGCGTGCGCACGTAGAGGAAGCCGATCACGCTGGAGAGGGGACAGTCCTGAAGAATGAAATCAGCGGCCGGGCATTCGCCAACAGCGGTCGGGTTGCCGATGAAGCCGGGGGGAAGGTCGACGTTGAGGTTGCGGATGCTGTCCGACTCCGCCTTGCGGAAGGGCTGGGTGAAGGGGTCTTGATCCTCGACCGTGGTGAAGTCGAAGGGCACGGTGAGCAGGTCTGGGTGGGCGCCGGCTTGGCGCTCGGGGGTGAGGCCGTCGGTCTCGAAGAAGTCGGGGACGAAGGTCTCGGGAAGGATGCCGAAGCCGGCCTCCTCGGGGGAGATGTGGGCGGTCTCTCTGGCGCAGGCGGCAATCCCCACCGCGCAGCCCACCGCGGGCGGGGCGGGCGGGGCGCCGCCGCCGGTAACGGTGGCGACCGCCGTTTTGTCGCAAGTGGGGCTGGCGCCGCAGATGTTGGCTCTGACGTCGACTATGAGAGCCAGTCCCAACTCGCCTTTGTGGCGGGAGATCGACTCTGAGGTGGTGCAGGTGACAGTTGTATCGCCTGGCGAGCCGGGGCAGCTCCAGTCGACGTGGAGCCCCTCGCTTGCTGTCCTCACCGAGTAGCGGCTGATCCCGGAGGGGAGTTTGACGGTGAGGGTGATCGGGCCTGCGGTGGCGGCGTCGCCGACGTTGTCGAGGTCGAACCAGTACTGGGGGTTGAGGCGCAGCGGCGCGGCCCCGTCGGAGACGACCAGCTCGGGCACGTCGGTGAGAGCGAGGGACCCGGTGAATCTGACGCTGAAACGGAATTGGTTGGTGCCTCCTCTTGGCTCGCCTGGATCATCTGGGTTCATCCCGCCGCTGACGTCGACGTTGGCCGCGCCGATCGAGGGCAGGGCCACGAGCGCCGCTCTCACCTGAGCCGTGGTGGCGTTGTAGGGGAGGTCGACGGTAGTGTCGGCGCCGAATCTGAGTTTGTAGGCGCCGCCGGTGGCGGTGAACGCATACTGCTGTATCTCACTGGCCTGGGCGGAGCCTTGCTGCGTCGGTGGTTTGAATATCTCTACGGGGGCGCCGCCGGGGGGGAAGTTGGTCTGGGCGTGGTGCATGTCGAGGTTGAAGATCGGCCCAGCGGCCGCGGTGGCGGGCGCGATCAGGGCGAGCAGGGCGACGGCGCCGAGCAGGGCTGTCCTTTTCATCGCTGGGCCCTCCGTCTGTGATTGGCTCGTTTGACGCCGCGCTTTGGCTTTACGCAGCGCACCTTGCCGCCGCGGCGCACCTTGCGCTTGCCTCTCGGGCAGGTACGTCGGTTGGGCGGGGCGGCCCCTTGAATGTTGCCGCGGCCCGAGAAGCCGGTGCTGGCGGGCAGGGGATCGTCGGGCGCCCCTCTCGGCGTCCCCTGGCAGACCTCCAGCGGGCAGGGTTGGGGCGGCTCGGGGAGGTCGATGCCGCCGCCGATGCGGGCGTCGTAGAGGCGTTTGCCGGCGTCGATCGCGTCGGCTGTGTACTGGGCGGAGGCGCTGAAGTAGATGTCGCGCCCGGAGGGGCTGATCCCCTCGAGGAGAGGCGGGAGAGACCAGCTGGTGAGGCCATCGCTCACCAGCGCCAGCCGCCCGTCGCGCCACTCATAGATGTCGATGCCCGAGACGGGGTCGGAGGCGGAGGTGTTCTGGTCAGAACCGAGCAGCGGCGTGGGGGTGGCGAAGGCGAAGGTCTGCCCGTCGGCGGAGAGCGCGGTCAGGTTAGGCTGAGCCCCGCTTCGCCCGTTGCTGACCAGGTCGCCGGTGACGCCGGTGAGAGGCTCCGAGCCGTCGGGGGGGCAGGTGGCGCAGAGGAGCGAGCGATCTGTGTCGTCGTAGCGGTAGTACTGGGAGAGGCCACCGTTGTCGGCGCCCTCGCTGAGAGGGTTGAGGAAGTCTCTGTCGGAAGTGAAGATCAGCCGCGAGCTGTCGGGGGTGAGGGCGACGCCCGGCTGGGAGGGGCCGAAGCCGGTTCCCGTGGGGGTTGGGGCGATGTAGGAGAGGCCTCCGCCGGCGACGTCCAGGCGGTAGATCGCCAAGGTGCCGTCGGCGGGGGCGCCAGGAAGGAGTCGCTCGCTGGTGCTGAAGTAGATGCGCAAGCCGTCCTCAGAAACGGCGATCGTGAAGGCATTTGCGCCGGCGACCTCGGTGCTGAAGCCGGCGTAGATGCAGGTGAGGCAGGCCAGTGAGGTGTCGCCGATGTCGTAGCGGTAGACGTCGTTGCCGCCGTCGGCGGCGTCTTTGGCGGGGTCGAGATCGGCCGTCGTCGAGAAGAAGACGGCGCCGGGGGTCTGTTTGAGGAAGTTGCCGGGGCCGATCGCTCTGGTCTGCTGGGCGCCGATGTCGCGCAGGTAGAGCTGGGTGGAGGAGCAATCGTCGGCGGCGAAGACCACGAGGTTTCCGTCGGCGGAGATCCAGTGGCTGGCGTTGTAGCGGAAGGAATCGCTGAAGATGCCGCCTGCAACTACGCCGCAGGCGGGCGGGACCTCGCCCGGCAGCAGGCTGAGCAGCTGTGGCTGGCCCCCGATGTCGTAGAAGTTGGGTCTCGAGCTGGCGGCCGGGAAGGCGGGATCGATCGCGGTGCCTTTGAGGCCAGCGACGACGCGGCTGCCGTCGGCGGAGATGCCAAAGAAGGAAGCTGGGGTGGTGCCGCCGGACTGAGGCCCGCTGTGGCCGGCAAGCGGGCCGGGGCGGAAGAGCTCCTCGGGCGCCCCGTCGGGATGCAGGCGCCAGATCGCTCCAGGCGTAGACAAATCGACTTGGTTGCTGGAGACGACGCTGGCGAGGTCATCGCGGCCAAAAAGCTGATCCCAGGAGGGACCGAACTGCAGCTCGCGCGCCGGGGTGATCAAACGGGTCTCCCAACCGCTTTGGGGATGGGCGCCGTCGGGGCGCTCGGCGTAGTAGATGCTGAAGGCGCTGCCGGCGCTGGAGATCGGCGTGCCGCCGAAGATGCCGTAGATGACGGCGTCGCCGTCATCGGCGATGCCCTGGGTGAAGCCGACGGGGTTGCCGCCGGAGTCGCCGATCGAGACCTGCTCCCAGGCGCGGTCGGAGTCGGGCGGGCCGGGGAACTCGTCGCTTTGGTTGGGCAGCTCCTCCGTGGCGCGGGTGTGGACGGTCATGTCAGCGCCGGGGACCGGGGAGCCGACGCCGTTCTCCGCCACCAGGCGGTAGTGGTAGGTGGTGTCTGGGTCAAGGCTGGCGATCTCCTCGGCGACGAGCTGGGTGAGCTGGCCCGAGCCCGCGGGGGCTGAGGGGGTGCTCTGGCCGTAGGTTTGATCGAGCCCGTACTCGAAGCGATAGGTGGTGGCGCTGCCAAGGGGGGTGACGCGGCCGTTCAGCTGCGCGGTGGTGGTGCTGCGAACCGGAGCGCCGGCGGTCTCGGCCAGAGGCGGGGAGCCGGCGGTGGTGAAGGTCAGCTCGTTGCTTACAACCGGGGTGGCGAATTTGCGCCCGGCGAGGAGGCGGACGTGGTATCTGGTTTTGGGATCGAGGCCGATCGGGGGCGGCTCGAGCGTGGCGTCCACCGCCTGGGGATCCTGCTGAGTACCGAGGAAGACCTCGGGCAGGGAGAGCCAGTTGGAGCCGTCGGTGGAGTACTCGAAGTGGTAGCGGGTGGCGGGGGGACCGTTGGGGTCGATCGTGGCGTGTAGCTCGGCTGAGTCCGCGGTGATTCCGTCGACGGAGTCCATGCTGGCGGTGGGCGGCGTCGGGCTGGAGTTGTCGAGGACGTAGACGCCGCGGCCGGCGAGACCATCGAAGGAGGCGGCGTAGAGACGGCCGGTGGCGGGCTCGACGGCGATGCTGTCTGAGCCGGAAAAGGCGCCGTTAGTGCCGTGGCGGTCGTCCTCGGCGCTCGGCGGGGCGAGGAGGCCGGGGGCGTTGAGCGGGCCGAACTGCTGGATGGCGCCGCCTCGCGCGACGTAGAGGACATCGGTGTCGGCGGCGCCGCCGCCGTCTGAGTCTGGGTCGATGGCGAGACTCGTCCTGGAGTCCGGGACCAAGCCGAACTGGCCCGGGGTGATGGTGGCGACCGAACAGCCGGCGCCGCCCGAGAGCGGCGTGGCGCCGTTGGCGCAGGTCAGCTGGGCGAGATCCTTGGCGCCGAGAGTGTTCTGGAACGTGATGATGTAGGGGGCGGAGCCGGTGGCGTCACCGGGGCCGCCGTTGGCTGGCCTGATACCGACCTGACCAATCGAGGGAAGAGCCTTCAGGGCTTGCTCGACGGCGTTGTTGGTGGCGTTGTAGGGGAGATCGGCGGTGGTTTCCGGCGACTGAGGCCCGACGCCGTCTGGATCGAAGCTGAGCTTGAAGGTGCCGGCGGTGGCGGCGACCGTCACTTCTTGGACCTCGTTGACACCCTCGGCGATCGGGGCGAGGAAGCCGATGGGGCCGTTGACGCCCTGGGTGTCGTAGCGCTCGACCGGGAATCTGAAGTCGGAGATGAGGGCGGCGCCGTTGAAGTTGGAGGCGTAGAGGATGCCGCGCGAGTCGACCGCGACACTTGTGGGAGCGACTTGGCCGCTGCCGCTTCTGAACACGGCGGCGGAACCGATCGAGGCGGGTCCCGAACCGTCGAGTCTGTAGGTGTTTACGCGGTTGTTGGCGGAATCGGCGAGGAAGACGGTGGCGGTGGCGGGGTTGGCGTCGGGGGGGCTGACCGCGATGCCCTGCCCGGCGCCGATCTGGCCCGTGTTCGAGCCCGAGACGCCGGCCTTGCAGACGTCGCCGTCGGCGGCGACGCAGATCTCGAAGCCGGTGCCGGTGTTGCCGGGGCCCGAGGCGGCGACGTCGAAGCCGAAGGAGCGCAGGAAGGTACCCGTCCCGTCGTAGACGTTGACGCGGTTGTTGTTCGTGTCGGTGACGAAAACGTTGCCGGTGTCCTGGTCGACGGCGATCGCCCCGGCGAAGAAGTCGGTGAAGTTGAGGGCGCCGTTGCCGGCGGCTGTGCCGTTGCCGCCGGAGGCGACGGCGGTCTGGCACTGGGCGGCGACGGTGCAGATCTCATAGTCGGAGCCTCCGATGGAGGCGGAGTCGACGTCAGCGCCCCAGGCGGAGATGAAGAAGTAGGTGTCGTCGGCGGTGTCGGCGGGGGTGCCGTTGTCGTCGCGGCCGAAGCGCTGGATGCGGTTGCCCGATCTGACATTCGGAGGCTGGCAGCAGCGGCTGTCGATCGCGTAGACGTCACCGGCATCGGCGGGGCCGGCGCCGGTGTCATTGACGGCGACGCCGTTGGGCTGGGTGAACTGCCCGCCGAGAGCGCCATCGCCGCCGAAGAAGTCGATGGCTTGCTTGGAGGCGTTGGCGGCGGGGGCGAAGGCGAGGAAGGCGAGCGCCAAGGCTGCAAATGCGAGAGCCGCTTGACGGGTGAGGCCAGGCGAGGGAACTGCTGGCTGCGGTCGGCGGGTCACTCAATCCTCTCTCTATTCCGGTTGCAATGAGGTGCTGGGTTTAGGTGAGTCGTCGCGGTGTCGTGGTCGTGGGGCGAATGACGCCCCGGGCGACGCAATTTGCGCCGCCCGGGGCGATCCGCGCAAAGCGGGCCGGGGGTCAGCCGGTGACCGCCCAGGTGCCGAAGGCGTAAGAGTCCGCCCCGAGGAACTGAAAGCGGAGGAGCGCTCCGGCGGTGGATGCACCCTTGACAGCAACAGGGCCCTGCACACTGTCGATAGAGGGACCGGTGAAAGCCCCGAGGTTTGCAGCGGTCACCTCGTATACGCAGAGGTGACCCGGGTCCGCCTGCGGGTTGGCTGCATCGACACCCGGGCCGATGGCGCTGCCGCAATCGAGCGGGGCGTACGTTCTCGGGCCCTCCACCGGGTCGGTGATGAGCTCCTGGCCGCCCGACGTGATGTAGTGGACTTCGCAGGGGCCTGCGTATCCGTCGTCGGTTCCGTTGGCAACGCAGCCGGAGCCGTCCAGCCCCCCTGCCAAGGGGATCGCGAAGGAGAGCGGCACGTAGAGGGGGTTAAGCCCGCCGGGTAGCGCGGCCGACGGCAGTCTTCCGAAAGCCCAAGCGCCGGTCATGGTCGAGTTCGTGGGCAGGGTGCCGCCGGCGGTCCAGGGCGAGCCGTCGGTGCCATCGGTGCCGTCGGTGCCATCGGTGCCGTCGGCTCCGGGGGCGCCGTTGCAAGCGTAGGTGGTGCTGGCTCCGGCGACGAATTTGGAGCCGCCCTCGTCACAGTTGAGGCCGGGAGCCTCGTTGGAGCTGACTACGCTGGTGCCATTGGTGCCGTTCGTACCGTTAGTCCCATTGGTGCCGTTGGCGCCTCTGGCCCCGTCGGCTCCGTTAGCGCCAGCGGGACCCGCTGGACCTGCGGGGCCCGTAGCACCAGGTTTGCCGGCGAATGTCTTGGCGATCGCTTTGACTTGCTTTTTCTGCTTGCTGTTCAAGCCGCTCGCGGCGAAGGCGGTGCCGGCGAGCGCGGCGACGAGCGCCACGACGGAAACGACCAGGCCGGCGGTGCCGAAGCGGTCGCGGATTCGGTTCAACATCAGACTCTCTCTCCTTGTGTAACGCCCGCCGGGTCCCACCCGGCCGGCCTTGTTGACACCGGCCGCGGGAACCCATCCCCCGGCCGGGTTGACTTCTTGCGGACCCGTCTCACAACCCCCTGCGCACACCTGACGGCGGCGGACACACTTCGCGTCGCGGCGTCCTCGGGCTTGCCCTTGGCACCACCAAGGGCGGCGCCCTGCGTCCTTGCGACGCTCGGTCCGGCGCTCGCCAGCTGCACACGCGGGGTTGTGAGACGGGTCCTAAGGCCGACGCGGGTCTTGTGACCCACGGCGGGTGCTGCGGTTACGGATGCGAAGTGGGTTGCGCGACCGCGAGCGGGCCGGGGCTGGACGCGAGAATGGGCACGCTCAGACCCGGTCCCCCCCGCGGTGCGCGCAGAACCTCGCCCGTTGCCGTCTCGGGATGAGAGTGGCGTTATGTGCGGGCGAGATCTCCGGACGTCGTCTGCCAGGGAGAGCAGTCGAACGCCGACTGGTGAAGGCTGGGCGAGGCTGGCGGGGGACGACGCGCAGGCGAGGTTGCCAGCGCCAGGATGGCTGCCGAGGCCAAAAGCCGGTGCCGGTGCGTCCCGTTTCACTTCGATGCCTCTCCTTGTCCCTGGTGAGCCGCTTTCCCGAGCGGCTCGTTCCCTGTTTCCCTGTGGCGCTGCTCCTGCCCGTCCTGAGGGCTAAGGCTTGTTCCCTGTTTGCGATCCGTGCGGAGCGTTGAACGCTTCCGTACATGATCGCTGCCTGGGAGTGAACCAGGTCGTACTGGCGCTGTCAACCCCCGCCGACGTTTCTA
>DATMBX010000058.1:0-3335 GCA_035558955.1 Solirubrobacterales bacterium | reverse complement strand
CGAGTCCAGGCCGATTCCAGGGCGTTCATAGCCCAAGAACGCCCGAGCCGCGGCTTTTGTGGCATGAACGGCGGTTACAGCCGATCGGCGAGCGCCTGGGCGGCCGACTTGGGGGCGGGGGCGCGCGGCCCTTCGTCCACGATCAGCTGACCGCAGGCGGCGCGGATGTCGCGGCCGCGGCTCTTGCGCACCGAGACGGTGAGGCCCTTGTCGGCGAGGATCTTCGCGAAGGCATCCACCCGGCGGTCGTCCGGCCGCTCGAAGGGGATGCCCGGCGCGGCGTTCAGCGGCAGCAGGTTGATCTTGCCCTTGATGCCGTCCAGCAGCTTTACCAGGCGCCGCGCGTCCTCCGGCGTGTCGTTGACGCCCTTCAGCAGCACGTACTCGAAGGTGATCCGGCTCCGCCGCTTCACGGGGAAGCGCTTGCAGGCTTCGATCAGCGCCTCGAGGTCGTACTTGCGGTTGACCGGGACGAGCGCGTCGCGCTGCTCCTCGTGCGAGGCGTGCAGCGAGATGGCGAGGTTCGGCATGAACGGCTCGCGCCCGAGTTTCTCGATCCCCGGCACCAGGCCGACCGTCGAGAGCGTGATGCGCCGCGCCGGCACGCCGAAGCCGGCCGGGTCGCCGACGATGCGCAGCGCCTTCAGCGTCGCGTCGTAGTTGTGCATCGGCTCGCCCATGCCCATGACGACGATGTTGAACGCGCGGTCCGGGGCGGCCAGGCCGAGGTCGTGCGCCAGCACCCGGACCTGGCCCTCGATCTCGGCCGCCGTCAGATGCCGGATCAACCCCATCTTGCCGGTGAGGCAGAAGGCGCAGGCCATCGCGCAGCCGACCTGCGACGAGATGCAGAAGGTCTGCGCCGGCGTGTCCGGGATGTAGACGCTCTCGATGCGGGTGCCATCGGCGAACTCGAAGAGGTACTTCGTCGTCCCGTCGATCGAGACGTCCTTGCGGGTCAGCTTCGGCGTCCCGACCGTCCAGGCGTCCGCCAGCCGGGACCGGAGGCCCTTGGGCAGATCCGACATCGCCGCGAAATCGGTCACGCCGCGGCGGTGGATCCACGCGAAGATCTGGCGCGCGTGGTAGCGCGGCGCGCCGAGCTCGGCCAGGCGAGCCTCGAGCTCGGCCAGCTCGAGGCCGGCGATGTCCGGCCGGGCGTCATTCGAGGATGCGGGTGTCATGACCTAAGTCTCAAGCACTCAATCGCTTAGACAATCTTCGATGGTAGCACGCCCCGTGCTGGCCGCGCCGAAGCGGCTCTCCGGGCTCGCCCGCCGAAGCAGCCCAGGGAACCCACCTGCGAAGGCGGGTATAGAATTCCAGTTTCCATGATTCGCCGCGAGCTCCATCCTACCGGCCTCCGCCTCGTCACCGAGGCGATGCCGCACGTGCGAAGCGTGTCGATCGGCGTCTGGCTGACCCGCGGATCCCGGCACGAGAGCGATGCCCGGAGCGGCATCGCCCACTTCGTCGAGCACATGCTCTTCAAGGGGACAGAGGGACGCTCGGCCGAGGACATCGCCCAGGAGATCGATTCGGTGGGCGGCCACCTCGACGCGTTCACGTCGAAGGAATACGCCGGCTACTACATCAAGGTCCTCGACGAGCACCTGCCCAAGGCCGTCGACCTCCTCTCCGACATCGTCCGACGGCCGCGCTTCGCGCCCGACGACATCGAGAAGGAGAAGAAGGTCATCCTCGAAGAGATCAAGATGGTCGAGGACACCCCCGACGATCTGGTCCACGAGATCCTGACCGAGCGGTACTGGCGCGGCCACCCGCTCGGACGCCCGATTCTGGGCGTGCCGGCGACGGTGGAGGCGCTCTCGGAGAAGGCCCTCACCAGCTACTTCGCCGAGACTTACGTCGCCTCGAACTTCATCGTCTCGGCCGCCGGCAACCTCGATCACGACCGGCTGTCGGCGCTGATCGGCGAGGCCTTCGGTGGCGTGCCGAAGAGCGGGGCGTCCGTCAACGGCTCCGGTCCCGCCGACAGCGGCGGCGTGACCATTCGGGAGAAGGATCTCGAGCAGAGCCACATTGCGATCGCGTCGCCCGCCTTTCCGCAGAGCCACGACGATCGCTTCGCCGCGTACGTCCTGAACACGGTGTTCGGAGGCTCGATGAGCTCGCGCCTCTTCCAGAACATCCGCGAGAAGCGCGGGCTGGCATACGCCGTCTTCAGCGGCCTGACCGCCTACCGCGACGCCGGCATGCTCACCGTCTACGCCGGCTGCGCCGCGGAGAACGTCGGCGAGGTGATCGATCTGGTCGTCGAGGAGATGCGCGGCATGAAGCGCGAGGCGATCACCGGCGCCGAGCTGCGCCGGTCCAAGGATCACCTCAAGGGCAGCCTGATGCTCAGCCTGGAGAGCACCTCCAGCCGCATGACGCACCTGGCCCGCCAGGACATCTACTTCGACCGCCACGACACGCTGGACGAGACGCTCGCCCGGATCGAGGCGGTGACCGCGGAAGACGTGCAGCGCGTCGCCGCGCGCCATTTCTCGAGCGGCTCGCTCGGGGTGACGGTGCTCGGGCCGGACACCGAGGGGCTGTCGCTGCCCCCCGATCGACTGGATCTCGCGTGATCGCCCGCTATACCTCGCCCGAAATGGGTCGCATCTGGAGCGACCGCCGCCGGTTCGAAACCTGGCTCGAAGTCGAGACGGTCGCCGCCGAGGTGATGGCCGACGCCGGCCTCGTGCCGCGCGAGGCGGCACGCGACATCCGCGACAAGGGTGACTTCGATGTCGCCCGCATCGACGAGATCGAGAAGATCACCCAGCACGACCTGATCGCCTTCACCACCAACGTCGCGGAATACGTCGGACCGAGCGCGCGCTGGCTGCACTTCGGCCTGACGTCGTCCGACGTCGTCGACACCGCGCTGGCGCTGCAGATGGTCGAGGCCACCGACCAGATCCTGAGCCGCATCGATGCGCTGCTGCCGATCGTCCGCCGGCGCGCCGAGGAGCACCGGCACACGGTGATGATGGGCCGCACGCATGGCGTCCACGCCGAGCCGATGACGTTCGGCCTGAAGCTGGCGACGTGGTATTCGCAGCTGCAGCGAGACGTGACGCGCCTGCGCCGGGCGCGGGCCACGGTCGCGGTCGGGCTGATCTCCGGCGCGGTGGGCACCTTCGCCCACCTGGATCCGTCGATCGAGTCCGCCGTCTGCGCCCGCCTCGGTCTCCAGCCGGCGCCGGTGTCCTCCCAGGTGATTCAGCGCGACCGACACGCGGAGCTCCTCTGTGTGCTGGCGATCGTCGCCGCGTCACTCGAGAAGTTCGCGCTGGAGATCCGCGGCCTGCAGAAGACCGAGATCG
>DATMBX010000057.1:0-2648 GCA_035558955.1 Solirubrobacterales bacterium | reverse complement strand
GGCAGCGGACGAAGACCAACGCGCGTGGCCGCAAGGGTCCCCGCCGAATGAGCGTCGCCGGCAAGCGCAAGGCGCCGACGCCGAAATAGGGAAGACGACGATGGCTGAGAAAAAACCCGCCAAGGGGCGCTCGCGCCGCCGCGTCAAAAAGAACATCACCTACGGGCAGGCCCACATCAAGACTTCGTTCAACAACACGATCGTCACCTTGACCGACACCGACGGCAACGTGATCGCCTGGGAGTCGGCCGGCTCGGCCGGGTTCAAAGGCTCGCGCAAGTCGACTCCGTTCGCCGCCCAGGTGACCGCCGACGCCGCCGCCAAAAAGGGCATGGAGCACGGCCTCGAGAAAGTCGAGGTCTTCGCCAAGGGCGCCGGCTCCGGCCGTGAGACTGCGATCCGCTCGCTGCAGGCCGCGGGCCTCGACGTGACCACGGTCAAGGACGTCTCCCCGCAGGCCCACAACGGCTGCCGCCCGAAAAAGCGGCGGAGGGTCTGATGGCGCGCGACACCTCCCCCCAGTGCAAGCAGTGCCGCCGCGAGGGCCAGAAGCTCTTCCTCAAGGGGGAGCGCTGCTTCACCGACAAGTGCGGCGTCGAGCGGCGCTCCTACCCGCCCGGCGAGCACGGGCGCGGGCGCATGCGGCAGTCCGAGTACCGGGTGCAGCTGCGTGAGAAGCAGAAGACCCGGCGCTACTACCAGGTGCTGGAGAAACAGTTCCGCGCCTACTACGACAAGGCTTCGCGGCAGGAGGGCGTCACCGGCGAGAACCTGCTGCGCCTGCTCGAGTCCAGGCTCGACAACGTGCTGGTGCGGCTCGGCTTCGCGGCCTCGCGGCGCCAGGCCCGCCAGCTCGTCCGTCACGGGCACTGGTCGGTCAATGGCCGCAGGGTCGACGTGCCTTCCTACCAGGTGCGTCCCGAAGACGTGATCTCGGTCAAAGCCGACTCGGCCGCGACGGACACGATTCGCCGGGCCACCGAGCTTGTCTCAACCGTGCCCGCCTGGCTGCAGGCGGACCACGATTCGCTCACCGCCAAAGTCCTGCGCTACCCGGAGCGCGCGGAGATCTCGGCGCCGGTGCAGGAGCAGCTCATCGTCGAGCTGTACTCCAAGTAGTCCGGGCTTCAATTTCGGAACACAACGCAAGGAACTCATGACCACCGACTTCCAGGTCCCTCGCATCAGCTCAGAGAAGATCGACGATCGACGCGGCACCTTTACGATCGAGCCGCTCGACAAGGGCTTCGGCTACACCTTCGGCAACAGCCTCCGACGGGTGCTGCTCTCCTCCCTCGGCGGCGCCGCGATCACCAGCGTCCGCATCGAGGGCGTCGCCCACGAGTTCTCGAGCGTGCCGGGTGTCAAAGAGGACGTCACCGACATCATCCTCAACCTCAAGGACCTCGTCGTCCGCATGCACACCGACGCGGACGAGGTCGAGGCGCCGCTGGTCGCCACCGGCCCCGGCGAGGTGAAGGCGAAGGACATCGACCTTCCCTCCGGCGTGGAGATCCTCAACCCCGACGCGCCGATCGCCACGCTCGAGAAAAGAACCAAGCTCGAGGTCTATCTGACGATCGGCCGCGGCCGAGGCTACTCGCCCGCCGAGGAGAACAAGAGCGACGAGCAGCCGATCGGGGTGATCCCGATCGACTCGATCTTCTCGCCGATCCGCCGCGCTTCCTACGCGGTCTCTTCCGCTCGCGTCGGGCAGCGGACCGACTTCGACAAGCTGGAGCTCGACCTCGAGACCGACGGCTCGATCGAGCCGGGCGCCGCCCTGCGCGAGGCCTCCGAGATCCTGATCAAGAGCCTGGCGATCTTCACCGACGCCGACCGCGTCGAGGAGCTCACCGCCCGCGACCCGGTCGCCACCGTCGGCGCCGACTCGCTGGGCAACGGCGAGGTCTCCACGGGCGCCGCAAACGGCCTCGACGAGATCCTGATCGAGGAGTTGGAGCTGGGCGTGCGGTCCTACAACTGCCTGAAGCGGGCGGGTGTGCAGACCGTCGGCGACCTTGTTCGCAAGACCCGGTCCGAGCTGAACGCGATCCCCAACTTCGGTCAGAAGTCGATCGAGGAAGTGATCGAGACCCTGCACTCCCGCGGCCTCGACCTCCAGCAGGACTAGGGGACGGGGCGGAGGGCCGATCCGGTGCGTCACCGCAAGAAGCGCAACAAGCTCAGTCGCGACGCTTCGCACCGCGAGTCGCTGCTCTCGAACCTCTCCAAGCAGCTGATCGAGCACGAGCGGATCAAGACCAGCCAGGCCAAGGCGAAGGCGGTCAAGCCGGAGGTCGAGCAGTTGATCACGCTCGCCAAGCGGGGCGATCTGCACGCGCGGCGGCAGGCGCTTGCCACGCTGCACAACGACAAGTTCATCGTGCACAAGCTGTTCGAGGAGGTTGCGCCGCGGTATGCCGAGCGGCCTGGCGGGTATACCCGCATCGTGAAGTTGGGCCCGAGGCGGTCTGACTCCACGGAGATGGTCTTCCTCGAGTTGGTCTAGATGGTTGATTCCACGCCCTCAGGCGACGTAGTCGACCAGGGCGCGACTCGGACGCCCAAGTCTGTGGTTGAGCGCGATGCAAGCGGCCAGCGCCAGCAGCCGTTGAGCGATACGGGCGCGCAGGTTGTGCAGGGTG
>DATMBX010000056.1:0-14973 GCA_035558955.1 Solirubrobacterales bacterium | reverse complement strand
GGCAGCGGAGCTGGTGAGCGCGAGAGCCCGCGGCATCGGTCTCGGACGGCTGCGGCTGACGGTGGCGCCGAACGGCGCCGAGGGGCTCACGACGGAGGTGGTCACGGCCGAGGTCGACCCCCGGCTCGTCTTCCCACCGTGGGAGCGGGGGGCGGAACTGCGCAGCCTCATCGTCGAGGAGGGGCTCGGCGCGCACAAGTGGGCGGATCGAACCGTCTTGGAGAACGCCGAGGCCCAAGCGCCGCCGGGATCGGTCGCGCTTGTGCTCGATAGCGATGGCGTCGTTATGGAAGCCTCGCGAGCCAGCGTCTTCGCGGTTCGCGAGGGGCGGCTCTTCACTCCTCCAGCCGACGGCCGCATTCTCCCCGGCATCGCCCGTGGGCGAGCGATCGAAGTCGCCGGCGAGGAGGGCGTCGAGGCCCATGAAGCCGAGCTGAGGCTCCATGACCTACTCCAAGCCGACGAGGTATTCCTGACCGGCTCTGTGCGCGGCGTCGAGCCGGTCCGCTCGGTGGACGGAAGCTGGATCCACCGGGGCGGTGGGGTCAGCGAGCGGATCGCGGCGGGCCTGCGCCGACGGTGGCTGGGCTGAGCTCGCTCAATCGGCGGGCGATGCGGTCGGCGCGGTCGGCGAAGTCGCGCAGCCGCTCGTCCGGATAGTCGGCTCCCGGCCGGCGGGCAACCGACTCTTCGCCATCGATCGAGACGGCGACGCGCCGCTGCGCGTCGAGCGCCGTGACAGCGGCCCGCTCAGCGAGCCCGGCGGCACGGCGGGCCTGCTCGGCTGCCTCCAGCGCCGCCTCGCCGACGACCATCGCCGCCGCCTCCGACGCACGCGCCGTGACCAGGGCCTCGTCGATTCTCGCCTCCAGCTCGCCCAACAACGGCGGACGGGCGGCCTCGGGCAGAACCCAGTCCTGCGTGCTGTCGCGCTCAGTGCCCTCCATGTCCTCCTGAATCTAGGACGGGGGGAGGCGGCAAACGCGAACCGTCGCCGGAAGGGGCCGTTTGACTAGATTTCGTCCACGCCGCGCCCTGCGGCCGCGATCGAGCGAAACGACCCGAGGAGCAGCTTGCGAAACCCCCGAGATTTCTTCCAGCCCCAGGCGATCGGCGCCCCTGAGCCGTTGCGCGAGATCCCGGTGAAGCCCTCCCGGATGATCCACTTCCTCGACTTCTCCAACGAGAAGATGGTCGCCAAGGCGGCCGACATCGCAAAGAAGACCGACATCCTGCTCGGCAACCTCGAGGACGCGATCCCGGTCGACCGCAAGGAGGCCGCGCGGCAGGGGCTGGTCAAGGCCGCAAAGGAGTCCGACTTCGGCCAGACCGCGCTCTGGACCCGCGTCAACTCGCTGGAGAGCCCCTGGGTGCTGGATGACCTGACCACGCTGGTCGCCGAGATCGGCGACCGGCTCGAGGTCGTGATGGTGCCGAAGGTGGAGGGCGCCTGGGACATCCACTACGTAGACCGCCTGCTCGCCCAGCTGGAGGCGAAGGCCGGGCTCGACCAGCCGATCCTGGTCCACGCGATCCTCGAGACCGCGCAGGGCGTCGTCAACGTCGAGGAGATCGCCGCCGCCAGCCCCCGCATGCAGGGGATGAGCTTCGGCCCCGCCGACCTCGCCGCCTCACGCCGGATGAAGACGACCCGCGTCGGCGGCGGCCACCCCGGTTACCGGTCGATGGAGGACCCGGCCGACCCCGAGAATCCCGAGGCCGACCGGGTCAGCGTCCAGCAGGACCCCTGGCACTACTCGATCGCCCGCATGGTCGACGCCTGCGCATCGACCGGGATCCTGCCCTTCTACGGTCCCTTCGGCGACATCAAGGACACGGCAGGGTGCGAGACCCAGTTCCGCGCCGCCTTCCTGCTCGGCTGCGTCGGCGCCTGGTCGCTGCACCCCGTGCAGATCGACATCGCCAAGAGAGTCTTCAGCCCACCTCCGGACGAGGTCAAGTTCGCCAAGAAAGTCCTCGAGGCGATCCCCGACGGCCGCGGCGTCCACATGATCGACGGCAAGATGCAGGACGACGCGACCTGGAAGCAGTGCAAGGTGATGGTCGAGCTGGCGGAGATGCTCGCCGCCAAGGACCCGGAGTTGGCCGAGCAATACGCGCTTTAGCGCGATTCGCGAACGTGGTGCAACGCAAACGCCATGTTATGGCTGTCGTTTGCGTTGCACCAGCCGTTAGCTAAGGCGCTGTTCCAGGGCCTCGAGTTGGGCGGCCAGCTGCGGGGGGAGCTTGTCCCCGAACTTCGCCAGGTGGTCCCTCAATTGGGGGAGTTGCTCGCGTAGGAGGTCGTTGTCCACGTGGAGCAGCTCCCTCATCGCCTCCTCGGAGATGTCCAGGCCCTCGGTGTTCAGGGCTCCCGCGGTTGGGAGTAGGCCGATTGGGGATTCGACGGCTTCGGTGGCGCCCTCACAACGGCGGAAGACCCACTCGAGCACACGGCTGTTCTCGCCGAAGCCGGGCCAGAGGAACCTGCCGTCCTCGCCTTTGCGGAACCAGTTGACGTAGAAGATCCGCGGCAGCTGAGCGCCCTCGCGCTCGGCGACCTTCAGCCAATGGGCGAAGTAGTCGCCCATGTTGTAGCCGCAGAAGGGCAGCATCGCCATCGGGTCGAAGCGCAGCTCACCGAGGTTGCCGGCGGCGGCGGCGGTCTTCTCCGAGGCCATCGTCGCGCCGAGGAAGACGCCGTGCTCCCAGTCGAACGCCTCGTGAACCAGGGGCACGGTGGTCGCCCGCCGCCCACCGAATAGGAAGGCGTCGATCGGAACCCCGGCGGGGTCCTCCCACTCCGGGGCGATCGTCGGGCACTGCGCCGCCGGGGTCGTGAAGCGAGCGTTGGGATGGGCGGCCGGCGTCGCTGAGCCCGGCGTCCAGTCCTCGCCATGCCAGTCGATCAGGTGCTCGGGCGGCTCGGTCGTCATCCCTTCCCACCAAACATCGCCGTCGTCGGTCTTGGCGCAGTTGGTGAAGATCGAGTTGCTCTCGATCGTCTTCATCGCGTTGGGATTGGTCTTCTCCCCTGTGCCCGGGGCGACACCGAAGAAGCCGGCCTCGGGATTGACGGCGTAGAGACGGCCGTCGGCGCCGAACTTCATCCAGGCGATGTCGTCGCCGATCGTCTCGACCTTCCAGCCCGGCAAAGTCGGAATCAGCATCGCCAAGTTGGTCTTGCCGCAAGCCGAGGGGAAAGCGCCGGTCACGTACTTGACGGCGCCCTCTGGCGAGGTCAGCTTCAAGATCAGCATGTGCTCGGCCAGCCAGCCCTCGTCGCGCGCCATCGCGGAGGCGATTCGCAAGGCGAAGCACTTCTTGCCCAGCAGGGCGTTGCCACCGTAGCCGGAGCCGAAGGACCAGATCTCCCGGGTCTCCGGGTAGTGGACGATGTACTTGTTATCCTCGTTGCAGGGCCAGGAAACGTCCTCGACGCCCTCGCCGAGAGGCATCCCGACCGAGTGCACGCAGGGGACGAAGTGGCCGTCCTCCCCGAGCGCGTCGAGCGCGCCCTTGCCCATCCGGGTCATGATCCGCATGTTTGTCGCGACGTAGGCCGAGTCGGTGAGCTGCACGCCGATGTGGGAGATCGGCGAGCCGATCGGCCCCATCGAGAACGGCACCACGTACATCGTGCGGCCCTCCATGCAGCCCTCGAAGAGGCCGTTCAGCGTCTCCCGCATCTCGGCGGGGTCGCGCCAGTTGTTGGTCGGGCCGGCATCGGCCTCGTCCTCCGAGCAGATGAAGGTGCGGTCCTCGACCCGGGCCACGTCGGCGGGGTCGGAGAGGGCGAGGTAGGAGTTGGGCCGCTTGGCGTCGTCGAGGCGCTCGAAGGTGCCCGCGTCGATCAGCGTCTGGGCGAGGGAGTCGTATTCCTCGGCGGACCCGTCGCACCAGTGGATGGTGTCGGGCTGGGTCAGATCGGCGACCTCACCGACCCATTCGAGGAGCTTTGCGTGCGTGGTCGGCGCTGTGGCCGCGATGGTTTGGCTCATTCGGCCCACTCTACTTATTGGGTCTGAGGTCGATCAGGCTGAGGTCGGCGTCCTCGTTGCGAATCCGCAACGTCGCGGTAGCCGCTCTCCCGTCGGAATACTCGACGGCGCAGGTAAAAGTCGCGTCGACCACGACCTCCTGGTCGGCCGGGCAATCGACTGCCTTCACGCTCTTCCCCTGAGACCCCTCCAGGCTCTGCTGGACCGTGTCCTCCAGGTTCGCCGAGTCGATAACCGTCTCCCCGCAGCCCACAACAAGCACCCCAGCAACCATCAAGACGCCGAGCACCGCCAACCGCTTCATGCTTCCTCCTCTGAAGGTCAAGGAGGAAGTATCGCCCACCCGTTAAGGTTCCGCGCCGCCCATGCGCTTCTTCGAATACGAGGCAAGGAAAATCGTCGAGCTGGCGGGGATTCCCGTCACCAAGTACGGCTTTTGCACGACAGCCGACCAGGCCCGCACCGCCGCCGAGGAGATCGGCGGGCCGGTGGTGATCAAGTCCCAGGTGCTGAGCGGCGGGCGGATGAAGGCCGGCGGCGTCAAGTTCGCCGACACGCCCGACGAGGCTGCCGCCCACGCCGCGGAGATCCTCAAGCTGGAGATCAACGGCCACATGCCGCGCGGGGTGCTGGTCGATCCCAAGGCCGAGGTCAAGCAGGAGTACTACGCCGGGGTCGTCTGGGACGGCACCGCGAAGAGACCGCTGATGCTGTTCAGCGACATGGGTGGGATCGACATCGAGGAGGTCGCCGAGAGCCATCCCGACCACGTAGGCAAAGGCCACGTCTCCAACCTGCTGCCGATCTCCGACTTCGAGGCGAAGCAGGTGGTCGCCGCGACCGGGGTGACCGGCTCCCAACTCAACCGCGCGACCCCCGTCCTCGCCCGCCTCGCCCGCCTCTTCCGCGACAACGACATGACCCTGGCGGAGATCAACCCGCTGGCCGAGCTGACCGACGGCAGATTCGTCGCCCTCGACGCCCACATGGAGATGGAGAACGAGGCGGTCGGCCGCCAGAAGGGCCTGCTGCGCAAGGCGCTGGAGATCGCCGAAGAAGACACCCGCGAGACGTACGAGCCTTCCGACTTCGAACGCAACGTCGGCGCGATCGACGCCGCCGACCACCGCGGCGTGATCCAGGGCAAGGACCACGGCTTCGAGGGCAACCTCGGCCTGGTGATCGGCGCCGGCGGCGGCTCTCTGACCCTCACCGACGCGGTCCGCAGCCAGGGCGGAAAGCCCGCCAACTACTCCGAGATTGGCGGCAACCCGTCGGTCGCCAAGGCCTGCGGCCTGGCCAAGGAGGTTCTGCGGAAGGACGGCGTCGAGAAGATCGCGGTGATGATGTCGATCGTCTCCAACACCCGGGTGGACATCGTCGCCCGTGGCGTGATCAAGGCCTGCCTCGAGCTGGGCAAGGACCCCGGCGAGACGATCGCGATCTTCCGCATCCCCGGCGCCTGGGAGGACGAGGGCTTCAAGATCCTCGACCGCTACGGGGTCGAGTACTGCGACCGCTCGGTCTCGATGTGGGAGGCGGCGGGGCGCGCCGTCGCCAAGATCCAGGGAGCAAACATATGACCCGCCATCTCCTCTGCTCCCACGAATCCCTGAAGAATCAGATATGGACAGGGATTCGCTCCCGCGTCCGGGGATGGCGGGGGTAGCACCATGTCAATCCTTCTCTCCTCCGATACGACCTTCATCGTCCAGGGGATCACCGGGCGCGAGGCGGTCAACCTGACCAAGGAGTGCCTCGACTACGGCTCCAAAGTCGTCGGCGGCGTCACCCCCGGCCGCAAGGGCCGCGAAGTGCACGGGGTGCCGGTCTTCGACACCGTCGCCCAGGCGGTCGAGAACTACGGCGCCCCGATCGACGGCTCGGTCGTCACCGTCCCCCCCGCCTTCACCAAGGACGCGGTGCTGGAGGCGGTCGAGAACGGGATCAAGCTGATCGTGATCGTCACCGAGCGCATCCCGCGCCGCGACGTCGCCCAGATGGTCGAGCTGGCCAACCTGCGCGGCGCCCGGATCATCGGCCCCAACTGCCTCGGCCTGATCGTCCCCGAGGTCTGCAAGATGGGAGGGATCGGCGGCCCGGCCAAGGACGCGGCCAAGGCCTACGCCCCCGGCCCGGTCGGCGTGATGAGCCGCTCCGGCGGAATGACCACGGAGATCTCCTCCTCGCTGACCCAGGCCGGCCTCGGCGTCTCCACCGCCGTCTCGATCGGCGGCGACGCGATCATCGGCTCCACCTACGCCGAGCTGATGCCCTACTTCGAGGCAGACGAGGAGACGAAGGCGATCGTCATCTACACCGAGCCGGGCGGCCGCATGGAAGCGCAGCTCTCCGAGTGGGTCGCCGAGAACGACTCGCGCCTGCCGATCGTCGCCTTCATGGCCGGCAAGTTCATGGACGACGAGGAGATGAAGGGGATGAGCTTCGGCCACGCGGGCACGATCGTCGAAGGAAAAGAGGACACGGCGACCGAGAAGATCGCCCGCCTCGAGGCCGCCGGCATCCGCGTCGTCGAGCGGATCGACGAGATTCCTGACGCGGTCAAGGAGAAGCTGGGGGTCGCCGCCTGATGGCCGAGACGCTGAACAAGGCCTTCATCGACGTCGAGATCGACTCCTCGGTCGCGAGCGACGCCGAGCTCGCCGCAAAGCTCGAAGAGGTCTGCCCGGTGGACATCTTCAAGGCGACCGCCACCGGTGTTGAGATCGTCGAGGAGAACCTCGACGAGTGCGTCCTCTGCAACCTTTGCGTGGACGCCGCCCCCGACGGCGCGGTTCGGGTCGTCAAGCTGTACGAGCAGTAGCGCGCTCCCCGGCCCGCGCGGGCAAGGCCACTTCACTCTGTGTCGGATCTCACATTTGAGCTCCCTGACGCGATAGATGGTCTGAAAGCCCTGTGAACCGCGTAGCCGACCTCACCTGGAAGCATCCGAAGCTGGTTCTCGCCGTCGTCGCCGTCTTCGTCCTGATCGCCGCGGTCGCCGGGCGCGATGTCGAGCAGCATCTGAAGGCAGCCGGCTTCACCGACCCCGCCTCCGAGAGCGAGGTGGCGACGGAGCTGCTGCGCGACTCGCTCGGCTACAACCCCAACCCCGCGCTCGTGCTCGTCGCCCGCGACCCCGGCGGCGGTCGGCTGGACACCTCCAGCCCCCTCGTGCAACGCGAGGTCGCCCGGATCGGCCGCGAGGTGGCACGGGTCGAGTACGTCGGCCGGGTCGCCAACCCGCTGAGCAGCCCGCGCGCGGGCGCCGGCCTGATCGCCAGAGATGACGAATCGCTGGTCATCCCTGTCTACCTCTCGACCCTCGACGTTCAGGATGCCGGCGGAATCGCCGCCGAGAGAGTCGCGCCGATCATCGCCTCAAGCCGGCTCGACGTCGCCATGGCGGGCTACGCCGCGGGCTTCAACGAGACCAACGACCAGACCCGCGAGGACTTGACCAAAGCCGAGCTGATCGCCTTTCCGATCCTGGCGCTGCTGCTCTTGTTCGTCTTCCGCGGGGTGGTCGCGGCCTCGATCCCGCTGCTGATCGGCGTGATCTCGATCGTCGGCACGCTGCTCGTGCTGCGGATCATGTCGGGCTTCGTCGACACCTCGCTCTTCGCCCTCAACATCGCCACCGGCCTCAGCCTCGGCCTCGCGGTCGACTACGCGCTGCTGATGGTCTCGCGCTATCGCGAGGAGATGGAGAGAAGCGGCGCCACGCGCGAAGCGCACCGCGTCACCGTGCGCACGGCCGGTCGGACCGCCGTCTTCTCCGGCCTCACCGTCGCCGCCGCGCTGGCGGCGTTGGTGCTGATGCCACAGCGCTTCCTCTACTCGATGGCCGTCGCCGGCGCCTCGGTCGCGGTGCTTTCGTCGATCATCGCGATCCTCGTCGTCCCCTCCCTGCTGGCCCTGCTCGGGACGCGCATCGATGCCCTCTCGATCCGCCGCGGTCCCGCCGTCTCAGACACCTCCGACGGCTGGTATCGGCTCGCGCGTGGCGTGATGCGGCGCCCAGTCGCGGTAGCGCTGGCCAGCTCGGCGCTGCTGCTGGCCGCGGCGACGCCTCTGCTGTGGACGACGCTGACCGGGCCCAGCGCCGAGGCGGTCCCCCCGGGGCAGCCTTCCTATGACGCCTACCGCTACCTCGAAGCGCACTACCCACGTGAGGTCACCGAGGCGGTCACCGTCGCGGTCGACGGACCGGCCGGCGACGCCCAGCTGGCGGCGATCCAACGGCAGGTCGGGAACGTCAACGGGGTCGTCACCGATACCCCCTTCGTCCGCGCCCCCGGACAGGTCGCCTACGCCAACTTCGGCCTCGCCGGGCCGGCGCTCAGCAACGCCTCCCAAGACTCTTTGCGGGAAATTCGCGCGCTGAGCGCGCCCAGCGGCGCGACCGTGCTTGTCTCCGGCAACACCGCGGGTTTCATCGATCAGAAGGAGAGTCTGCTCGAGCACGCGCCCCTGGTGGTAGCGATCATCGCTCTCACCACCCTGGTCATCCTCTTCCTGCTCACCGGCTCTGTCCTGCTTCCGATCAAGACCCTGGTGATGAACTGCCTGACACTGGGCGCGACACTCGGGATCCTGGTCCTCGCCTTCCAGGAGGGCTGGCTCGACGGCCTGCTCGACTACACCGGTCCGGCCGCAATCGAGGTGACCAGCCTGGTCTTCCTCTTCGCGGTGATCTTCGGCCTCGCCACCGACTACGCCGTGTTGGTCATGGCGCGGATCAAAGAGCGACGCGACCTCGGCGACAGCAACGAAGAGGCCGTAGCCACGGGGATCGCCAAGACCGGCCGCGTGATCACCGCCGCGGCGCTGGCGATCGCCGTCGTCTTCCTCGCCTTCGGCGTCAGCAGCGTCTTCTTCGTCAAGCAGATCGCGATCGGGATGGCGGTCGGCGTGATGCTCGACGCGACCGTCGTCCGCGCCCTCCTCGTCCCCTCGCTGATGCGCCTCTTCGGCGAATGGAACTGGTGGGCGCCAAAGCCGCTGCGGCGTTTCCAGGAGCGCTTCGGATTCTCCGAGGCGGAGCCGGTCGACGGCGTCGCTCCGGAATCCGCAACGTAACCGGCTTGCGGCAGACTGCCGCCCGTGAACTTCATCGAGGACGTGGTCGAGGGGTTCCCGGCGGCGCGACCGGCGTTGATCGCCGTCGGCGCCGACGGCGAGGGCCGGGTCCACCATTTCGGCGAGCTGTTCGCCCGCTCGGCCGGGCTCTCAGGCGCCTTCGCGGCTCGCGGCGTGAAGCGCGGCGACGTGGTGATGACGCTGGTCGGCAGCAGGGTCGAGTGGGTCCTCGCCCTGCTCGCCTGTTGGCGAATGGGAGCGGTGGCGCTCCCCTGCAACCCACAGCTGCGCCGCAAGGACCTGGAGCTGCGCGCGCGAGCGGCGAGCCCGAAGCTGGCCGTCGGCGAGGCGGTATACCTGGGCGAGCTGCCCGACGGCATCCCCTATATGGACATGGACGAGCTGGCCCGGGTCTTCGACGAGGACCGGCCCCAGGAGATACCGGCTGCGGTTGAGAGCCTCGACCCCTCCGACCCGGCCGCGATCGTCTTCACCTCGGGGACGACGGGCGATCCACGCGGGGTCGTCTACTCCCAGCGCTATCTGACCGGGCAGCGCCTCCAGGCCGAGCACTGGTTCGGCGCCCGCGAGGGCGATGTCGCCTGGTGCACGGCGGCGCCGGGCTGGTCGAAGTCGACCCGCAACGCCTTCGTCGCCCCCTGGCTGGGGGGCGCCGTCGCCGTCCTGCACGACGGCCGCTTCGACCCGACAGAACGCTTGCGGCTCTGCGACGAGCTCGGCGTCAACGTCCTCTGCCAGGCGCCGACCGAGTATCGGATGCTGGCCAAGCACGCCGACCTCGCGCCGATCCCTTCGCTGCGGCGCCTGGTCTCGGCCGGCGAGCCGATGGAGCCGGAGGCGATCCGGAGCTTCCGCGAGCGACTCGGGCTGCCGATCGGGGACGGCTACGGGCAGACCGAGACCGGGCCGGTGAGCGGCATGCGCCCGGGCGAAGACGACCCGGCGCGCGACGGCTCGATGGGCCGGCCACTGCCGGGGATCGAGACGCGGATCGTCGACGGCGAGCTTCAGTTGCGGGCAGACACCTCCCCCACCTTCTTCGCGCGCTATCTCGACGGCGAGAGCTTTGAGGGCGAGTGGTGGCCGACCGGCGACCGGGTGCGCGAGGACTCCGACGGCTATCTCTGGTTCGAGGGCCGCGGCGACGACCTGATCCTCTCTTCGGGCTACCGGATCGGGCCCTTCGAGGTCGAGTCGGCGCTCGTCTCCCATCGGGCCGTCGCCGAAGCGGCCGCCGTCGCCGCGCCCGACCCCGAGCGCGGCTCGGTCGTGCGGGCGATCGTCGTTCTGCGCGAAGGCGAAGAGCCCTCCGAGGCGCTGGCGAGAGAGCTTCAGGAGCACGTCAAAGCGCAGACGGCGCCGTACAAGTACCCGCGCATCGTCGAGTTCGCCGGCGAGCTGCCGAAGACGAACAGCGGCAAGATCAAGCGAGCGGAGTTGCGACGCGGATAACCTGACCGCGTGGCGGAGATCGACCGCAAGCGGATCGCGGCGCTAACCGAGGCCCAACAGGAGCAGTTCCGCAACCGCACCGGCGCCTCGGCGAAGACCTTCGAGCGCGCGGTCAAGTCGATGCCGAACGGCGTCCCTTCCTCCTTCCAGTCCAACGACCCCTGGCCGGTCTACGTCGAGCGCGGCCAGGGCAGCCGCGTCTGGGACGTCGACGGCAACGAGTACGTCGACTTCCACAACGGCTTCGGCGTGATGTGCATCGGCCACGCCAACCCGACGGTCGGCGCCGCGGTCAAGGCGCGGATCGACGAGGGCACCCACTTCGCCGCGCCCACCGACGGCTCGATCGCCGTCGCCGAAGAGTTGCAGCGCCGCTTCGGCCTGCCCCAGTGGCGCTTCAACAACTCCGGCACCGAGGCGACGATGGACGCCGTCCACCTCGCTCGCGGCGCCACCGGCCGCGACACGATCCTCAAGATCGAGGGCTCCTACCACGGCCACCACGACTCGGTGATGGTCTCGGTCTACCCGCCGTTGGAGGCGCTCGGCGCCCGCGACGACCCGGTCAGCGTCCCCTATGGCGCCGGCGTCCCCGAGGCGATGACTGCGCTGACCCGCGCCGTCCCCTACAACGATGCCGAGGCGCTGGAGAGCGTGCTGGGGAAGATCGGCGAGCAGGTCGCCGGGCTGATCATGGAGCCGGCGATGATGAACATCAACATCATCCCGCCGCGCGAGGGCTACCTGGAGCGGGTTCGCGAGCTGACCGCCGCCCACGGCGTGAAGCTGATCTTCGACGAGGTGAAGACCGGCTGCACGATTTCCCCCGGCGGCGCCACCGCTCGCTTCGGCGTGACTCCGGACATAGTCACGCTCGCCAAGGCGAGCTGCGGCGGCTACCCGGGTGGGGCGATCGGGATGAGCGAAGAGCTGGCGGCGATCGTCGCCGACGGGACCGTCAAGCAGTACGGCACGTTCAACGGCAATCCGTTGGTGATGGCCGCCGCCGAGGCGACCCTGACCCAGGTCCTCACCGAGGACGTCTACGAGCGCTTCGAAGCCACCAACCGCCGCCTGCTCGACGGCTGCCAGGCGATCGTCGACTCACACGGCCTGCCCGCCTACACCGAGGGCCTCGGCGCCAAGGGCTGCGTGATCTTCTCTCCCGAGCGGATGCACGAGTACCGCGACTACCTGACCAAGGTCGACGACGAGCTTTCCAGCTTGGCCTGGCTTTACCACATGAACCACGGCATCTTCATGACGCCCGGGACCGAGGAGGAGTGGACGCTCTCGATCGCCCACTCCGACGAGGACCTGCAGCGCTACCTCGACGCCTTCGAGGCGTTCGCCAAGGACCTCACGGCGTAGCTAAGCGGCGAGGGCCTCGGTGGCGTCCACCGGGCGGCCCAGGTGGAAGCCCTGGGCCATGTCGACGCCGTACTCGCGCAGCATCTGCGTCGTCGTGTCGTCCTGGACGTACTCGGCGATCGTCGTCTTGCCGAGGCCGTGGGCGATCGAGACGATCGCCTGCACGGTCAGCTGGTCGGCGTCGCTGTTCGGCATGTCGCGGATGAAGGCGCCGTCGATCTTGATCACGTCGAAGGGGATCTTCCGCAGATAGTGGAAGGGGCCGAAGCCGGCACCGTAGTCGTCGATCGCGACCTCGCAGCCGAACTCGGTCAGCCGGTCGGCGAAGCCGGCGGCGGTCTCGTAGTCGTGGACGTGCGACGTCTCGGTGATCTCGAAAGTGAGCCGCGAAGGATCGATGTTCCCCTCGTCCAGCCGCCGCTCGATGTACTCGAGGACCGAGAGGTCGGTTATCGAGGCGCCGGAGATGTTCACGTGCAGGGACACAGGGTCGCCGGCGCGCTCGCGCCCGGCCAGCAATTCCTGGGCGCGGGCAATCACCCAACGGTCGAGCTCCTGGATCATCCCGGCCCGCTCGGCGATCTCGATGAACGAGGCGGCCGGCAGCAACTCGCCGCTGTCGCCCGTCATCCGCAGCAGCAACTCGTAGCGCTCGATCCCGCCGGAGGCGAGGCTGTGGATCGGCTGGGTGTGAAGGCTGAGGCGGTCGTGGGTGAGCGCGTCGCGGATCCGCGCCGAGGTCGTCTGGGCACGATGCGGCTGGCGCTGGGGCTCCTCCGGGTCTTGGAAGAGGGCGATCTGGTTCCTCCCCTCCTCCTTCGCCCGGTACATCGCCTGGTCTGCGGCGATCAGCACAGCCTCGCTGCCCACCTCGCGCTTGCCGCCGAACATCGTGATCCCGACGCTGACCGTTACGTTGGGCACGTCCGGCGAGGGGGCCGCCCCCTCCGCAATCGCAGCCCTCAGGTCCTCGCCCAGCTGCAGCGCGCCCGCGGTCTCGGTCTGCGGCATCAGCACCGCGAACTCATCGCCGGAGAGGCGGGCGACGATGTCGGTGCCGCGCACCCGCTCCCGCAGCACCCCGGCGATCTGGCGGATCAGGTTGTCGCCCGCGTGATGGCCGAGGGTGTCGTTGACCGCCTTGAGGCCATCTATGTCGATGATCATCACCGCTCCCTGTCCGCCGTAGCGGGCGCTGAAGGAAACGTATTGGTCCAGCTCGGAGCGGAAGCGGCGACGGTCGAGCAATCCGGTCAGCGAATCGTGATCGGCGAGGTAGCGCAGCTCGGCCTCGGTTTTCTCGGCCTTGGCCAGAGCCCGTTGAACGATTGCCCGGTCATCGGGATCGAGCTTGAGCAGAACCGAATCGATCTCCGGCTCAGAGTGGGTCCTTTTGCGTTCGACAGCCACTTGAGAAAGGTAGAGCTTTACCGGCCTAATCCCCTTCACAGTGCCGAAAAACCCCACTTCCGGGTATCCATAAGTAGGCTGGGTGGCATGCCCAATCGGCTCGCGCGGGAGACCAGTCCCTACCTCCTCCAGCACCGCGACAACCCGGTGGACTGGTACCCGTGGGGAGCGGAGGCGCTGAAGCGGGCGCGAGAGGAGGACCGCCCGATCCTGCTCTCCGTCGGCTACTCCGCCTGCCACTGGTGCCACGTGATGGAGCGCGAGTCCTTCGAAGACCCCGAGACCGCCGCCTACATGAACGAGCACTTCGTCAACGTCAAGGTCGACCGCGAGGAGCGGCCCGACGTCGACGCCCTCTACATGGAGGCGGTGCAGGCGATCAGCGGCCAGGGCGGCTGGCCGATGACCGTCTTCCTCGACCCGGACGGGGTGCCGTTCTATGGCGGCACCTACTTCCCGCCCGACAACAGCCGGGGGATGCCGAGCTTCCGAATGGTGATGGAGGCGGTCATCGAGGCCTTCGAGGGGCGGCGCGACGAGCTTCGGGAGAGGGCGGCGGGAACGCGAGCGCAGCTCGGCGCGGTCGGCATGATCGAGCCGGCGGACGACTCGCCCGACGGGCGCCTGCTGGAGGAGGCAACGCGGAGGCTATGCGCCGCCGCCGACATGGAGCGCGGCGGCTTCGGCGGAGCGCCGAAGTTCCCGCCCGCCTCCGCTCTGGAGCTCCTGCTCGCGCGGGGTGAGCGCGATGTCGTCGAGGGCACGCTCGACGCGATGCTCTCCGGCGGCATCTACGACCAACTCGGCGGTGGCTTCTCCCGCTACTCGGTCGACGCCGCCTGGCTCGTCCCCCACTTCGAGAAGATGCTCTACGACAATGCTCTCCTGGCACGCGCCTATCTGCACGGCTGGCAGGAGTTCGGCCACGAGCGCTACCGCCGCGTCTGCGAGGAGACGCTGGACTGGATGCTGCGGGAGATGCGCGGGCCGGAGGGAGGCTTCTACTCGGCGCTCGACGCCGACTCGGAGGGCGAAGAGGGCCTCTTCTACGTCTGGACGCCGGACGAGATCCGCGGGGTGCTCGGGGATGCGGCGGAGCCGACCCTCGACTACTACGGCGTCACCGAAGCCGGCAATTTCGAGGGTCGAAACGTCCTGTTCCTGCGTAAGGGGGTCGATGCATCGCGACCCGAGGGATTCGCCGAGGCGCGCAAGGCTCTCTTCGAGGCGCGCGCCCAGCGCGAGCGCCCGGGCCTCGACGACAAGCGCCTGGCGTCGTGGAACGCGCTGGCGATCGCCGCGCTAGCCGAGGCGGGAGCCGTGCTGGAGCGCGACGATTACCTCGAGGCCGCCCGCAAGAGCGCGGAATTCGTGCTGGAAGAGATGCGAGAGGACGGCCGGCTGCTGCGCACCTACAAGGACGGGGAGGCGCGCCTCAACGCCTACTTGGAAGACCACGCCTTCCTCCTTGAAGCCCTGCTCACTCTCTACGAATCGACCTTCGAGCAGCGCTGGTTCAACGAGGCCCGCACCCTCGCCGACGCCACGATCGCCCGCTTCGGCGACCCCGAACGGGGCGGCTTCTTCTCCACCTCCGACGATCACGAGCAGCTGATCGCCCGCCGCAAGGAAATAG
>DATMBX010000055.1:0-3501 GCA_035558955.1 Solirubrobacterales bacterium | reverse complement strand
CGTGATCCGCTGGAAGGACATGTTCGCTGTGCTCGAGAACGCAATCGACGCGACCGAGACCGCGGCTCAGATCATCGAGGGCATCGTCATCAAGAACTCGTGACGAGCCCCAGGCGCCGCCATACTGCGTCCTCAGTCGCTCGCGTGCAGAGCACGCCACGCTCCCTGCGTCCTTGTCTGGCAACGCCTGGGGCTCGTCACGATGGATTCTGATCTGATCTTGATCATCGTCGTCGCGACGGCGTTGGCTTTCGACTTCACCAACGGCTTTCACGACACTGCCAACGTCGTCGCAACCTCGATTTCGACCGGAGCGGCGCGACCCCAAGTGGCGATAGGGATGGCGGCACTGCTCAACTTTGTCGGCGCTTTCATCTCAATCTCCGTTGCCGCGACCGTTGCCAACGATGTCGTCAACGCGGATGTGATCACCCCGACAATCGTTTTCGCCGGGCTGATCGGGGCGATCGCTTGGAATCTCCTCACCTGGTGGTTCGGCCTGCCATCCAGCTCGTCGCACGCTCTTATTGGCGGCGTGGTGGGGTCGGCGGTGGCCGCGGCCGGGCTCGATGCGGTACTCGCCGACGGGCTGGTCGGAAAGGTGCTGGTGCCGGCTGTCGTCGCGCCCATTCTCGCCTTCGTCGTCGCCGGAGTCGCGATCGGGCTGATCTACCGCGTTGTAGGGAAACAGCGGCCGGGGACGGTGACGCGCGGCTTCCGTTATGGACAGATCGCCTCCGGCGGGCTGCTGGCGCTGGCCCATGGCACCAATGACGCGCAGAAGACGATGGGCATCATCACCCTGGCGCTTATCGCCAACGGCACTCTGGGGGCTGCCGCCGACCCACCGTTTTGGGTGATTGCGTCGGCAGCAACGGCGATCGCCCTCGGCACCTACAGCGGCGGCTGGCGGATCATCAAAACGACCGGAACACGGATCATCAAGATGGACGCTGCACAGGGGTTTTCGGCACAGGGGGCAGGATCCGCGGTGATCCTTGCCTCGACTCATTTCGGCTTTCCGCTCTCGACCACTCACGTGATCAACGGCGGCGTAATGGGGGCGGGGGCGGGCAAGCGTGTCTCCGCCGTGCGCTGGGGGGTGGCCGGCAACATCATGATGGCTTGGCTGCTGACCCTGCCGGCGGCAGCCTCGATCGGAGCGGCGGTCTACGGCTTCACCCGGATCTTCGGCACCGGTGCGCTGGGCCCGGTCCTGGTCTCCCTGATGGCGTTGTCCTTGGTCGCTGCCGCCTTCGCGCGCCGCTCTCGCCAGGGCTCCCCGGTCCCAGCCTCGTGAGCGCCGCCCCCGGACGCGGGAGCGAGGGCGCGAGGCCTCCGGGTGTGATGAGCGCGCCCTCGCGGGAGCAGAGGAGGCGGCGTTGATAGAGACCAAGGAGATGTTGCAGACGGTGCTGGCGTCGGTGATCGCCGGAGTTGGGATCACCGTTGTCTTCTCGGTTGCCATCTGGGGTGCGGCGCGCTTCGCCGATCTCAATCGCAACGAGCGCCCGCTGGCGGCGGGAGCGGCTGCGGCGGTCGGAGTCCTGGCCCTGCTTGTCACGCTCGGCGGTATCGCGCTGGGCATCGTCGTCATGACCTCGAAGTAGCGCGGCGTAAGCTCTCTTCCCATGCGCACCGCGCGCAACGCATTCATCGTCATGGTCGCGGCGCTTGTCGTCGCCTTCGTGCCCGCGGGAGGGAACGTCGCGGAGGCGATCTTCACCGCGTTGACGATGGGTTTTCTGGCCGCGATCGCCTGGATGGTCTACGTGTTGAGTCGCCAGAACCAGTTGACGCTGGCGACCCTGAGCGATGCGCGGCGCGGGATCCTCTACGGAGCGCTGGGTCTGATCGCACTGTTGATCGCCGGCTCGGATGAGATGTTCGATACCGGCGGGGGCACTCTGGCCTGGATCCTTCTTCTCGGCGCCTCGGTTGCGGCGATCTGGCGCATCTGGACCGAGGCGAATACCTACTGACTCGTTGGGGTGTGTCGCGATTGGCACACGCCCGTGACGCTTTTGTTCGACTGAGCGCGTAACACGCGCGTCGCGGCCTGGGACGGTCGGGGGGTGTCGCCCCAGGACGCCGGCAAGCCATCGCACAGGGAGGACGGGACCGCCTCGGTCGAGCTGGTCGCGGTCGTCCCGTTCCTGCTGCTGGCGATCCTGGTGGCGGCACAGATCGCGATCGCGGGCCACGCCCTGTGGTCGGCAAGCATCGCCTCGCGAGCCGGCGCGAGGGCGGCGCTGGTCGGAAGAGACGCCGCCGGCGCGGCGCGCGAGGCGCTGCCCCCGTCGATGCGCCGCGGGTCGAAGGTCGACGACTCGGGAGAGGTCTCGGTGCGGGTGGCCGTGCCCCGGCTGCTGCCGGTGCTGCCCAAGGTGATGGTCGGGGCGGAGTCGGCGTTGGAGCCGAGCGATGGATAGCGAGCGCGGCCAGGCGTCGATCGAGCTCGTGGCTGCGCTTCCGGCGCTCCTGATCGCGGCGCTCATCTCGCTTCAGCTTCTCGCCGCCGGCTACGCGCTTACCCTGGCGGACGGGGCCGCCGAGGCGGGTGCGCTGGCGCTTGCATCGGGCAGTTCAGCCGCGGGCGCGGCTCGCGACGCGCTGCCGGGCTGGGCCAGAGACGATGTCGACGTCTCGGTCCAGGGCGGCAGGGTTACGGTGCGGCTGCGGCCGCCCTCGCCGTTTCGCGGTATCGCCGATCGACTCGAAGTCGCTTCCGCCGCCGCCGTCAGGCCGGAGGGATAGACGTGCCGGTCTTCACCTTGGAGAAGGAGGGCGCATTCGAAGTCGAGCGGTCGCGGGAGCCGGTTGTGCTCGTGACGGGGGTGGGCGGCGCCGAGGGGTCGCGGTCGGCCGCGGCCGCGCTTGCCTGCGCCGCGGCCGAGCCTGACCGGACCAGCTTGCTGGTCGACTTCCACGACGGTCGCGCGCCGCGCCCGACCCTGGTTGCCTCAGCCTCGGCGCGGCGGCTCGAGGAGCGCCTCGCCATCCACCTTCCCGAGGCGGGAGTCGCCTCCCGCGGGCAGATCTGCCACCTGACGCTGCCCGCCGACGAAAGCGGGATCGCGATGGCAGGGGGCGCAACGGCGGCGGCGCGGGATTCGGTCTGCGTCCTGCACCTGCCGCCGCGCCTGCTTCAGCCCGCGCTGGGGGACGACGGCCTGCGCCCGTCCGGAGCGCTGCTGCGCGCCGACCTCGATACCGACCGGGCGCTCACCGCCCTCGCGGTGGACGATCTGCATGAGAAGGGATTGCGCGCCGTGGTGCTGAAACGGCCCCTCGGCTGGATGGCCGCGCGCCGAGCGCTCTCCGGGGCTCCGCCGGCGAGAGGCGGCGGACTGCCGGCGCGAGTGTGCGCACGGCTCCTGGAAGAGCGCGGCCAGGCCCTGCCGCTGGCGCTCGGCAGCGCCCTTGTCTTGATCCTGGCGGCGCTGGCGCTGGTTTCCATCGCCGGGGCGATCGCCGGCAAAGGCCGGGTGCAGCGGGCGG
>DATMBX010000054.1:0-15626 GCA_035558955.1 Solirubrobacterales bacterium | reverse complement strand
CGCTCCAACCTCGAGAAGCTCACCGGCAAGCAGGTGCAGCTCAACATCCTCGAGGTCAAGAACGCCGAAACCGACGCTCAGTTGGTGGCTCAAGGCATCGCCGAGCAGCTCGCGTCCCGTGTGGCATTCCGCCGCGCGATGAAACGCGCCCTTACCTCGGCGATGCGCTCCGGCGCCCAGGGCGTCAAGGTCCAGGTCTCCGGCCGCCTCGGTGGGGCGGAGATGGCTCGCACCGAAAGCTATTCCGACGGCCGGGTCCCGCTGCACACGCTCCGCGCCAACATCGACTACGGCTTCTTCGAGACGAAGACGACCGCCGGTCGGATCGGCGTCAAATGCTGGATCAACAAGGGCGAGGTGATGCCCGAGGGCTTCCGTTCCGACCAGGGCGCCGACGGCGAGCCGCCCCAGCAGCAGGGCGGGCGGCCCGGTGGGCGACCCGGTGGCGACCGCGGCGGCCAGCGTGGGGGAGGCGGTCGCTGATGCTGATGCCGAAGCGGGTCAAGCACCGCAAACAGATGCGCGGCCGGATGCGCGGCAACGCCAAGGGCGGCAGCTCCGTCTCCTTCGGCGAGTACGGGCTGAAGTCGCTCGAGCGCGGCTGGATCACCAACCGTCAGATCGAGGCCGCCCGTATCGCGATGACCCGCAAGATCAAACGCGGCGGCAAGGTCTGGATCAACGTCTTTCCCGACAAGCCCTATACGAAGAAGCCCGCCGAGACCCGGATGGGCTCCGGCAAGGGCAACCCGGAGGGCTGGGTCGCGGTGATCAAGCCGGGGCGGGTGATGTTCGAGCTGGCCGGTGTGCCGGAGGACCTGGCCAGAGAGGCGCTGCGCCTCGCCGGGCACAAGCTTCCCGTCAAAACCAAGTTCGTCACGCGCGAGGGGGCCGAGGGTTGATGAAGACCGGCGAGATCCACAACCTCAGAGACGCCGAGCTGGTGGCCAAGTTGATCGACGCCAAGCAGGAGGCGTTCGGGCTGCGCTTCAAGCACGCGACGGGCGAGCTGGAGAACACGGCGCGGCTGGGGCAGTCGAAGCGGGACGTGGCGCGGCTGCTGACGATTGCGAAGCAGCGGGGCATTGACGTAGAGAAAGAGTTGAAGCGATGAGCGAAGAAGAGAAAAAAGACGTAGCCGAAGAGACGCCGCAGGACGAGGGCGCTGAGGCCGCGGGTCCCGTCGCGGAGTCGGGGGGGTCTGCGGGCGGGGGCGATGCCCCCGTTCTCGACCCCCCCGACTCCACGCCACCCGCGGAGGAGACGTCTGAGGCTCCGGCCGACGAAACCTCGCCCGAGGATGATCTTCCCTGGAAGGAGAGGCGAAGGCTTGAAAGGTCTCGTCGTCCCCATGCGCCTGGGCCTCAGCAGACCCCTGAGGAGAGGAAGGTTGCGAGGGCTGAGGCGCGGAGAGCTAAGGCCACGTTGCGGCGTACGCAGCGGGCTGCCGCGAAGCAAGAGAAGACTGCCGGGGAAGGGACGCCGAAGGCCGAGCGGACGCCGAACGCCGCCAAGGTCCGGCAGGGGATCGTCGTCTCTGACAAGGGCGAGAAATCGATCACCGTGCGGATCGACATCGCTCGGCGGCATCCGACTTACGAGAAGATCGTGCGGCGGTCACGGACTCTTCATGCTCACGACGAGCGGAATGAGGCCGGCGAGGGCGATGTGGTTCGGGTTGTCGAGACTCGACCGCTTTCGAAGACCAAGCGCTGGCGTTTGGTCGAAGTGTTGGAGAAGGCGAAGTGATCCAGCAGGAATCCAGGCTGAAGGTCGCCGACAACTCCGGCGCCCGCGAGATCCTCTGCATCCGCGTCAAAGGCGGATCGCACCGCCGCTACGCGGGGGTCGGCGACGTGATCACCGCCACCGTCAAACAGGCGAGCCCGCAGGGCGGCGTCCGCAAGGGCGAGGTCGTCCAGGCGGTCGTCGTTCGTACCCGCAAGCAGTTCGGCCGCCCCGACGGCACCTACATCGCCTTCGACGAGAACGCCGCGGTGCTGATCGACCCGGCCAACAACAACCCGCGCGGCACGCGCATCTTCGGCCCCGTCGCCCGCGAGCTGCGCGACAGAAACTTCATGAAAATCATCTCCCTCGCCCCCGAGGTCCTCTGATGGCGAAGTCGATGCGCATACGCAGAGACGACCAGGTGGTCGTGATCGGCGGTAAGGACGCCGGCAAGACCGGACGTGTCCTTCGCACCGAGCCCAAGAAGCAGCGGGTCTACGTCGAGAGCCTCAACATCGTCAAGCGCCACGAGCGCCCCCGCTCGGTCAGAGACGCCCAGAAAGGCGGGCAGGTCGGCGGGATCGTCGAGAAGGAAGGCCCGATCCACGTCTCCAACGTGATGCTGCTCGACCCCAAAGACAACAAGCCGACCCGGGTCGGCGTCAGCCGCGAGAGAGGCAAGCGCGCCCGAGTGGCCAAGCGCAGCGGGCAGGCGATCGACTGATGGAAGCGACGGCGACACCCCAGGCACAGGCCGCGCCGCCGCCGCGCCTGCGCGAGCGCTACGAGCAGGAGATCCTGCCGGCGCTGACGCGGAAGTTCGGCTACACGACGCCGATGCAGGCTCCACGCCTGGTCAAGATCACCCTCAACATGGGGGTTGGCGACGCCAAACAGGACTCGAAGATGCTCGAGGCCGCGCAGGAGCAGCTGGCGACGATCGCCGGGCAGCAGCCGAACGTTCGCCGCGCCCGCAAGTCGATCGCCTCCTTCAAGCTCCGCGAGGGGATGCCGGTCGGCGTCTCCGTCACCCTGCGCCGCGCCCGCATGTGGGAGTTCCTCGACCGCCTCGCCTCGATCGCGGTGCCGCGCATCCGCGACTTCCGCGGCCTCAACCCGCGCTCCTTCGACGGCCGCGGCAACTACTCGATGGGCGTCCGCGAACAGCTGATCTTTCCCGAGATCGACTACGACTCGGTCGACCAGGTGCGCGGCCTCGACGTGACGATCACGACGACCGCCGCCACCGACGTCGAGGCCTTCGAGCTTCTGCTTGCGCTGGGAATGCCCTTCGCTGAGGAGGGCCGTCCCGGCCATGAGGCCGAGGCCGAGGCCGCCGCGGCGGCCGAGGAGGAGCAGCGCAAGGAAGAGGCCCGCCAGCGGGCGGAGGCCGAGCAGGCCGCGCTGGAGAAGCTCAAAGAAGAGAACCCGGAGGCCTACGCGAAGCCCGAGAAGCCGGAGGAAGAGGGCGAAGCCGAGGGCGAGGGCGCCGAAGAGGGCGAGAAGGAGAACGCCGAAAGCTCGGCCGACGAGGAGAATTCAGAGAATGGCTAAGACTTCCCAGAAGGCCCGGCAGGGCCGCAGAGCCAAGTACAAGACGCGCGCCTACAACCGCTGCCGCCGCTGCGGGCGCCCGCGCGCCTACTACCGCAAGTTCGGCCTCTGCCGGATCTGCCTGCGCGAAGCCGCGCATGAGGGCTACGTCCCCGGTATGACCAAGTCCAGCTGGTAACGACGAGAGACGACGATGCAGACTGACCCGATAGCCGACTACCTGACCCGGATCCGCAACGCGCTGCGCTCCGGCCACGACGAGGTGGAGATTCCCTCCTCGGGGCTGAAGCTGGAGATGTCCCGGATCCTCAAGGAGCAGGGCTACATCCGCGACTTCGCGAAGAAGCCGGCCGCCGTCGGCGAGGCGATCGAGATCCGCCTCAAGTACACCGAGGACCGCCGGCCGGTGATCCTCGGGATCGAGCGCGTTTCCCGCCCCGGGCGCCGCCGCTACGTCGACCACACGCAGGTTCCCCGCGTGCACGGTGGCACTGGCACGGCGATCGTCAGCACCTCGGCCGGCGTGATGACCGGGCACGAGGCGCGCAAGAAGGGCGTCGGCGGCGAGGTCGTCGCCTACGTTTGGTGATTTGAGGAATCGATGAGTCGAATTGGACGCAAGCCCATCCCCGTTCCCGAGGCCGTCACGGTCGAGGTCGCCCCTGGGCGGATCGCGGTCAAGGGGCCCAAGGGCGAGCTCTCCCAGCAGGTCTCCGTGGACATGAAGGTGGAGCAGGCCGACGGTGAGCTGACCGTCGCTCGTCCCACCGATCGCGGCGAGCACCGCGCCCTGCACGGCCTGACGCGGAGCCTGATCGCGAACATGGTCGAGGGCGTCACCGAGGGGTTCGAGAAGCGGCTGGAGATCCAGGGCGTCGGCTACCGCGCCCAGCTCAAGGGCAAGAACCTCGAGATGGCGCTGGGCTACTCCCACCCGGTGGCGGTCGAGGCTCCGGACGGGATCGAGTTCGAGGTGCCCCAGCCGACCGAGATCGTCGTGCGGGGGATCGACAAGCAGCTCGTCGGGCAGGTCGCCGCGGACATTCGCAAGCGCCGCCCGCCGGAGCCCTACAAGGGCAAGGGCGTCCGCTACCGCGGCGAGCAGGTCCTGCGAAAGGTGGGCAAGCGCGCATGACGGTTCTCACCAACAGGCAGCGTCGCCTGCGCCGTCGTCGCCGGGTTCGCGCCCGGGTGACGGGCACGACCGAGCGGCCGCGCCTCTCCGTCTACCGCTCCAACCGCGGCGTCTTCGCCCAGCTGATCGACGACGGCAAGGGCCACACCGTCGCCGCCGTCAACTGGATCGAGCCGGAGCTGCGCAAGCTCTCGGCGGGCGAGCAGGCCAAGCGGGCGGGGGAGCTGCTGGCCGAGCGGGCCAGGAGAGCGGGGATCGAGACCTGCGTCTTCGATCGCGGCGGCTACCGGTACCACGGCCGGGTCAAGGCCCTGGCCGAGGGCGCCCGCGAAGGGGGGCTGAAGTTCTAATGCCCCTCCCAACCCCCGGTGCAACGCAAAAGGCACCTATTACCTGCTCTTTGCGTTTCACCTCATCTAGTACGGTGGGCCGCTCGCTATGAAGGGCATGGACATGACAAATGTGGAGACGGTGAGCCCCCGGGGCCTCGATCTCCAGGAGCGGGTGATCGAGATCAACCGCGTCGCCAAGGTGGTCAAGGGCGGCCGGCGGTTCTCCTTCACGGCGCTGGTCGCGGTCGGCGACGAGGAGGGCGTGGTCGGGATCGGCTACGGCAAGGCCCGCGAGGTTCCGCTGGCGATCCAGAAGGGCGTCGAGAACGCCCGCAAGAACTTGATTCGCGTGCCCAAATACGGACAGACACTCACCCACAAGATCATCGGCCGCTATGGCGCCGGGCACGTCGTGCTGCGGCCGGCCAGCCCCGGTACCGGCGTGATCGCCGGCGGTGGGGTGCGGGCGGTGCTCGAGCTGGGCGGTGTGCGCGACGTCTTGACCAAGAGCATCGGGACGCAGAACCCGATCAACCTCGTCAAGGCGACGATGGACGGGTTGATTCGACTACGGCGTCCTGAGGAGGTCGCCGAACTTCGTGGGCTCACCGTTTCTCAGGTACTAGGGATCGAGCGTTCCGCGGCTACGGCCGAGAGCTCGGACGCTGAGCCCGCGGGTCCTGTCGGGGCAGGGGACCCACCACCCCTTCCGGTAGCTAAAGCTTCCTCAGGGGTGGTTCCCCCTACCCCGCCACCCGCGGGAGATACGTCTGAGGCTCCGGCCGACGAGGCGGAGGCTCCGGCGGCTGAGGAGGCTCAGTCGTGAAGATCAAGCAGGTTCGATCGACTGCTGGGACTAATCCCAGCCAGAAAGCGACGCTTCAAGCGCTTGGCTTGGGGCGGATCGGGAAGTCCGTGGAGCGGAAGGACAGCCCGCAGTTGAAGGGGCAGCTTAAGGTCGTCTCTCATCTGGTTGAGGTGAGCTCGTGATGGCCGAGAGAACTCGCGAAGAGGAGATCGGGCTTCATTCGCTGAAGCCGAAGCCCGGGTCGCGCAAGCCGCGCAAGCGGATTGGGCGCGGTGAGGGCTCGGGCCTTGGCAAGACTTCCGGGCGTGGACATAAGGGCGCCGGCGCTCGCGCCGGTCGCAAGCGCAAGGCCGGCTATGAGGGCGGGCAGAACCCGATTCACATGCGGATGCGAAAGCTGCGCGGCCCGCACATGAAGAAGTCGATGCCGTTCGAGAACTTCCGCACCAAGACGCAGCCGGTCAATCTCGCCGACCTCGAGGAGCGCTTCGACGCCGGCGCCGAGGTGACCCCCGAGTCGCTGAAGAGCAAGGGCATCGCCAAGCGCTCGGACCCGGTCAAGATCCTCGCTCGGGGTGAGATCTCCAAGAGACTGACGGTCAAGGCCCACGCCTTCAGCGCTGCCGCCAAAGAGAAGATCGAAGCGGCCGGCGGCACCTGCGAGACTCTGGAGCGCTAATGCTCCGGACGATCGCGAACGCTTTCAGCGTCCCCGACATCCGCAAGAAACTCGCCTTCACGGCGGCGATGCTGCTGCTCTACCGGCTTGGGGCATACATCCCGGCGCCGGGCGTCGACCTCGACGCGATCAAGGACATCCAGGAAAATTTCAGCGGCGGCAACGTCCTCGGCTTCCTCAATCTCTTTTCCGGCGGCGCGCTGGAGCGCCTCAGCCTCTTCGCGCTGGGGATCATGCCCTACATCACCGCCTCGATCATCCTGCAGCTGCTGACCGTGGTGGTGCCTTCGCTGGAGAAACTCTCCAAAGAAGGGGAGGTCGGCCAGCAGAAGATCACCCAGTACACGCGCTACCTCACGGTCGGGCTCGCCTTCGGCCAGTCGATCGGCTACGTCTTCCTCTTCCGCTCCTTCGGCCAGCAGGCCGGATCCGACGTGGTCGGCACCTTGACCGGCCCCAAAGTCCTGCTGATCGTGATCTGCCTCACCGCGGGCTGCACGCTGCTGATGTGGCTGGGCGAATTGATCACCCAGCGCGGCATCGGCAACGGCATCTCGCTGATGATCTTCGCCTCGATCGTCGCCGGGCTGCCGCAGGGGATCCAGGCGTGGTGGACCAATCCCGACCAGGTCTTCGTGGTGATGATGCCGTTCGTCGCGCTGGCGGTGATCGTCGCGATCGTCTACGTCCAGGAGGGTCAGCGCCGCATCCCGGTCCAGTACGCGAAACGCGTGGTGGGGCGGAAAATGACCTCGGGCGGTTCGACTTACCTGCCGCTGCGGGTCAACATGGCGGGCGTCATCCCCGTCATCTTCGCCGCCTCGATCATGGCCTTTCCGCCGACCATCGGCCAGCTGCTCAACACCCCCGCCGCGCTGGATTTCGCCGCCTTCTTCAGCCCCAACAGCTGGGCCTATGTGGTCGGCGAGGTGTTCTTCATCATCATCTTCACTTACTTCTACACGGCGGTCACCTTCAACCCGGTCGACCAGGCGGACAACCTGAAGAAATACGGCGGCTTCATCCCCGGGGTGCGCCCCGGCCGACCGACCGCCGAGTACCTCGACCGCATCCTCTCGCGGCTTACTTTCCCCGGCGCCCTCTATCTGGGCGCGGTAGCGGCGCTTCCGACGATTCTGATCAGCCAGACCTCGGCGAACTTCTTCTTCGGCGGCACATCGATCCTGATCGTGGTCGGCGTGGCGCTGGACACCGTGAAGCAGCTCGAGGCGCAGCTGATGATGCGGAATTACGAAGGCTTCTTGAGATAGGCACTGGCCGATGGCCGAGCTGAATCTGGTGCTGCTGGGCCCTCCGGGCTCCGGCAAGGGGACGCAGGGCGAGCGGCTGCGGGACGATCTGCGGCTGCCCTACTACGCGACCGGGGACATCCTGCGGGCGGCGGTTCGCGACGGGACCGAGCTGGGCCGCACCGCGAAGGAGTACATGGATCGCGGCGATCTCGTTCCCGACGAGGTGATCGTCGGCGTGATCGCCGAGCGGATCGACTCCGAGGAGGCGGCCGACGGATTCATCCTCGACGGCTTCCCCCGCACGGTGCCGCAGGCGGAGGCGCTCGACCGCAAGCTGGAGGAGCTGGGACGGTCGCTGACGGGAGTGCTGCTGATCGACGTCTCCGACGACGAGGTCGTGCGGCGGCTCGGCGGGCGGCGCACATGCGAGGAGAACGGCCACGTCTTCCACGTCGAGTTCAACCCGCCCGAGCGGGAGGGCGTCTGCGACATCGACGACAGCCCGTTGATCGTCCGCGACGACGACAAGCCCGAGGTGATCCGCAACCGCCTCGAGACCTACCACGCCAAGACCGAGCCGCTGGTCGACTACTACGACCGCCTGAGCCTGCTGCGCCGTATCGACGGCGTCGCGCTGGCGGAGCAGGTGGCCGACGAGATCGGCCGCACGCTGGCAACGCTGCGACTGGAAGCCGACGAAGCGCTCTAGCCGAGGCGACTAGCGTGTATCGCGGGATGATCGTCCACAAGACCCCCGAGCAGATCGAGATGATGGCTGCCTCCGGTGAGGTGCTGGTGCGCTGTCTGCGGATGCTCGCCTCCAAGGCGCGTCCCGGCGTCACCACCGAGGAGCTCGACGCCGCCGCCGAGAAGTTCATCCGCTCTCAGGACGCGGAGCCGGCATTCAAGGGCTACCGTGGCTTCCCGGGGTCGATCTGCGCTTCGCCGAACTCGATGGTCGTCCATGGCATCCCGGGGCCCTATGAGTGCAAGCGCGGCGACGTGCTCTCGATCGACGTCGGCGTGATCAAGGACGGCTGGGTCTCCGACGCGGCCGTCACCCTGCCGATCGGCCCGATCTCTCCCGAGGCCCGCAAGCTCCTCGACGTGACCAAGGCCTCCCTCTTCGCCGCGGTCGAGCGGATGGCGCCGGGCAATCATCTCGGCGACGTCTCCGCTTCGATTCAGCGCGCGGTCGAGGGGGAGGGTCTCTCGATCATCCGCACCCTGGTCGGTCACGGCATCGGCCGCAGCATGCACGAGGATCCTCAGGTTCCAAACTTCGGCGATCCGGGCAAGGGCCCGCTGCTCGAGGAGGGCACCGTCCTCGCGATCGAGCCGATGGTCAACGCAGGCGGCCCCCTCGTCCAGATGGGAGACGACGGCTGGTCCGTCTACTCCCAAGACGGCTCCCTGGCCGCCCACTTCGAGTTCACCGTCGCCGTAACTTCAGAGGGCCCCCGCATCCTCACCCCCTGGCACGAAGACCTAGACCCCTGACCTAGCCGCACAAAACGCTCCGCTGTTCTTTTTGTGTCCTATACAGACAAAAGGAACAGCGGAAGGTGGGGACGCCGATGTGCCTCCGCGGGAATTGATGTCGCACGCGCTTCGCGCTTAGCGACGAAGATCGAGCGCGGCTGACGCCGCGCAAAAACCGGATTGCATAGGCCGCTTCGCGACATTCCCGCGGAGGCACATCGGCGTCCCCCTCTCAAAGCGCCCCGTTCCCGGAAACCCCTTCCGCTGCGACTTATCCTTGGCCTACCGAGATAAGTCACAGCGGAAGGCGAAGTGCTTGAATGCCGGCGTGGAATCCGGCCACTGGAGCGAGGTTGATGACTACATCGGTGGGTTGCTGGCGCCTCATGACGAGGCGCTGGTTGCTGCGCTGAAGGCGAGCGATGAAGCTGGGTTGCCGGAGATTCAGGTTTCGCCGCCGCAGGGCAAGCTGCTGCAGCTGCTGGCGCAGGCCATTGGTGCAAAGGCGATCCTGGAGTTCGGGACGCTGGGTGGTTACAGCACGATCTGGCTGGCGCGGGGACTGCCGGCCGATGGTCGCCTGGTCACATTGGAGTCCGATTTGGGGTACGCAGAGGTCGCACAGGAGAACATCGAGCGTGCTGGATTGAGAGATGTCGTCGAAGTGAGGGTGGGACCCGCGTTGGAGACTCTTCCCCAACTCGATGCAGAGGGCATCGGCCCGTTCGATCTCACTTTCATCGACGCCGACAAGGCCAACACGCCTGAGTATTTCGCCTGGGTGCTCGACCACTCCCGCCTCGGCAGCCTGATCGTCGCCGACAACGTGGTCCGCGATGGAACTCTGGCCGACGCCGATAGCGGCGACTCCAAAGTTAGAGCCCAGCGCCAGCTCCACGAAATGATCTCCGCCGATCCCCGCGTCAGCGCCACGACGATCCAAACGGTTGGCGGTAAGGGCTACGACGGCTTCACCCTGGCTTTGGTCAATTCCTAGCCGAAGGGGAGAGTGTTGCGCGGCCCAGCCCTTAGCAGGGCATGCGCTTGAGTCGGCACGCGAAGAACAGGATGCGGCGCCACAAGCTGACGCGGGACGAGGTGTTCGGAGTCGTTGCTGCAGAGAATCGAAGGGGAGAGGATCCGGATGGCAACCCCATCTATGTCAAGGAGGTCCGAGGCATACTTCTTTTCGCCATCGTTGCGCTTGATGACGGAACCCTGATCACCATCTACGATTTGAGGACATGATGACGGCCGACTATGAGAGCGCATTCGACACGATCCAGATCACCCTGGAGGACGTGGATCGCTTCTCTGGCAGCAGCGATGTTGTAGGAGATGGTGCGGTGATCGTGAGCTTTTGCGACGGTCGTCCTGTGATGGTGGACGTGATCGGGACTCGCCACGGCTTTGAGAAGCCATTGCGAACCGCGGCGGAGCGCAACGGCCTGGATGCCGAGGCACTTATCGCAGCGGCAACGGCTGCCATTGCCGCGCCAGACCGGCCGGTGCGGCTCGATGTCGGCGTTCGCGCCGCTGCCTGACCAGTAAGGATTTGGTCAGAGGGCGGGTATGCTGACTTTGCGGTGGGCGCCGCTTGGACCTCGGAAGGAGGGCCCTTGCATCGCCATCGTTTTCGCCCCCGCGCTGTACTTGCGTTCTTACTGTTTGTCCTTCTAGCCGTTGTCCCCGGCGTTCAGGCCGCTGTTCAGCCTTACGGGGCCAATGACGCCGGGGGGTTTCGGAATGTGTTGCCTCCGGGTGAGAACGGGCTTGCGACCTTTTCCGAGATCTTCGCCTTCCGTGGCGCCGGTGTGTTGCCGCCGCACTTCGCCGATCAGCAGCCGCTCTACGAGAACCTGGTCTATGGGTCGCCGGAGTTGACCGATGCGCAGGTTCCCGACTTCTTCAAGGACGCGACCTTCGGCGTGCCCGCCGGTCAAGAGTCCTCGACGGTGACGCCCCGGCCCGGGGTCACGATCGTTCGCGACAGCGCTTACGGCGTTCCCCACATCTATGGCGATACCCGCGCCGACACCATGTTCGGCGCCGGCTACGCGGGGGCGGCCGATCGCCTCTTCCTGATGGACGTGCTGCGGCACACGGGCAGGGCCGATCTCTCCACCTTCCTCGGTGGATCGAACGCCGCCATGGACGCCCAGCAGTGGGGCTTCGCTCCCTATACCGAAGCCGACCTGCAGCGCCAGGTCGATCGCCTGCCGCGGCTATACGGCGCCGCGGGGCGGCAGTCGGCCGCCGATGCGCAGAGCTACGTCGACGGGATCAACGCCTACATCGCGGCGGCGAACGCCGACCCGGCGCTGAAGCCGGGCGAGTACCTGCTGCTCGGCAAGCCGATCGAGCCCTGGACGACGACCGACGTGATCGCGATCGCCTCCCTCGTCGGCGGCATCTTCGGCCGGGGCGGGGGGAACGAGCTGAGCTCGGCCCTGACCATGCAGTCCCTCGTCGAGCGCTTCGGCCGCGTGGCGGGGCGCAAGATCTGGCTCGGCTTCCGCTCCAAGAACGACCCCGAGGCCCCGACGACGATCGGCAAGCGCTTCCCGTACGAGACGCGCAGCGCCTTCGCCAAGCGGGGCCTCGCGCTGCCCGACCCCGGCACCGTCCGCGACGCCCCAACCGCCACGGCGAGCGCCGTGCCGCGTGGCGTCGGGCTGGGCTCGATCGGCGAGGCGCTGCGCCGCGCCTACGCCGGCGCCGCCCACGCCTCCAACTGGGAGCTGGTCTCCGCCGCGGAGTCGAAGAGCGGCCACCCGCTCGCGGTGATGGGTCCGCAGGTCGGCTACTTCGTCCCCCAGATCCTGATGGAGCAGGACCTTCACGGGCCTGGCATCGACGCCCGCGGCGTCGCCTTCGCCGGCATCAACCTCTACGTCCTGCTCGGCCACGGCCGCGACTACGCCTGGGGCGCGACCACGGCGACCTCCGACAACGTCGACACCTTCGCCGAGGTGCTCTGCAAGGACCGCTTCCACTACCGCTATCGCGGCAAGTGCAAGCCGATGGAGAAGCTGGTCCATGCGAACAGCTGGACGCCCAACCCGATCGACTCCACTCCCGCCGGCTCGCAGACCCTTACCGCCTACCGCACCGTGCATGGGATCGTCTTCGCCCGCGGCAAGGTGCGCGGCCGCGACGTCGCCTTCGTCCACCAGCGCAGCACCTACTTCCATGAGGCCGACTCGGTCGTCGGCTTCGCGCAGTTGAACGAGCCCGACTTCCTGCGCAACGCGTCGCGATTCAAGGAGGCGGTCGCCAAGATCGACTTCCTCTTCAACTGGGCCTACGTCGACTCAAAGCGGATCGCCTACGCGCTCTCCGGCGCGATGCCGCAGCGGTCCCGCGGGACATCGCCGGACTTCCCGATCCTCGGCACCGGCGAGTTCGACTGGAAGGGGTTCAAGCCCGCGACGCAGAGCGCCGACCCGCTGCCCTTCGCCAAGCACCCCCAGGCGATCGACCCGAGCTTCCTCGTCTCCTGGAACAACAAGCAGGCGCCGGGCTGGGCGGCGGCCGACGACCAGTACGCCTATGGGGCGCTCTTCCGCTCGCAGATGATCGCCGACAAGGTGCGGGCCGCCACCCGCGGCAAACGCAAGATGACGATCTCCCGGCTGGTACAGGCGATGGAGGAGCCGGCGACCCAGGACCTGCGCGGCTACCGGCTGCTGCCGACGATCTTCAAGGCGATCGGCAAGCCGAAGTCGGGCAAGCTGCGCGCCGCCCTCGCTGAGCTGCGCGCCTGGCGGCAGGCGGGCGCCCACCGGCGCGACCTCGACCGCGACGGCGTCTACGAGCACAACGCGGCGGTCGAGTTGATAGACGCCTGGTGGCCGAAGCTGGTCGCCGCGGAATTCGAGCCGTCGCTCGGGACGAAGGCCTTCGAAGCCCTTCAGAGCATGATCGCGATAGGCGACCACACCGGCGGCTCCCCGCGGGCGCCGGACTTCTTCGACGGCTGGTGGAGCTATGTCTCAAAGGATCTGCGCAAGCTGTTCGGCCCGAAGCCGCGTGGCGCCTGGCCCCGCGTCCACTGCGGCAACGGCTCCAAGCACCGCTGCCGCCTGGCCCTTCAGCGGTCCCTGCGAGCCGCGCTGAAAGTGACCCCCGAGCAGCTCTACGGGGGCGGCAACGGAGCCTGCGCCACCAACCCCCAGCCCTCCTGCTTCGACCAAAACCGCCCCGCCGTCACCTCAGGCATAACCCTCGGCCCCTTCCCCTTCCAAAACCGCCCCACCTTCCAGCAGGTAGTGACCCTGACCCAGCGCCTGGGCCGGTAGTCCCCGACGCCTGGCCCTTGCTATCTTTCCCGGTCGGCCCATTGGGCCGGTTGTGCCTGCGGTCCAACTCCTGGGGCCATGCGGGCGTCCTGTATTCGATACGAAACCGGAGCGATGAAGGTTCGAGCTTCCGTCAAGCCGATGTGCGAAAAGTGCAAGATCATCCGCCGCAACGGAGCGGTTCTCGTGATCTGCCAGAACCCGCGCCACAAGCAGCGGCAGGGCTAGGGGCGCGGGACCAGGCATGGCGCGCATCGCAGGAGTCAACATTCCCGTCAACAAGCGGGTGGAGATCGGGCTCACCTACATCTTCGGAATCGGTCGCTCGACCGCGCAGGAGATCCTGGCGAGAGCCAAGATCGACCCCGACACGATGGTCAAGGACCTGACCGAGGACGAAGTCGTCCGCCTGCGCGAGGCGGTCGAGGCCCACGAGGTCGAGGGCGACCTGCGTCGCGAGCGCTCCCAGAACGTCAAACGGCTGATGGAGATCGGCGCCTACCGCGGCCTGCGCCACCGTCGCGGCCTGCCGGTCCGGGGTCAGCGGACGAAGACCAACGCGCGCGGCCGCAAGGGCCCGCGCCGGATGAGCGTCGCCGGCAAGCGCAAGGTCTAGGAGAGGCAGATGGCAGCGAGAAGACCCGCCAAGGGGCGCTCCCGGCGCCGCGTCAAAAAGAACGTCACCTACGGACAGGCGCACATCAAGACTTCGTTCAACAACACGATCGTCACCCTCACCGATACCGACGGCAACGTGATCGCCTGGGAGTCGGCCGGGTCCGCCGGCTTCAGAGGGTCGCGCAAGTCGACCCCGTTCGCCGCGCAGGTGACCGCCGACTCCGCCGCCAAGAAGGGGATGGAGCACGGCCTCGAGAAGGTCGAGGTGTTCGCCAAGGGCGCCGGCTCCGGGCGCGAGACGGCGATCCGCTCGCTGCAGGCCGCCGGCCTCGACGTCACCACCGTCAAGGACGTCTCCCCGCAGGCCCACAACGGCTGCCGGCCGAAAAAGCGGAGGCGCGTCTAGTGGCTCGCGACACTTCCCCCCAGTGCAAGCAGTGCCGCCGCGAGGGCCAGAAGCTCTTCCTCAAGGGCGAGCGCTGCTTCACCGACAAGTGCGGCGTCGAGCGCCGCTCCTATCCGCCGGGCGAGCACGGCCGCGGTCGCATGCGCCAGTCCGAGTACCGGGTGCAGCTGCGCGAGAAGCAGAAGACGCGCCGCTACTACCAGATCCTCGAGAAACAGTTCCGCGCCTACTACGACAAGGCCTCGCGCCAGCCCGGCGTGACCGGCGAGAACCTGCTGCGCCTGCTCGAGTCTCGCCTGGACAACGTTCTGGTGCGACTCGGCTTCGCCGCCTCGCGGCGCCAGGCCCGTCAGCTGATCCGCCACGGGCACTGGATGGTCAACGGCCGCCGCGTCGACATCCCTTCCTACCAGGTGCGTCCCGAGGACATCGTCTCGATCAAGGCCGACTCGGCCGCCGGCGACACGGTGCGCCGGGCAACCGAGCTCGTTTCCGCCGTTCCGGCCTGGTTGCAGGCCGATCACGACTCTCTCACAGCCAAGGTCCTGCGCTACCCCGAGCGCTCCGAGATCTCGGCGCCGGTACAGGAGCAGCTGATCGTCGAGCTGTACTCCAAGTAATCCGGTCCCGCCCCCGAACACCCAACGAAGGAACCCATGACCACTGACTTCCAGGTCCCCAGCATCACTTCCGAGAAGGTGGACGACCGCCGCGGCAGCTTCACCATCGAGCCGCTCGACAAGGGCTTCGGCTACACCTTCGGCAACGGCCTGCGCCGCGTGCTGCTCTCCTCGCTGGGGGGCGCCGCGATCACCAGCGTCCGCATCGAGGGCGTCGCGCACGAGTTCTCCAGCGTGCCCGGCGTCAAAGAGGACGTCACCGACATCGTCCTCAACCTCAAGGACCTCGTCGTCCGCATGCACACGGACGCCGACGAGGTCGAGGCGCCGCTGGTCGCCACCGGCCCCGGCGAGATCAAGGCCAAGGACATCGACCTGCCCTCCGGCGTCGAGATCCTCAACCCCAACGCGCCGATCGCGACGCTCGAGAAAAAAACCAAACTCGAGGTCTACCTGACGATCGGCCGCGGGCGCGGCTACTCGCCGGCGGAAGAGAACAAGTCGGACGACCAGCCGATCGGCGTGATTCCGATCGACTCGATCTTCTCGCCGATCCGCCGTGCCTCCTACGCGGTCGCCACCGCCCGCGTCGGCCAGCGCACCGACTTCGACAAACTCACACTGGACCTCGAGACCGACGGCTCGATCGAGCCCGCGGCGGCCCTCCGCGAGGCCTCCGAGATCCTGATCAAGAGCCTGGCGATCTT
>DATMBX010000053.1:0-9880 GCA_035558955.1 Solirubrobacterales bacterium | reverse complement strand
GGTGCCGTTGACGATGCCGAAGACCTTGGTTATCTCGGTGGCGCCGAAACTCTCCTGCAGCGCGCGCACGATCGGGATCGCCCCCGCGACGGCCGCCTCGAAGCGAAGCTGGACGCCGGCCTCGCGCGCTATCGCGAACAGCTCGTCGCCGTGCTGGGCGAGCAGTTGCTTGTTGGCGGTGACGACCGGCCGCCCCGCCCGCAGCGCGTCGATTACGAACTGGCGCGCGGGGTCGGCCCCGCCGATCAACTCGACGATCAGGTCCGAGGACTCGAGGATCGCGCCGAAGTCCCCGTCGGAGCGGGTCAGCACGCCGGAGATTTCCGGCCGGCGGCCCGTCGCCGACCCGACCGCGCCCGCCTGCTCCGCGAGCAGCTCGGCGAAGGCGGCGCCGACCGTGCCGCGCCCCAACAACCCGATGCGGACGGGATCAGCCATCGGCGTCGCGCGCTGTCAGGTCCTCGTAGGTCTCGCGCCGCACCACGACGCGGGCCTCGCCGTCACGGCAGAAGACGACCGGCGGGCGCGTCACGCCGTTGTAGTTGCTCGCCATCGCGTGGCCGTAGGCGCCCGTCGCCGGCGTCACCAGCACGTCGCCGACCGCCGGGGAGGCCAGCATCGCATCGCGGACGATTATGTCGCCGGACTCGCAGTGCATTCCGGCGATCGTCGCCAGGGTGTCGGGAACGGCGGCGGCGCGGTCGGCGATCAGCGCCTCGTAACGCGATCCATAGAGCATCGGCCGCATGTTGTCCGACATGCCGCCGTCGACGGCGACATAGGTGCGAACGCCAGGGATCTCCTTCACGGTGCCGACCCGGTAGGCGGTGAGGCCGGCGTTGCCGACCAGCGAGCGACCCGGCTCAACCAGGATCCGCACGCCTTTGCCGAAGACCTCGGCGACGCCGCGCACCTTGACATCGACGTAGGCGTCGACCGAGGGCGGCTCGTCCTCGGCGGTGTAGGCGATGCCGAGCCCGCCGCCGACGTTGACGACCCGGCACCACTCGCCGGCCAGGTCGCCGATAGCGCGGATCGCCAGCGTGTAGGGCTCCAACTCGAAGATCTGCGACCCGATGTGGGCGTGCAGCCCGACCAGGTTGAGCACCTCGGAAGCCAGCACCCGCTCGATCGCCCCCGCCGCCAGCCCGTCCTCGATCCCGAAGCCGAACTTGGAGTCGAGCTGGCCGGTTTGGATGTAGTCGTGGGTCGATGGCTTGATCCCGGGCGTCACTCGGATCAACACGTCCTGCGAGGACTCCAGCAGCCGCTCGCAGCGGTCGATCTCGTCGAAAGAATCGAGGATCAAGTGGCGCACGCCGGAGCGCGCGGCGAAGAGGATCTCCTCGTCGGTCTTGTTGTTGCCGTGCATGTGGATGCGGGACGGGTCGAAACCCGCACGCAGCGCCATGTGAAGCTCGCCGCCGGAGGCGACGTCGACCGAGAGCCCCTCCTCGGCGAAGAGGCGATAGGCGGCGGTGCAGGGGAACGACTTGCTGGCGAAGAGGACCTCGAAGTCGCCCGTGCGCCGCTCGAATGCGTCGCGGTAGGCACGGGCGCGGGCGCGCATGTCGTCCTCGGCATAGATGTAGGCGGGGGTGCCCATCTCGGCGGCCAGCTCGACCACGTCGCAGCCGGCGACCTCGAGGTGCCCGCGCTCGTTCACGCGGCTCCCGGCCGGGTAGACCGGGGAACCTTCGATCGGATCGGCAACAGCCGCGCCTGCACTGGGCTCGCGCTCGGACATAGGCGCGCATTGTGACGGTTGAAGCGGGGGTTCCGGTTAGCGGTCGTCGCCGAGCAAGCCTCTGACCGCTCCGGCGCTTCCGTCGACCGCCTGCCCGACGGCCGAGCCGGGACCGGCGACCCCTTCGACGACGCCCTGGGTCGCGTCGGTGACGCCGGTTCTGCTCAGTGCCCCGCCGAGCGCACCGTCCACTTCGTCGACGGTGTCGTTGACGGCGCCGGTCACCGTTGCGGAAACGCTGTCGCCACCGTTGCCGGCTCTGCCACCGCCGGAGGGATTGGAGCCGGACCCGCCCCCGCCACCGGAGGTGGGAGTCGACGCGCTGCCGGGAGAGGGGCTGGAGCCACCGCCTGGGTCGCTGGAGGTCGGCGAAGTCGCCGTTCCCTGGGCGCCGCCCGCGGCGAGATCGCTCTGCCGTTGACCGCTCGTCGAGCGGTCCGAATCGCCGGCGCCGCCGCTCGCGTCCCCAGCCGCGCCGGAAGACGCTCCGGGTGTCGTGGGGCCTGCCGAGCCGACGGCAGCGCTCTCGTTCCCGCCGATGTCGACGATCGGCAAGTCCCTGAACCCCTGCGTCGAGGCCAGCAGCAAGATGAAGACGACAATGGCCGCCGTGATCAGGGCCGCGCCGGAAATCGCGCCTGCGAGATAGGAATGAGCCTGGCGAATCATCGACGCCTCCAGATCGCCTATTCCCAGGGTCCCAGGCCTCAAGCCAACGGCCATACCCACTACTGGGTTTTCTAGAGGTAGCCGAGCGGGTCTGTGGGGGCGCCGTTGATGCGGACCTCGAAGTGGAGGTGGTCGCCGTAGCAGTGCCCGGTGCAGCCGACGTAGCCGATGATGTCGCCCTGGGAGACGCTCTGGCCGGAGCCGACCGCGAAGGAGGACTGGTGGGCGTAGCAGGTCTGCAGGCCCCCACCGTGATCGAGGCAGGTGAAGTTGCCGTAGCCGCCGCTGCTCGAGTCCGACTGCAGCAGGACCACCATGCCCGAGGCGGCGGCGCGGATCGGCGTGCCGGCCGGGACCGCGATGTCGATCCCCTCGTGCATCCGCCCCCAGCGCATGCCGAAGCCGGAGACGACCGGCCCGCTCACCGGCCAGACCAGGCCGGCTGCGCTGGGCGCCGTCAGCGGCCCCGCGGGCAGCGGCGCCGAGGAGGTGGACTGGAGTTGGGCGGCGATCTCGGCCTGGATCTCGGCCATCGCGCCCTCGACGTGGTCCGCGTGCTCGTTGATCGTCGCCAGCGCGGCCTCGCGCTCGCGGCGCGCGGCGACGAGCGAGGACTGCCGGCGCTGAACCGCGTGGCGGGCGCTTGCCAGTGCCTGTTCCTCGGCGGCGATCGCATCCCGGGCCGCTTCAATTCGCTCCTTGGCGCTGCGCAGGCGGGCGACGGTGCGCTTCACCTGGTCGCGCAGCTCCCGCACCCGGCTGACGATCGCCTCGTCCATGCCCTGGATCCGGTTCAAGTACTCGGTGCGGTTGACCAAATCCTCGTAACCGCCAGAGCTGAGGATGACGCTGAGCACATCGGGGGTGCCCGCCTCGTAGATCGCCACCAAGCGGGCGCGCAATGCCACCAGCGCCCGCTTCAGGCGGGCCCTCATCACGGCGAGGTGTCTCTTGCCCACCTCCAGCTCGGCGACGGCCTGGTCCAGCTCGGCCTGCTTCGCCGCGAGACGAGCCTCCACCGCCGCCTCCTGGGTGCGCAGGACTGCGACCTCGGATGTGAGGCGCTCGATCCGGTCGCGATAGGCGGAGATCGTCGAAGTCAGCACACCCTGGCGCTCGTGGATCTCGTCCAGCTTCGCCTGCTTCTCGTCGAGCTCGGAGTAGAGATCCTCGGCGGACGCCACGGCGCTGAGGGAAAGCAGCGCAAAGAGCGCGGCAACGAGGACCGCCAGCGCGCGAGCGCGCGCGGTCAAGATCGGGCTTTGGGAGAAGTCCGGTCGCATAGAAATCCAGCGCCTGCCATCCCTGCCGGCTATAACAGGGTAGGACAGGGAAAACGAGGCTAGCTAAGGGCGCCTATCGCCCCAGGTCAATCTTGAGGACTGCAACCCGGCTTGCGATCAGGGGTTGCGGGGGCCGTTCTCGACCTGCAGGAGGGCCTCCCCGGCCTCTTCCTCCATCTGCAAGGTGGTGTGGTCGAGGCCGAAGCGCTCGTGGAGGAGGACCTCGAGGCGGCGGCGGATCAGGTCGCGGTCGGAGTCGCGGGCGACGACGACGTGGGCAGCCAGCGCGCCGAACCCCGCGGTCACGGTCCAGACGTGCAACTCGTGGACCGCACGCACCCCCTGCTCCGAGCAGATCGCCGCCCCCATCTTATCGACGTCCAAGCCGGAAGGCGCCGCTTCCATCAACACGTCGACCGGCTCTTTGATCAACCGCCATGAGGAGGCGAGGACGAGGATCGCGATCAGCAGGCCGACGATCGGGTCGGCGATCGCCGAGCCTCCCGCCAAGATCACGGCGCCGGCGACGATTACGCCGAGCGAGCCGAGCGCGTCGGCGACGCTGTGGCGCAACACCCCCTCCAGGTTGATGTCCTCCCGCTGCCCGCGGGCCAGCACCACCGTCGCGGCGACGTTTCCCGCCAGGCCGAAGACGCCCAGCGCCAGCACTCCGGCACCATCGATTTGGGGCGGGTCGCCGAAGCGGCCGATCGCGGCGACCGCGATCCCGACCGCCACCGCGACCAGCAGCAGGCCGTTGACCAGCGCCGCCAGAACCTCAGAGCGGTGATAGCCGAAGGTGCGCCGGGCGCCGGCCGGGCGGGCGGCGAGGCCGGCGGCGAGAAGCGCAAGGACAATCGATCCGACGTCGGAAAGCACGTGACCGGCATCGGCGAGCACCGCGAGCGACCCGGTGAGGATTCCGCCCGCGACCCCGACCGCCAGCATCGCGGCATTGATCGCAAGCGCGACGAGCATCCGTCGGCGGCTGTCTTCTCGACGCGCGTCAAGCGCGTGCGAATGACCATGGCCGTGCACGCGTTGAGCTTAGAGTCGTCGGGGGACCCCGACGACTCTTCGTACCTACGCGGGAACGGCCTCTTTCTCCGCGGACTTCTCGGCCATCGCCTGCTCCGCTACTTCGGCCGCGTAGCCGAGGCGCTCGGCGTACTGGCGGGCCTGCATGCGGGAGATGACCATGCGCTGGATCTCGGCAGTGCCCTCGAACAGCTGGTAGATCTTCGCGTCGCGGAAGAACTTCTCCAATGGGTACTCGGTATTCCAGGCGTCGGGGCCGACCAGGTCCATCAGCGTCGTCGTCGCCCACATCGTCACGTCGCCGGCCTTCAACTTCGACATCGAGCCCTGGCCGCCGGTCATCGGGATGCCGTTGCGGCCCATCCAGGCGGCGCGCTGGACGAGCAGGCGAGAGGCCTCGATCTCGGTCGCCACGTCGGCGAGCGTCTGCTGGACGCGCTGCAGGCCGAGCACCGGCTTGCCGCCTTCGCTCTGGCCGTCGAGGTACTCGAGCGTCCACTCGTAGGCGGCCTGGGCGATGCCGAGCGCCGAGGCGCCGACCAGGGGCCGGGTCATCTCGAAGGTGGCGAGCGCGTCGGCCGAGCGCGATCTCTGCCCGGAGCGGCCCCGCTCCAGCTTCTTCTGCAGCTTCTCCTCTCCACCGAGCAGGTTCTCGACCGGGATGCGGCAGTCGTCGAGGATCACCTCGGCGGTGTGGGAGGCGCGGATGCCGAGCTTCGTCTCCTTGTTGCCCTGGCTGAGGCCCGGCGTACCCTTGCCGACCACGAAGGAGGCCTGGCCGCGGGTGCCCAGGGTCGGGTCGACGGTGGCGACGACCACGTGCACGTCGGCGATGCCGCCGTTGGTGATGAAGACCTTGGTCCCGTTCAGGACCCACTCGTCGCCATCGCGTCTGGCGGTGGTCTTGAGGCTCTTCACGTCGGAGCCGGCCTGCGGCTCGGTGACGGCGTAGGCGCCGAGCTTGATCTCGTCGCCGGAGCCGAAGCACTCGGGGACCCACTGCGCTATCTGCTCGGGCGTGCCGGAGGAAGCGATGCCGGCGGCTGCGAGGCCGGAGCCGGAGATCGCCAGGGCGATGCCGGCGCAGCCCCAGTGGAACTCCTCGGCGGAGATCACCTGCATCTGCCCCTCCGAGTCGCCGGCGGAGCGCTGGATTCCCTCGAGGCCGCCGAACCCCTGCGCCCGCGCCTCTTTTATGACTTCCCAGGGAATGCTCTCCTCCTGGTCGTGCTTGCGCGCGGCCGGCCGGATCACCTCGCGGGCGAAGGTCCTGCAGCGCTCTCTGAACTCGAGCTGCTCCTCGTTGAGTGCGAAATCCATTGAGTCAGTTCCCCTTGAGGTCGGCGCGCGCCTGCGCGGATGTCGGAAACCGATTGACTGGTCAGTCAACCAGTCCCAGAACCTTATCTGACTGGCCAGCCAACAACCCGTCAACAACCCGCGTGTAGCGTTCAGCCGTGGCCGGAGAGCGACCGATCAACGCCGACGTTCCGGCTCTTGAGCCGCCCGAGGCGCCTCCTCCAGCTCAGGCAAAACGCTGGCGTAAACCGATTCCAGGGGCACTGAAAGCGATCGCCGCGCTTGTGATCCTTGCGGTCGCCTTCATCGTCGCCGCCGTTCTGGGCGGAAGCTCCAATGACAGCGACGATGGCTCGACAGGGATCGAAGCGTCCGCCAGCGAGACCGCGTCCGAGCTGGGCTACCCGGCCTTCGCGACCAGCAACACGACGCGGGTGGGAGGCGAAGACCCAGCCGCCAACGCGGCAGGCGTCGCCCTGGCGGTCTACCCCTCGACCGAGCCGGGCCTGCGCCCGGCGGCGGTCACCCTCCTCGACGAGGAAAACTGGCAGGCGGCGATCGCCGCCTCGGTGCTGATGGCCGAGCCGATCGGCGCCCCCACCCTCGTCTCGAGCCCCGACGGGCTACCCGAGCCGAGCGCCGAGGCGCTCTCCGCCCTCGACCCGCAGGGAGGCGCCGCCACCAGAGGCGCCGCCGCCTTTGCGATCGGCGACATCGACACAGGCGACGCCGAGAAGGTGACCCGCATCGCATCTAGGAGTCCCGCCGCCGGGGCGGCGGCGATCGCAAGATTGCGCGAGCAGCTGACAGGCAAGGCCCCCGCGCACATCGTCGTCGCCTCATCTCAGGATCCCGGGCTGGCGATGCCGGCGGCGGCATGGGCCGCCCGGTCGGGCGATCCGGTTCTATTCGCCGAACGGGACAAGCTGCCGAAGGCGACGGCCACTGCGCTGAGACGCCACCCCGACGTCCCCGTCTATGTGCTCGGCCCCTCGTCGGCGATCTCTTCCGACGTCGTTCGCGCGATCTCCGAGATCGCCAACCGGGTGAGCCGTGTCTCCGGCGAGGACCCTGTCGCGAACGCGATCGCCTTCGCCCGCTACGACGACGGCGACTTCGGCTGGAACATCAACGACCCCGGGCACGGCTTCGTCGTCGCTCGCGCGCACTCGCCCCTCGACGCGGCCGCGGCGGCGCCCCTCTCGGCCTCGGGAACGTGGGGCCCGCTGCTGCTCACCGACAGCGCCGATACGCTGCCGGGGGCGCTGCGCGGATACCTGCTCGACGTCAAGCCGGGCTACACCACGGACCCCACGCGCGCCTTCTACAACCATGTGTGGGTGATCGGAGACCAGGAGGCCATCGACGTGAATCAGCAGGCCGAGATCAACAACCTGGCGGAGCTCGCCAAGATCGGAGGCGCGCCGTGAGCGAAGCCGAAAACCCAAGCCTGCTCGCCTCCTCTCATGAGGTCACGCCGGAAGACATTCGCGCCCTCGCCGGCGCCTCGACCCCCCACTTCGCCCTCCAGGTCCGCAACCGCATCCGCCGCCTGATCGACCCGCTGCCGCCCGACCACCCCGCGCGACTCGAAGGCGAGCGCCAAATCGCTGCCCTCGAAGACCTCGCCGAGCACAGCGGCGACCCCCGCGGCACGATGGGAATCAGTCACTGACCGACGCGGTGCAACGTTTTATCCCCCTATGGGAGGGATAAAACGTTGCACCGGGGAGTTGACTCAGGCGGCGGGACCGAAGCTCGCGATGATCCGGTTCTGGTACTCGGACAGCTCTTCGGGTGAGATGAAGTAGGTCGGTGGGGTGAGGAAGAGGCCGTCGGCTCGCTCGGCGGTCTCCTCGACCCTGGCGCGGACCTTGTCGAGGGGGCCGGCGGCGCAGTAGGCGTCGACCATCTCGTCGCTGATCGCGGCCGGCACGGCGGCTAGGTCGCCGCGGCGAAAGGCCTCACCGGCGGCGACGGCGTTGTCGGCGAAGCCGTGCAGCTCCCAGAGCGGCATGTAGGTCTTGACCGTCGCGTAGAAGGAGATCGTGCGGCGGGCCATGTCGATCGCGCGCGCCTCGTCGTCGTCGATCGCGCAGCAGACGGTCGGCAGGTAGTCGAATTCCACGCGATCGCGGCCGGAGCGACGCAGCCCCTCCTCGAAGGACTCGACGACGACCTCGTCGATCCAGCGCAGGCTCTGGATCGGGTGGCCGATCAGCCCGTCGGCGACGTCGCCGGCCATCCGGCACATCCCTCCCTGCACACCGGCGGTGTAGATCGGCACCGCATCGCGCGCCGCCGGGTGGGGCCGGACCCAGCCCTTGATGTCGATGTCGTAGTACTCGCCCTCGTAGCGGATCGGCTCGCCCGCGCTCGCCTGCCGCATGATCAGCCGGGTCGCCTCGATCGCCTCGCGCAGGTGGGGCGCCGGGCGGCCGTACTCGGCGTTGTGCCAGGTCTCGTTGAGGCGCTTGACCCCGGAGCCGAGCCCAAGCCGGAAGCGCCCGCCCGACATCTCGTCGATGTCCAGCGCCGACACCGCGAGGATGAAGGGACTGCGTGTGAAGGCCCAGGCGATCCCGGTGGCGACGTCGATCTTCTCGGTCTTTCCCGCCAGGTAGGCGGCCTGGGTGATCGAGGAGCGGAAGAGCTCCGGCGCCCAGACGCACTCGACCCCGGCGGCCTCGGCGCGCCGCGTCTCCGCCTCGAGGTCGGCGACCGAGACGCCGATCGCCGCGACGGAGATGCGGTCGAGAGCGCCCAAGGTCAGGCCGGGACCGGAGCGCCGGCTTCGGCGAGCACGAGATCGGCGACCCGGTCGCGGTGCCACTTGGCGTCGCCGAACATCGCCGCGTTCGCTTTCCCCCGCTTGAGGAAGAAGTGGAGATCGTGCTCCCAGGTGAAGCCGATCCCGCCGTGCACCTGGATAGAGGCGTCGGGCACGCGCCAGCCGGCGTCCGAAGCGTAGGCCTTGGCCGTCGAGGCGGCCAGCGGCAGGGACTCCGGCTCGGCGTCGGCGGCCCAGGCGGCTCCGTAGACGGCGGAGCGGGAGTTCTCGGTCTCAAGAAGCATCTGCGCGCAACGGTGGGAAACCGCCTGGTAGGAGCCGATCGGGCGGTCGAACTGCTTGCGGTCTTTGGCGTAGGAGACCGCCATCTCCATCGTCCGTTGCGCGATCCCGGTCGACTCGGCGGCGATCGCCACGCACGCCCGCCACAGCACCGGCAGGTAGTCCCGCTGCTCTCCGTCCAGGGTCGCCTCGGGCCCGACTCGCACCCCGTCGAAGCTCACCGAATACAGGCGCCGGGTGAGGTCGATCGAAGGCGCGGCGGTGACGGTCACGCCCTCGGCGCCGCGCTCGACCAGGTGGCGGCGCCCGTCAGCGGTCGCGACGAGGAAAAAATCGGCGGCGGCGGCGTCCATGACCAGCGTCTTCTCCCCGTCGAGCACGACCCCGTCGCCGTCGGCCTTTGCCTCCATCTCGAAGCCCCCGATCGTCGCCGGCGTGCCCGCGTCGAACAGGGCCGGTGTCCCCCGCGCCTCGCCGGCGGCCAAGGGGCGCAGCCAGCGCTCCTTCTGCTCGTCATTGCCACGCGTCGCCAGCGCCAGGCCGGCGACGGTCGAGGAGAGCAGCGGCGAAGGGGCCAGCGCGTAGCCCATCTCCTCGAAGAGGACCGCCAACTCGACGATCCCCAGTCCCTGCCCTCCCCACTCTTCCGGCAGGGCCAGCCCCGGCCAGCCCAACTCGGCCATCTCCTCCCAGTCTGAAGTCTCGAAGCCATGCTCGCTCTCGGCCAGCTCGCGGATCCGCTCCGACTTGTAGCGGGCGGCGAGGAAGTCG
>DATMBX010000052.1:0-3841 GCA_035558955.1 Solirubrobacterales bacterium | reverse complement strand
GAAAGCTGAGCGCGACGCCCGCGCGGCGATCGAGGTTGAGCTGGACGGGCTGGAGAAGCCGACCGAAGCCGGTTTGCAGCTAGCCCTGGGTGCGGCCTACCGCGACGGCGATCTCGTCTACACCGCGTCGAGCATGCCGATCCGCGACCAGGAGGCGTTCCTGCCGGCAACCGAGGCCGATGCCCTCTTCCTCTGCAACCGAGGCGTCAACGGCATCGACGGCCTCATCTCCTCCGGCATCGGCGCCGCGGGCGCGACGGGACGCCCGACCACGATCGTCACCGGCGACCTCGGCCTCCTCCACGACATCGGCGGTCTCGCCGCCATGCGCGACGTCTCCACCCCGGTCCGAATCGTCGTCATCGACAACGACGGCGGCGGTATCTTCCACCGCCTGCCCCAGGCAAGAGCCCTCTCGGAAGAGGAGTTCGAAGCCCTGCTCGGCGCGCCGCGTGGAATCAACGTCGAAAAAGCCGCCGACCTCTTCGGCCTGCTCCACCACAAGGTCGAGTCGATGTCCCAGCTCCCCGACGCCCTGGCCGACCACACCGGCCTGATCGAAGTCCCGGTCAGTCGGCCAGCAGCGGCAGCAGGGCGTTGAGCTTCACTTCGGTTTCGGCCAGCTCCGCCGCCGGGTCGGAGCCGGCGACGACTCCCACGCCCGCGTAGAGGTGGGCCTCGCGGTCGCGTAGGAGGGCGCTGCGCAGGGCTACGCAGAACTCGCCGTCCTCGGTCGCGTCCATCCAGCCGACCGGGCCGGCGTACCAGCCGCGGTCCATCTCCTCCAGCTCGGCGATCGCCGGCGCCACCGCGGGCCAGGGCTCGCCGCCGACCGCCGGCGTCGGGTGCAGGAGGCCCGCCAGCTCGATCGCCGAACGGGGGTCGGCGAGCTGGGCGATCACGGGGGTGGCGAGGTGCTGGATGTTGGCGACCTTGACGATCTCCGGCTCGGGCGCCGCCTCGACCCAAACGGCGTGCGGGCGCAGGGCGCGAACGATCCGCTCGGCGACGATCCGCTGCTCGCGACGGTCCTTGTCGCTGCGCAGCAGCTGCTCGGCGAGATGATCGTCGACGGCCGGGTCGGAGCTGCGCCGGGTCGAGCCGGCCAGCGCCACCGTGGAAACGCTTGCCCCGGAGCGGCGTACCAGCAGTTCCGGGCTGGCGCCGATGAAGGCAGCCTCCGGCGTGCCGCAGCAGAAGCAGAAGCAGGACGGGAACTGCTCGCGCATCGCGCCGAACAGCGCCGTCGGGTCATGGGCGGCGCCGGCGTCGACGACCACTTCCCGGGCGAGGACGATCTTCGACATCGCCCCCGCCTCGATCCTGCGCGTCGCGGCCGCGACGGCCCGCTCGAAGTCGCCGGGCGGCCGGGCACTGCTGATCCTGGGCTGGGCAATCGGGTGGGGATCCAACAACGGCATTCCGCTGTTCCTTATGTGTCCTATGCGGTCATGAGGAACAGCGGAGTCGGATTTGCCGGGGCGGACGAGCGTGTTGACGGTGAGGTAGGTGCGGTCGCCACTGCGACAGATCGAAAGCTCTGGCAGAACCATGGAACCCGGCGAGAGCGAGGACCATGGCGAGGAGGCGCCGCCCTCGGGATCGAAGGCGAAGCCGCCGACCCACACCGGGCCGGCGCCAGGCGGCAACCCCGGCGGCTCGTCGAGAATCGGATCGCCCATCGTCCCCAAGCACTCACGGGCCACATCGACGAACCGCCCCTCTCCGCGCGAGGTCGCCTCGTGGGCGACTCCGAGCGCCGCGAGGGCGAACTCGCGATCCGGCTGCTCCCAGCAGAACCAGCGATCCGAGGCCAGGCGGGAGGCAAAGACGGTGGCACAGGGGTCCGCTATCTCCGCCTCTATCGTGACGCTGACCAGCGTCCGCCGTCCCCGCTCCAGGGCGGCGTCGATCCCCTCTCGCAGGCGCTCAGTCGCTGCCGCGAGCAATGGCGATCTCGCCCGTCCTGACCATTTCGACGAGGCCGTGCGGGCGGACCATCCGCTCGAAGGCCTCGATCTTGTCGGCCGAGCCGGTCACCTCGATAGTCATCGTGCGTCGCGCGACGTCGACGATTCTGGCCCGGAAGATCTCCGCGAACTGGATGATCTCGGCCCGGTTCTCGACCGCGGCTGAGACTTTGAACATCGCCATCTCCCGCGCGACGGTCTCCTCCGGCTCCATATCGCGGATCTTCAAGACGTTGACCAGCTTGTGCAGCTGCTTTGTCACCTGATCGATCGGGTGGACGGCGCCGTCGAGGGTGAGCGTGACCCGCGAGATGGTCGGGTCGTCGGTCGGGCCGACCGCGAGCGTGTCGATGTTGAAGCCGCGGCGCGAGAAGAGGCCGGCGATCCGCGCCAGCACGCCCGGCTTGTTCTCGACCAGAATCGAGAGGATGTGCTTGCGCCCGCTCAGCTGTCCCGACAGGTGCAGGTCTTCGAGTTTGACCAGCTGCGGTGTCCCAGCCTCCATCAGCGCACCGCCTTCGGCGCTTCGACCATGTCGCGAGCGGCAGCCCCCGGCGGGATCATTGGGTAGCAGTTCTCCTCCTGAACGACGCGCACGTCGAGCAACACCGGCCCATCGGCCTCCAGCGCCCTGGCCATCGTCTCCTCGAGCTCGGCCGCATCCTCGCAGCGCAGGCCGGTAGCGCCGAACGCCTCGGCCAGCTTCACCCAGTCGGGGCTGGCGCCCATCTCCACCGCGCTGTAGCGGCGGTCCCAGAACAGCTCCTGCCACTGGCGGACCATGCCCATGTAGCCGTTGTTCATCAGGAAGACCTTGACCGGAATGTCCTCGGCGACGCAGGTCGCAAGCTCCTGGCAGTTCATGATCAGGCTGCCGTCGCCGGCGAGGCAGACGACGTCCTCCTCAGGGCAGGCGACCTTGGCTCCAACCGCCGCCGGCAGGCCGAAGCCCATCGTCCCCAGCCCACCGGAGTTGATCCAGTGGCGGGGCTCCTCGAAGCCGTAGTACTGCGCCGCCCACATCTGGTGCTGGCCGACGTCGGAGGTGACGATCGCGGCGCCCTTCGTCGCCCGATGCATCGCCTCGATCATGAACTGCGGCTTGATCTCGCCGTCCTTGCCGGGCTCGTAGCGCAGCGGATGCTCCTCCTGCCAAATGTGGATCTCATTCCACCAGGCATCCAGACGCGAAGGATCGGTCTGCAGCGCCCCGAACTCGTGGGTCAGTTTGGGCAGCACCTGCTTCGCATCGCCGACGATCGGGATGTGAGCGCCGACGTTCTTGGAGATCTCGGCGGGATCGATGTCGATGTGGATGACTTTCGCGTGCGGCGCGAACTCGGAGATTTTGCCGGTGATGCGATCGTCGAAGCGGGCGCCGATCGCGACGATCAGGTCGGCTTTGTCCATCGCGTAGTTGGCGGCGAAGGTGCCGTGCATGCCGAGCATCCCGAGCCACTGCTCGTGGGAAGCGGGGATGGCCCCGAGCCCCATCAGGGTGGAGGTGACCGGGAAGCGGTCGGAGGCGGCCAGCGCTCGCAGCTCCTCGGAGGCGTTGGCGTTGATCACGCCGCCGCCGGTGTAGAGGATCGGCCGGCGCGCGTTGGCGAGCGCTTTGGCGGCGATCCGAATCTGCTTGATGTTGCCATCGGTCGAGGGCTTGTAGCCGGGCAGGTCGACCGGCTCGGTGCGCGGCGCGTAGTCGATGTCGGCGCGGGAGAGGTCCTGCGGGATGTCGAGCAGCACCGGCCCGGGGCGCCCGGTCGAGGCCACGTGGAAGGCCTCGTGCACGTACTCGGGGATCTGGCGCGGGTCGGTGACCTGGAAGGAGTGCTTGACGAAGGGCAGCGTCGCGCCGAGGATGTCGGCCT
>DATMBX010000051.1:0-4377 GCA_035558955.1 Solirubrobacterales bacterium | reverse complement strand
CTCCGGCCGGCCCCACATCTGCACGACCTCGACGCGCCCCTCCCGCGCCTCCCGCAAGACGAGCTCCCCCGTCACTCCGTCGGCATCGAGCTTCGCCAGCACGCCCCCGACGCTCTCGGCGGCAGCGGCGTGGCCAAAGCTCTGGGCGACGATCAACCGCCAGTGCCACGCGGAGTTCGAGAAGGGCTGCGCGTTGACCTGGCTCAAGGCCACCGCGGTATCGACATAGCGGCTCTCGTCGTCGATTCGCAGATCCAACTCCAGATCCGTCCAATCGGACGGCATCGACTCGAGCACCCGCTGGAAGTCGTCGGCCAAGGCCACGGAGCAAGCCTACCCGGGCGGCCGCAGGTCGGGGCCGGGGATTGGGGTCCCGTGGGGGTCGTGGCTCGGCTCTCCCAGCTTGGCGGCGATCAGCAGCTCCAACTCCTCGGAGATGTAGTGCTCGAGGACCTCGGCCTCGTCGTGGACCTGGTCGCTCGGCATGCCCAGCGCCTCGGAGAGGTAGGACTCGATCAGCCGGTGATGGCGGATCACCTCCAAGGCAACTTTCTCACCGGCCTCGGTCAGCCTCGCCCCCTTATAAGGGAGGTAGTCGACCAACCCCAGCCCGTCGAGCCGCTTCAGCATCGAGGTGGCGGTCGCCGGGGTAACCATCAGGCGCTCTGCCACCTCTCCGTTCGTGACCGGGCCCTCGCGGTCCAGCGAAAGCGCGTAAATCGCCTTCGCGTAATCCTCGATTGCCTCGGTGTGGGGCTGGCGCTGCGGTCGCGGTGGGGTGTCGGAGGTGGACATCAGACGGAGATCAAGAGGCCGGTGAGGTAGAGCAGGGCGATGCCGGCGAGCATCCCACCGACCGCAGCGGGGTGCAGGGCCCGTCCGGAGTCGTCGCGGATGGCGGGAACCAGTTGAACGATCACCCCGGCGATCGCGCCGACGCCGACGCCGAACAGCAGAGCGGCGAGACTGGGATTGAAAGCCGCCGCTCCAACCCAGGCGCCGAGGATCGCCGGCGCGCCGGCGATCAGGCCTAGAGCGACCAACCGCGAAAGGCCCGGCCCTGCCGAACCCTCTTCCTCGCGCAACGGGGCAACGATCGCCAGCCCCTCGGTCGTGTTGTGGATGGCGAAGCCGATCACCAGGAAGGCGCCGAGCGCCAGCGCTCCGCCGGCGTAGGCGGAGCCGATCGCCAGCCCCTCGCCGAGGTTGTGCAAGCCGATCCCGATCGCGACCAGCAGCGCCAGGTAGGCGCCGCGGCCCGCGCCACCGCCTCGCGCCCGCTCCCGCTTGCCCGACAGGTAGGCATCGATCCCAGCCAGGGCCAGGTATGCCACCAGGGCCCCAGCGAAGACAAGCTCGGCTCCGCCGAACACGCTCGGCGCCTCGGCGGCGATCTCCAGCCCCTCGATCGCCGCGTCGATCGCGAGGAAGGCCAGCAGCCCGACCGTGAAGGCGATCAGCACCTGCATCCAGCGTGGGTCGATGCGCCGGACAAAGGGCAGCCAAAGCATTCCCAGGCTGACCGGGATCACCCCGACGTAGATCCCCAGCAGGGCCATCAGGCCGAAGAAGCCGAGATCGGCCTCCGGGGTCTCGGTGGCAACCGGGATGGCCGCGTCGATCGTGCCGCCCGTGGAAGTGAGGACGAAGATCTCGTACGCCTCCCCCTCGACCCACGGGTAAGCGATGCTAAGCGTCGTCGAGCCGAGCCGGTCGATCTCGCGCCCGTCGCTCGTCGTGAACGGCGCATAGGCGTCGTTGACGGCGACCTGGGCGACCTCGACCGGGTCCGGACCGTCGTTGCGCAGCGTCAGCTCGATCTCTCCCGGTCGCAGCACGGTGCGCTCCACCGCGACCTCTTCGACCGGCGGACCTGTGCGCTCGCCCAGACCCGGCCCGCCGAGCAGCGCGAAGGCGCCGATCGCGACCGCGATCAGCGCCAGTGGGATCGCGCCCAGCGCCCAGGCCGGCAACCCGCCACCGGGGGTCCGCTCCGCGCGCGCGCCGGCCTCCATCAGGCCGGTCTCCCGCCGCCCCAGGGCAGCTCGCAGTAGGCGGCCGCGGCGGCGGCGCCGGCAAACCGCGGCGGGTCGCCGACACGGAAGAAGCCGCTCCAACCCAGCTCCGCGAACTCGCTGACGTGCGCGTGGAACATGTAATCGCCGTCGAAGGGGAGCTTCATCTCGAGAATCCCCCGCTGCCCCTGTCCCAGGATCACCGTGTCGGTGAGCTCGCTCGGCTGCAGCGAGGTACCGGTCGGGTAGTACTGGAAGAAGTTGGCGTGGACGTGGAAGGAGTTGAGCGGGTCGTACTCGAGCACGTTGACGAGATAGATCCGCAGCAGCTCGTCGCGGCTCACCCGGATCGGCTCGTTGATGTAGTGGAAGCCGATCGAGTTGACCGCGTAGACCTCGTTGGAGAGGTCGAAGTTGGTGTCGAAGCCGTTCATCACCATCACCATCTCGTCGGCGTCGGGGCGGCCCTTCTTGGGATCGACGATGAAGGCGCCGTAGAGGCCGCGGGCGATGTGGGCGGCGAGCGGCGCGACGTGGCAGTGGTAGAGGTGGAGGCCGAAGGGCTCGGCGTCGAACTCATAGGTGAAGTCCCCGCCGGGCGGGATCTGACCCCCGCCGATTCCCGGCATCCCGTCCATTTGCGACGTGTGGATGCCGTGGAAATGCATCGTGTGGGGGTGCTGGGAGCCGTTGACGAAGCGGATGCGCAGCTTGTCCCCTTCGCGGGCGCGCAGAGTCGGGCCGGGAACGCGGCCGTTGTAGGTCCAAGCCTCGTACTTGACACCCGGTGCGACCTCGATCTCCCTGTCCTGGGCGACGATCGTCCACTCGCGCAGGAGGCGGCCGCCGGCCAACCGCCGGGTCTTGCCGTAGTCGAAGTCCCGCAGGACCTCGGTCGGGTCGAAGCCGTTGGCGCGATGATCTACCGAGCGCCCCGCGGCGAAGCTCGCGTGGGCGAAGTCCTCGTGTCCGGCGTGCCCCCCCGGCGCGCCGCCCCCGTGCATATGCGGCTCGGTGGCCAGAGCCCGATCACCGTTGCCCTGATGGAGCAACCCGCCGAGGACCGGCAGCGCGGCGCCGGCGGCAGCCGCCCCGCCCAGCATCCTGCGCCGGCTGATCTTCGACTTCTCAACGTCCTGTGGATGTGATTTCGACACGTCTAAATCGGGATTTTGGCACATCTAAAAGACGCCGCGCGGGCGCGTTCCTAGAATCAAGTGATGGCCGAAGCGATGACGGTTGAACTGGACGCCCAGTACCGGCAGCTGCGCGAGGAGTGCGGCCTGCTCGATCGCTCAACCCGCGGCAAGCTCCTCTTCGCCGGTCCGGACGCGGCCGAGTACCTGCAAGGGCAGCTGACCAACGACATCGAGGCGTTGGAGCCAGGCGATGGCTGCTACGCCGCCCTCCTCGACCGCAAGGGCCACATGCAAGCCGACATGCGCGTCCTCCATTGCTCCACTGCGACTTTTCCTCGCATACCGAGGATAAGTCGCAGCGAAAGCTCGCTTCTCGTCGATACCGAGGCGGAAGGACTAGCTGCCTCGCAGCGACATCTCGAGATGTACAAGATCGGACGCGAGGTGGAGATCGCCGACGTGACCGACGAGCTGGCGATCCTCTCGCTGATCGGCCCTCGCAGCGCCGAGGTCGCCGGCACTCCCCCCCTCCCCGAATACGCCAATGAGAAGGCGACGATCGGCGGTGTCGAGGGCCTTGCCGTTGGAACCAGCGAGGGCATCGACCTGATCGCCTCCGCCGTCGACGCCGAGAGGCTGCGCACGGCCCTGCTCGACGCCGGCGCCAACGAGGTAGGCGCCGAAGCCGCGGAGATCCTCCGTGTCGAATCCGGCGCTCCTCGCTTCGGCGCCGAAATGGGAACACGAACGATGCCCGCCGAGGCCGGCATCGTCGAGGCCGCGGTCAGCTTCACCAAGGGCTGCTACATCGGCCAGGAGACGGTCGCCCGCCTCCACTACAAGGGGCGGCCGAACCGCCTCCTCCGCGGGCTACGCCTCGTGGGCCCCGTCGAGCCGGGCGCCTCGCTGCTTCTCGGCGAGAAGGAAGTGGGCGAGATCGGGACAGCATGCGTCTCTCCCGCGCACGGGCCGATCGCGCTGGCGATCGTTCGCCGCGAAGCGGAGCCGGGCGTCGAGCTGGCCGTAGGCGAAGACGGCGTTAAGGCTCGCGTGGTCGACTTGCCGTTCGGTTAGATTCCCCCCCGCGATGGGTCGTGGGAGAAGCAGGCTGGCGGCAATGGCGGTCGCCCTCGGGGCGCTGGCCCTCCTCGTCGGCTGCGGCGCGCAGGAGCGCACCAACGACCCGCGTCCCTCCCCGTCGGTGCGGGTGAGCGTCGCGATCA
>DATMBX010000050.1:0-4909 GCA_035558955.1 Solirubrobacterales bacterium | reverse complement strand
GCCGCTGAGTTCGCCCTCGCCCGTCGCCTCGTAGGTCCCTGACCCCGAGTCGCAATCGTCGAGGGCGGCGAGCACGGTGTCCGGGGTGGGGCGGATCCGGTAGTTGTCGGTCTGGTCGGCGAAGACGATCCGGCCCTCTCCGTCGGTGACGACCAGAGTGGGAAGGACGGTGTCGCCCTCGTAGCCGATCATCCCGGCGGGCGTGCCGTTCGAATCGAGGATGCCCAGGCGCCGCGCTGCGACGAGCCCCTCGTCGCGCAGGTAGCGGAACCCGACCCCGTGCCGGGAGGCCAGGGAGCGGGTGTGGGACTCGTCCTGGGGGCTGACGAGGACGACCTGGGCGCCCGTCGCTTCGACCTCCCGCCAGCGGGCGGCGATCTCGCCGACCTGCGCCATGCACAGCGGGCACCAGTTGCCGCGATAGAACAGCAGCACGGTCGGCCGGCCGCGCAGGTCGGCCGACGTGACCGGCCCGCGGCCGTGCTCGACGAACGAGAGGTCCGGCGGAAGCGTCGCCCCGATCGCCAGCGCCGCCGAGGGCTCGCGACCGAACCGGGAGTACCAGCGGGTGTAGGCGAGCCAGCCGAAGGCCTCCGCGGCGGCGAGCCCCCAGGCGGCGGGATGCCGCTTGGCGAACCGGAGCCCCAGGGCGAGCCCCGCGGCCGTCGCAGCCTGAAGGCCGACGAGGTTCGGGCTCATCCGCGCCCTGGGTCGGAGGAAGCCGTCGGCGAAGTAGGCGCCCGGCAAGGCGTGGACTGCGGCCATCAGGAACCAGCCGGCGCGGTCGCCGCGGGGCGCCTTCGCGCCGCGGCGCGCGGCGTCGGCGGCAAGCAGCGGCGGCACAGCGGAGAACGCCGAGACGAAGGCCTGCTTGGCGCTGCGCGGCACGACGACGCGGGGCATGGTCGAGCATCCTATGGTCGGGGGATGGCGCCCGCGGCGCTTGGCGGACGCGCGCGGTAGTCGCTCAGAGCGACTGGCCGACCTCGATCAGGTGGCCGTCGGGGTCGCGCATGTAGCAGCGGTACTCGGTCTTGCGCTTTTCCGGGGGCGCCAGGAACTCGGCCCCGCGGGCGCTCCACTCCTCATAGACGGCCTGGATGTCGGCGACGCGAATGTTGAGGAAGGCGCTGACCCGGTTGGGGTCGGGTGGGGTCTCCAGCGTCACCGTCGGCTTGTCCTCGGTGGGCCCGCCGCCGACGTTGATGATGATGAAGCCGTTGGCGAGCGCCACGCACGAGGGCTCGCCGCTGCGAACCGTCTCGCCGCCGAGCACGTCGGCGTAGAAGCGCCGCGAGCGCTCGACGTCGGCGGAGACGATGAAGTGGGTGAGGACGATCCCCTCACTGGGCTTGGGGAACTCGGCCATCGGGCAGCCTCCTTAGGATTGGGTTTCCGCGCACGGCAGCGCGCGCCCTGCATCCTGCCGAGTCGGCCCGAGGATGGGTGCCAGCCCCGGGCCGATGCCGCCAAGAAGCCTCGGAGCGGGTACCAATTCGGGTACCAATTTGAGGGAAAGCGCCCCCAACTCGGAGCAACTGAGACCCTCTCCACAGGCACGAATCAAGCGGGTCTAAGGAGCTGGACAGACCTCATAACCCGAAGGTCGCGGGTTCGAATCCCGCCCCCGCTATAGGCTGGGTGCGCTAGCCGGTCGGTATGGCTATCACGCTACTGAAGTTGGCCGACCCGTTGGCCGTCAGCACATCGCACTCGACGCTCAGCTGGGAGGGGGAAGTCGTCACGGTCACCGCCTGTAGCGACACCGGGATCGCGGCAAGCGCGGGCAGCGTCTTCATGGAGACTTGGTCGATATTGGTAACGCCTGCTTTCAGCACGCAGTCGATCGTGTCGCCGGCGCCGGTGTGGGACAGCTGCGTCTTCGCCAAGACAACATAGTTGCCCGCGGGAACTACCAGGTTGACTACGGTGGTCGGTGGGCTAGCGGTGGGGAGGGCCGTTAGGCCGGCTGTGGCCGAAAACGGCGCGATGGTTCCATCGGTTCCATCAGTGCCATCGGTGCCGTTGGTTCCATTGATGCCATTGGTCCCATCAATGCCATTTGCGCCATTTGCGCCGTTAGGCCCATTAGGCCCGTTTGCCCCGTTGGCGCCATTGATGCCGGGGGTTCCGATCGAGCCAGTGTCGCCCTTTGCGCCCGCGACACTCTCGGCTACCTGAAGCAGCGCTCGCGTCCTCGTACTCAGATCCTGGGGCTCGACCCCGCCGTTCTTAATCGCCTTGCTCGTGACAGCGCCCGGCGCAATGTCCCCAGCATGAATCAGGCTATTCGCTGCGACCGCCGATCCGCCGAGCGCGATGAACAGGGCGGCACCAGCGACGACGATCGAAGGCATCGACCACTGTCGCCGCTCTTGATGTCCAGAATTTATAACTGCACGGTTCTTCATGGGTTCTGTTCCTTTGACTGAGCGGTCATCATCCGAATCGGGACCGAGGGAATAAATGGCAGCGTCGAGTCGCTCCAGGCAAGGGCAGTCGGATAGATCAAGCTCACCCTTGACTCAAATGACATACGTATTCATAAGTCGGAAAGCGACTGGGTGATGAATCAACCAAGTACTGCCAGGCCCCACTCTTGTGGATTCAGCCGAGGAGCACAATCCCCCAGACGTATGAAGCACCGTGAATATCCCCCAGAGAGACTACGGCGACATCGGGCGATGCCTTGCATCGTCAAGGATTTATCTCTTATCGTACGAAATAGAGTAATCAGCAAACCCAGGCGTAGAAACAAAGGAGTACGTGGTGGCTTCTCCTGATCTGCCTCAAGGGGGAGAGAACGCTCAGGTCTTTGCGGAGGGCGAGTCTGATCCGCAGGCGTCGGCACGCCTGCGGACGGCGTTTGAGCGGTCACGGCACCCGATGCTGATCGCCGACGACCAGCGACGGTGGGTGACTGGGAATGCCGCCGCATGTGACTTGCTGGGGGTCGCTAGGGAGGAGATTCCCTGGCGCACGATGGACGAGTTCACGCCTCCGAACCAACGTAAAAGGCTCGAGGAGCAATGGGCGGCGTTCTTGGCCAGTGGAGGGGCGGAGGGGTGGTATCAACTGTACGTTCCCGATCGTGGGCCGGTGCCCGTCGAGTTCAGTGCGACGGCCAACGTGCTGCCCGCACGCCACCTTTCTGTCTTCATCCCCCCTGATGAAACCTCCGCCGAGCAGGCAAAGAGCGCCTTGGCCAGCGAAGCGACGTGGGCGCCGGTCGTGGGAGAGAGGGGCGGTCGGCTGCAGCTCACCGAGCGCGAGCGCGAGATCATGACGTTGGTCGCCTCCGGGCTTCAGAGCGGCGACATTGCAGAGCGTCTATTTCTTTCCCCTGAAACGGTGAAGTCTCATGTTCAAAACGCACTGGGCAAGCTCGGCGCACATACACGCGCACATGCTGTAGCGATCGCTTTAGTCACTGGCCAGATCACCTGGGAGATATAGGGGCAGAGGCGCAGTGTCACCAACTACATACACCTTCTGGCTAGTCCTTCCGGGGGATATTTGCAGCACCTCATATGTCTGGGGGATTGTGCTGCCCGCCCCGCATCCTGATAGTGGACAGGGATGGAGCGCGTAACGTCGAAGATCGGCCCTATCTCACTTGCGGTGGCGCTGGTAGCGGCCCTAGTGCTTGCCGGCAGCGCGCGGGCGGCGACTTCGGTTGGTCTGGGAACGGCGAACAGCTTTGCGGTTCTCGCCGGCGCCGGGGTCACCAACTCTGGGCCCAGCGTGATCAATGGGGATCTTGGTACCTCTCCCACGCCCGCGGTGACCGGCTTCGGTGGAGCACCGAACGGAACGGTAAACGGCTCGATTCATCAGGGCGATGCTTTGGCAGGGCAGGCCAAGGATGACCTGACCACCGCATACAACGACGCCGCCGGGCAGGGCCCCGTCAACACGCTGGCTACCGAGCTCGGTGGCCAGACCCTGACGCCCGGCATCTACGACTCCGAATCGGGGACCTTCGGCATCACGGGAACTCTGACGCTCGATGCTCAGGGGAACCCGGATGCCGTCTTCATCTTCAAGACGGCATCCACGCTGATCAGCGCATCCGCTTCTCAGGTGTCGATGATAAACGGCGCCCAGCCGTGCCATCTCTTTTGGCAGGTTGGCTCATCGGCAACGCTTGGAACGAACTCCGCATTTGCCGGGAGCATCTTGGCGCTGGAATCGATTGAGTTGAATAGCGGCGTCACTGTGATCGGCAGGCTGCTCGCCCGAAATGCCTCGGTAACGCTTATTAACGACACCGTCACGCGGGCCGACTGCGCGGTTGCCGGAACCGGCGGGGGAGGAGATGGTGGTGGTGAAACCGCGCCCGGCGGTGACAGAAGTGGCGGTGAGCCCGGCGGTGACGGGGCCAGAGGCGGCCGCGAGCGGCGCCGTGGCAACGGAGCGGGGCCGGACGTGCGGATCGTCGGAGTGCCCGGCGGCCCACGCGGGCCCAGGGTGGGCCAAGGTCGCGGCAGGCCCTGCATCGAGGCCGGTTTCAGGGCGAGGTTCAGGATCCGTGGATCGGCGAGGATGCGAAGGGTCACGGTCTTCCTCGACGGCAAGCTGATCAAGCGAAGCACCCGCAAGCAGTTCTCGGTCTGGGTCAGCGTCATCGGCTTGCGCGCTGGGCGCAACACGATCCGGGTGGTGGCGGTCGATCGCAGGGGCCGGCGCGATGTCGCGAGCCGGAGCTTCCGGCGTTGCGCGCGGGCTGCCCCGAGCCCAGACTTCACGGGCTGAGCGGTGGTGGCCTTCGTCGCCGTGCTGGTGGCCCTCGTGCTTCCCGCGGCGGCAACCGCCGCCGGCGTTCCCGGCGCCAGCGGCAGCGTTCGTCTCTCAAACGAATGGACCTTCACGCGGTGGGCGCACCCGGTGCGAAGAGCCGCAATCCGCT
>DATMBX010000049.1:0-13747 GCA_035558955.1 Solirubrobacterales bacterium | reverse complement strand
GGGTCGTTGCCGGCGTCGGGGAAGCCGAGGCGCATGCCGAGCGCGGGTGCGGCGAGCGCCAGCAACAGCGCCGTGGCGGCGATCGCGGCCGTCCAAGGGCGTCGCTGAACCGCGTGGCTCCAGCGCGCCGCCGGCGACTCGCCGCTTCCCTCCGCTTTCAGCGTCCGGCCCAGGAACGGGATCCGCAGGCGGTCGACGTTCGGGCCGAGGTAGGAGAGGAGCGCCGGCAGCAGCGTCACCGCGGCGAGCATCACGACGAGAACGGCCAGGGATGCCGAGAGCGCCACCCCATACATGTAGGGAAGGCCGGTCACAAACAGCCCGAGGACGGCGATCACCACCGTGCAGCCGGCGATGATCACGCTGCGCCCGGCGGTGGTGACAGCCTCCACCACCGCGTCGTGGCGATCTTTGCCGGCGTGCATCGCGGCCCGGAAGCGGGTCAGCACCAGCAGCGCGTAGTCGATCCCAACCCCGATCCCGATCAATCCGGAAACGGCTGTCGTCCAGTCGGGGACGTCGACGACGTTGGCGAGCAGCAGGATCAGGCCTCCCGAGGTGATGCCGAGGCCGACGAGGGCGATCGCCAGCGGCAGGCCGGCGGCGACCACCGAGCCGAAGGCGATCAACAGCACGATCGCGGCGCCGAGGAACCCGATCCCTTCGGGGCTCGTCGTTTCCTGAGCCGCGTAGATCGGATCCCCGCCGAGCTTGATCTCAAGCCCGCCTCCACTGTTGTCCTCAGCCGCCGCGATCAGCTTTTCGCCGTCCTCTTTGGGCACCTCCCAGCCGTTGACGGTGAGCGGCAGCGTGGTGGTTGCGATCGTCCCGTCTTTCGAAACGCGGATCGGCGTCTCTCTATCGATGTTGTCGATCTGCGTCGCCTCGGCGAGGAAGGCGTCGACGCTTCTCCGGGCGGCGGGGCTCATGGCGCCGTCCGGGTCCTTCCAGACGACGTATATCTCCTGGCCGGAGTAGCCGCCGAATTCCCGCTCGGTGAGGTTGCTCGCCGCCTCGGACTCCGACCCGGGAGTGTGGTAGTTGGCGTTGTACTCGCCTGCCAGCGAGGAGCCGAGCCCGATGATCACGACGGTCGCGACGATCCAGGCAATGACCACACGGCCACGGCGGCGGTAGGCGATGTCGGCGAGGCGGGCGAGACGACGCGTCATTCGGGAGTCCTTTCCTGGCTAGAGATTCATCGCAGCATAAAGAGCCGCATCGTTGGGCTGTCTAGGCCAGCGGACTTCCCACTCGACGCTGGATCAATGGTCTTTAACCACGTTCAAGATCGGCCAAGGGAAGGAAACGCCAGGGCTGTGGCATCGAGGTGGAGTTCCCGCATCCTGGTCTGCTGCCGAGCCGCGCGTTCGGCCAGCTGGCTGAAGTCGAACTTCTCCAAACCGCCTCCCAGGGTGTGCTCCAAGGCATTCCACATCCGTTCCTTGCCCGCGACTCCGATGCAGAGGAGCTCCAGTTCGACCAGTCGACTGAGAGGGGAATAGCCTCGCAGTTGGCCGTTGAACTTGAGGCGCCCTAGCTTCTCGGCCAGCCAGGCGCCGGCCGGCTTGAAGGGATCGCGGCGGATCTTCATCTCTCTCATCACCTGCTCGAGAGTCGCGCGGTCGGCTTCGATCTCTGCGCAGATGTCCGCCAGTGGGGGGCCGAATCTGGCGTTCTCCCGGTTGCTCGTCGCCAGTCGCCGCGCCAACTCAACGCCGAGCGTTGCCCCCGCAAGGTGGTCGTTGAGGTAGATGGCCAGGAGTTCAGGAATTAGGTTTCTCCTCGAGGGTGGTGATCTCAGCCATTTGGCTCCTCCTTCGTCTCAGTCGTTTTCTACATGCCTAAATCCGCCGGGAGACTCGCCCTCTCCCGAAGCCGGCTCCCCGCTCGGCCTCCCCACCTTCTCGTCCGCTCGGCGACTAAAGCCCACGTATGCGAGGAAGAGCACGAAGAGGGGAACGGCGATGATCAGGGCGAAGATCGGAGACCACGCGGTTCCGATGGCGATCACAAGGGCAAAGGCAAGGATCGGGATTACGTACACGACAACTCCCAGGTCTTGGAATTGGCCCTATCCACCTACCCCGCGACCCGGCTCGCCAATCAAAGTCCGCGGTGCTCATCCGGAGGACGCGACAGCACCCCAATCCGAAGCAAACCGAGCAGCTTCCTCCTTGGGCTCCGGATCGCCGCGCCCATAGCCGAACTTCTCCAGCGTTTCGCCAAGCACCTCGTGCATGGCCTCCTGCTCAGCCGGAGAGAGGTTCTCTCGCCACGAGCCTGGGCTGGCCGCGCGGGCTTCTCGCTTTGGCCCGCGCGCTTCGGCCGGCATCTGCTCGAAACGATGCCGCGCAACCACCTCGGCCAGCCAGCGTCGATCGAGGTCGAGCATCGCGCAGATCTTCTCGAGGCATTCGACCGGTCTCTCGCGCAGCTCCTCATAGCGGACCCTGATGCGGTTCTCCGGCGAGCGAGTCTCGAACGCCTGCTGGACGGCGTGGCTGCGGAACGCCCAGACCGCAGAGAGCCAGCGGACCAGCGGAAGTCGCCCCTCGCGGGCAACCGGAAAGGCTCCTTTCCGAATCGCCCACGAGCCGTCTTGGTAGGCCGCAAGCCACGAATCGACCACGTCGCGGCCGTCGCGGAGCAGGAAGATCAGCTTCGAGGCGGGGAAGAGCTCGGCCAGGAGTGGCGCCGCGTGGGAGCCGGGCTCCTTCACCACGTAGGTCAGAGGATCGGGATAGTCGCCGAGGCCATCTTCGGCCTGCGCCTCAAACCTGGCTTGGATCAGCGCTCGCAGCGGCTCCCACCAACTGTCGCGATGTCGCGCGGAGAAGAAGTAGCCCGGCTCCTCGGCCATCAGGTCGAGGAGGGTGGTCAGCTCGGGAGGTTTCTCGCAAGCGGCCCATGCGAGCGGGATCGGTCGCCATACACCGAGGTGGTGTCCCAGGTGGGGATCGTCGATCGGCACGACCCTGCTCAGGTCGGAGAGCATCCGCAGCAGCCAGGTGCTTCCGCTGCGTGAGGAGCCGAAGATCCATGCCAGGCGTTCTTCGCAAATCATTGTGAGTCGTTCTACCCTGGAGCCTCCTCTTCGAATCGCGTCGAGGCCCTTGTTTCCCCCCGCGGGCCTGGGGTAAGTGCCCGACCAGGGAAGAACGACAGCGAGTATGAGGAGGTCACCATGGCAACTGAGGAAACCGGCCAGATCACCGGCACCAAGGACAAGGACTACAACATCATCTGGTTCACCGAGCAGTGCCTGAGCAATGTGCTCAGGCTCGAGACCTACGTCGAAGATGCCGAGCGCGAAGACGATTCCGAGTTGGCGGACTTCTTCAGGCGAGCCCAGGAAACGAGTCGCAAGGGCGCTGAGCAGGGCAAGGAACTCCTTAGGAGCCGACTCGCCGCTTAGTGTCCGGCTTACCCCTCAAGGCCGGTGTTGGAGTAGCCATACCCCTTCTACGGGATGCTCAAGACGCGACTGCGAGCGAGGCACTGGTCCGGTCCCAGGTCGCGGCTATCTTCTCCGCCGCGGCCCGTTCCTCGGCCAATGACTTCTCCACGACTTCGACTGTTTCCTCATCGCCGGCGCGCAGCGCGACTCGCTTCAGCAACTCGTAAGCGGCGATCTCAAGGTGCTCGAAGGCAAATGCGAAGCCGGCGAGCTTCGTCGTCGTGTCCGGCTGCGCGCCGAAGAAGGCGCCGAGGTTGAGGCCGCCGGCGCGAAGCGCGGCGTTCTTCACCAGCGAAGGGCTCGCGCCGCGGGCCTGCAACCTCTCCTCGATCCGCTTCTTCTGCATGTGGGTCTCCTCCAGGTGCTCCTGGAAGATCTGTGCCAGCTCTTCGTCGCGCACCAGCTTCGGCCCGGATTCGAGTAGCCGCAACGCCTGTTGCTCGATCGCGTAGGCGTCAGTCAGGTACTTGATCAACTGTTCGCCCAGGTCGTCGGCCGCGACATCCGCCAGCGAAGCATCGACGGCGATGTCGAAGGAGTCGGCCAATCGTTCCGCCATTCGCCGTTCCTCGGTGCCGATCTCGCGGGCCGTTTCCGCTGTCTCCTCGTCCCCAGCGCGCTCGGCAAGGCGCCTCAGCAGCTCATACGCCGCCACTTCCATGTGCTCATAGGCGAAGGCGTGGGCGGTCAGCTTGCCCGGTGTGTCCGGCTGACTGCGAGCGAAGAGGAGCATGCCGTAGCCCCCGCCCTTCCCGGCAAGGTCCTTGATCGCGGACGGGCTCGCGCTGTGGGCTTCTAGGCGCCCTCGGATGCGACGCTCGTGACCTTCCGTCTCGATCAGGTGGTCGTGGAAGATCTCGGCGAGCCGTTCGTTCTCAGCGATGCCGGGAGCGGCCCGCATCTGCACAAGAGCCTGCTCCTCGATCGAGTGGACATCGGCCAGGTACTTGACGAGCTGCTCGTCTCTGTCGTGTGCCCACTGGCGCTCGCCGACTCCGGTTCGGATCTCGTCGAAGCGACCCTTTACTCCTGCCTCCTCCAGCGGCGGCGTCGGGTAGCCCTGACCGCGTCGCATCCCCTCCAGGAGCTCCTTCACGGCCTCGACTGCGCTGAAGCGCGGCTCCCAGCCCAACTCGCTTCGGGCTCGCTCCGATGACAACAGGGGGACGTTGAGCGCCATGTCGAGCCAGCCGGGCGGAGTCGGCTGGAGATGGAGACGCCAGGTGAGATCGGTAAGCCGCCGCGCGACTTCGACCGGGAGCGGGAAGGTGCGGGCATCGAGCACGTCCGCCAGCTCCGCTGGGCCGAGGGGCGGCTCGGCGGCGATGTTGAAGGCGCCTTCGGCGTCGCCGAGGGCCGCACGCAGGTAGGCCTGGGCGACGTCGACGGAGTGAACCGCCTGGAAGCGGAGGCCCCGGAGCCGCGGTAGCGCGGGAACCAGACTCGAGTGGATCATGAAACTGGGAAGAAACGGGCCGGCGAAGAGGCGACGGATCTCCGTGGCGGCGTCGCCTTTGAAGATCAGGGCCGGGCGCAGTCGGACCACCTTCGTCGCCGGGTTCTTTCGCTCGAAGTCATCGAGCAGCCGCTCGACGGCAACCTTGTGACGGGAGTAGAAGGAGGTGGGGGTCTCGCCAATGGGCCAGGTCTCATCGACTTCGCGGTCCTTTGGCCCCCTCGAGTAGGCGCCCACAGAGGAGGCGTAGACCAGCTTCGGGACCCCGGCTTCCGCCACCGCATCGAAAACGCGCCGGCTGCCGTCTACGTTGATCCGTTTCAGCGTCTTTTCGTCACGGGACGGCTGGATAGCCCAGGCGAGGTGAATGACGACGCTCGCCGACTTGAAGATCTCGGTGAGGTCCGACGAAAGGACGTCTGCGTCGATCCAGGTTGCCTTGGGCGGATTCCAGGTCGGACGGCGGCGGGCCAGGCCCGCCGCCTCGTCGACCTGAGGCGAATCGCCAAGGGCTTGGATCACGCTCGTTCCGACGTTGCCGGTTGCCCCGGTGACGACCACTCTCATCTTTAGCTGGTACCCGTCGAAGGGGGGTGAAAACCGGGACGAACCTCAATCGGTAGTTGCCATCCCTTCCGCGTGAGCCATAGTGAAGGCGCAGGTAGGCGAGCTTCCCAAAGGGCCGCGCTCGCGGCAACTCGCGGCGGGCGTCGTCTCCCAATGCCAACGACGCACCATGCTCGGCGAGCAGCTCTTGCACTTCGCCGGCGAACCAGCTCGGGTGGCGGAACTCGAAGCAGTGCTGGGCCGGCGGCAGGCTGTCGAGGGCGGAGGCGAGGAGGTCGTCGTCGCGGTGCAGGCTCTTGGGCAGCTGCCAAAGCACCGGTCCCAACCGCTTCGCATCGCGCAGGGGCTCCAGCGGCTCCCAGAATCGCGCGACGCCTTCTTCGATTTCTCTCAGGCGCCGCATGTGAGTGAGGTAGCGCTGGCCTTCACCGCGAAGAGGAAGCCGTCCGGGGTTTGCTCGACCCAACCCTCGACCGTTTCGCGTTTGGGGAGGCGGTAGAAGGTGGCGTTGACCTCGACGGTGTCGAACGTCTTCGCGTAGCACGTCGGAGAGGAAGAGCCTCGTCGTCCTCGGCCTTGGCCCGATCGGCGACATGGCATGCCTCTGCTAAGCGACGAGGACCCGCTCGGGGTCGACGGCTTCGCAACCCACACAATGCCGCTGGGGGAAGCGCCGAGGAGCTATGAGATGTTCCAGGAGAAGCAGGATGGGGCGGTCAAGGTCCTGCTGAAGCCGTAAGGGGCGGTCGTCCCTTGCTTTTGGCTTCGCGCCGAACCGCATCCACGCTCAACGGCACCGCGACCCGGTCGCGAATCCGGCATCGCGGGCAATTCTCGGTTGCGGTGGCGTGCATCGCGCTGTAGCTGCTGCCGCACCGCTCGCACCTGAACATCGCTATCTCCTCCTCTCGGACATCTTGTACGAAGTACGAACGATTCCCTACCCGGCTCTCTGCGTCTTCTAACCCTGAGGGATTGCGTCGGCACGACGACGGGTAGGCAGGTCGTATGGCGGCGATCGGCTACACGCTCTCCAGCGAGGAGCACGGGCCCCGGGCTCTCGTCGAGCACGCGGCCCGCGCCGAACAGGCCGGCTTCTCATTCGCCGGGATCTCCGACCACTTCCATCCCTGGATCGAAAGGCAGGGGAACAGCCCCTTCATCTGGGGGGTCCTCGGGGCCATCGCGGAGGCGACGGAGCGGCTGCAGGTCTTCACCGGCGTCACATGTCCGACGATGCGGATCCATCCCGCGATCGTCGCCCAGGCGGCGGCCACCGCCGCCGCGCTTATGCCCGGGCGCTTTTCCCTGGGGGTCGGCAGTGGCGAGAACCTGAACGAGCACATACTTGGCGATCGCTGGCCGCCGGTGCCCCAGCGTCAGGAGCGGCTGGAGGAGGCGATCGAAGTCATCCGGCTGCTCTGGGAAGGTGGCCTCAAGTCCCACCGCGGCCGCTACTTCAGGGTCGACAACGCGCGTATCTACTCGCTGCCCGACGAGCCTCCGCCCATTCTCGTTGCGGTTGCCGGCAGCCGATCGGTGGACCTGGCGGCAAGAGTCGGCGACGGATTGATCGGCACCGCTCCCGTGGCCGAGTCGGTGGAGCGATTTCGACGGAACGGAGGGGAGGGGAAGCCGACATACGGACAGCTGCATGTTTGCTGGGCGGAGAGCGAGGAGGAAGCTATGCGCACCGCGCTGGAGTGGTGGCCCAACGGGGCCATCAGCGGCAGCCATTTCCTCGAGCTGCCGCTTCCCTCTCACTTCGAAGAGGCCACGGAGCTGGTCCGCGAGGAGGACATCGCAAAGAGCATCGTCTGCGGTCCCGACCCGGAGCGGCACATCGCCGCGATTCGCGAGTACATCGAGGCCGGCTACGACCACGTCTACGTCCATCAGGTCGGCTCCGGCCAGAAGGGCTTCTTCGACTTCTACGAGCGCGTCGTGTTGCCGGAGCTCTCTATGAGTCCGGCCGCCTGACTATTCGAAGCGAGGCGCTCCCCGCTTGGGCCGGAGCCGAACGGGGTCCAGCGATCTGAGGCGAATGGCAGCGACGCTTGGTTAACCGTCGTCGCGAACTTCGGGGTGATGGCTCCCATGTCCTCGAAGATCGCCCGGACCAGCGTTTCGCCCTTGGCTTCGGGCCCGAGGGCCAGCGTGGCGGCGGCATCGAGCAACTGCTCCTGGGTGAGCGACTCGGCGGTTCGCCCCTCCGCCTCGATCGCCGCGAGGGCGACCGGGCGCTCGTCCACGCAGAAGGTGCCGAAGCGGGATACGAACACGAGCACTTCGTCGAAGTGCTCGTTGATTTCGTCTATCTCGAAGCGCGTCCGCAGCCTGCCGAGGTGATAGCTGAACTCCGACCAGGCGAGTTGGACGAACTGGGTCGGGGTGACCCAGAGGACTGTCGCGCGCACCGCGGTACCCGGGCTTGGGAACAGGGTCGCGGGCATCGACCCGTACGCCGCCGGCTGCGCCGCGGCCCCGATGTCGAAGTCATGGAGACGGCCGGTGAGTGCCAGCACCGCGCGGTCCTCCTCCGCAGGGAAGTGCGCGAACTTGGCCGCGAGCGTTTCCGGCGCGGCATTGGACCCAATCGCGAGCACCGGCGATCGCCCCTCGCCATCGGAGGTGAATTGGGCGAGCGCCCGCTCCCGTTCTTCAGCGCCCATGTCGGCGAGCAGCTCGACGCCCGCGCTCGCCAGCCGGTAGGAGCCCGGCGGTCGCGCCCAGGGGTATCCCAGCGCCCGTTCAAACGACACGACCTCGTAAGCGCGAGGTGGGAATTTGGCCGCCAAAGCGAGAACGAGCTCTCTGAACTTTCCATCGTCCAGAGCAAGGCGTTCGAGCAACTCCGGCTCATCGATCGCAGGCCACCCAGACAGGTTCCTCGCCTCAGTTCTCGGGAACGCCATCGGCCGCGCTGCGCAGCGCGGCGATGTCGATCTTGACCATTTTGAGCATCGCTCTCATCGCGCGCTCGGCCCTCGCCGGGTCCGGATCGGCGAACAGCTCCTCCATCCCGGTCGGAACGACCTGCCAGGAGAGGCCGTAGCGGTCCTTGAGCCAGCCGCACTGGCTTTCCGCGCCGCCTTCCGTCAGTCGTTCCCAGAAGTAGTCGACCTCCTCCTGGGTCTCGCACTTGATCTCGAGGGAGATCGCCTCGTCGAATCTGAAGTCAGGGCCGCCGTTGATGCCGACGAAGCGCTGGCCGTCCAGTTCGAACTCCACGGTCATCACCATGCCGGCCTCGCGTGGCCCGGCCTCGGTGTAGTGAGTGACGTTGACGATCCGTGAGTTCTCGAAGGCCGAGACGTAGAACTCGGCGGCCTCTTCGGCCTCGGTGTCGAACCAAAGGTTGGTGACGATCTTCTGCTCCATGGCGCTCCTCCATCTCTGGGCTGGAACGGATCCCCCCAAACCCTGACAGAAGGCTAGGGCAGGCTGGGGGCGGGGCGGCGCAGGCGCATCGCGAGGCCGGCGAGCAGGTAGGCGATCGCGATCGCGAGGAGGATGAACTTGCAGGTCGCGAAGACCGTGGCGAGCAGGGGGAAGGCCTTTCCGGCGCCATCCAGGGTGAGCAGGAGGCAGAGGTTTTCGAAGGCGTCGAAGACGGCGCCGAGCGCGCCGAAGTAGACGACCACGCGGCCGATCCTCGCGAACCTCGGCCACCCCCGGTCCCTCGCCAGGTCCCGGGTCGCGGCGAGAGCGAGGGTGAGGAAGGTCCCATAGGCGATCAGAAAGCCAAAGTCGATCCAGAGGGACTCGCGGGCGGCGTCCTGGCCCTTCTCGCCCCACTCGGTGAGGATCTCGTCGGCTCGCTCTTCTCCTCCGGTCAGTTCGAAGGGCACCATCCCCGGCCCGCCCGTGTCCTTCATCCGCTCCTCGGCCGGGGCCATCGCCACGAGCAGGAGCAGGCTCGCGATTCCCGACACGATCAACCCCCGCCTGCGCGTCATCGGAGCATTATCTCCACAAAGCGTCGGCTCACCGGTTGTCGCGACCATAGCCCGGCCTGACCCGTTTTGGATCGCCAACGCTGGGCCTGGCCTTAACCGGGCGGGATGTTCTGGTTCAACTGGAAGAGATTGTCGGGGTCATAGCGGCGCTTCAGCGCCTTCAGCCGGTCGTACTTCTGCGGTCCGTAGGCCTCGCGGACCCGGTCCTCCCCCTCGTTCATGAGGAAGTTGACATAGACGCCGCTCGTGTGGTGGGGCTCGAGGGCAGACCAGAAGTCACGCACCCACTCGCGCTCCTCGTCGAAGCCGTCGCGCCCCGCGGTCGCCGCGGTGATGTTGAAGGTGTGGCCGGCCCCGCGGCCGCTGAACGCCGTCTCATCCTCGCCCACCCGTGAGATCGCGCCGCCCATCTGCCAGATCGGAAACGCTGTCAGCGGAGAGCGGATGCGCATCGCGTGCTCCACCGTTATGTCGATCACCTCATCGGTGAGCTCCGCAACGTCGCAGGCCCGCATGTAGTACCACCGGCCGTGCGGGAAGGAGGGGTCGAACATCGATTGGTGCTCGAGGAAGGGCTTCGGCTCGCACAGGTCGAGCACCGGCGATCCGAATGCCTTCAGCGGGGCGACCGCTTCCTCCCCCGCTTCCACCGATCCGGCGTAGCAGCAGACGACGGCGACGACGAGCTCGCCGTGCAGCTCGGGCGGGACGAACGGAAGCGGCGGTGCTTTGCGATGGATCACGATCGTCATCAGATCGTCCGGCGCCTCGCCGATCCAATCCCTGTAGAAGCGCAGCACGTCAGGCGAATCCTCGATCGGCCAGAACACCGGCCCGGCGACCACATTCGGGCCGAGCGGGTTGAGGCGGAACTCGAACTTGGTGACGACGCCGAAGTTCCCGCCCCCGCCGCGGACGCCCCAGAAGAGATCGGCGTTCTCGGTTTCGCTCGCCTTCACCGCCTCGCCCTCGGCGGTGATCAGGTCGACCGAGAGGAGCTGGTCGATCGTCAGCCCGTGCTTGCGCTGAAGCCAACCTATGCCGCCGCCGAGGGCGAGCCCGGCGAGGCCCGTGTGGGTGACGATGCCGGCCGGAACCGCCAGCCCGTACGCCTGCGTCTCCCGATCGAGCTCTCCGAGGAGCACGCCGGCATCGGCCTTTGCCGTGCACGCTTGGGGGCCGACGTCGATGCCCTTCATCTCCCCCAGATCGACGACGATGCCGTCGTCGCAGACCGACTGGCCGGGGAAGCTGTGGCCGCCGCCCTTGACGGCGAGGGGGAGACCGGTCCGCCGCGCGAACGTCACGGCCGCGCTCACATCGGGGGCGCTGGTACAGCGCGCGATCAGGGCGGGATGCCGGTCGATGGAGCCGTTCCAGACCGCCCGGTGCCGATCGTAGGTGGCGTCATCCGGTCGCACGAGGTCCCCGGCGAAGGAGGCCTCCAGCTCACTCAGCGCCCTGTCCTCGCTCATCGCGTCCACATTGCCGCGAGCCTATCGGCTGTCCCTCTCCTCTCAGCTTCGGCGTGGGTCCACGGAGTGATCTTCCTCGCGGACGCCGAGCGGGTTGAGCGCCTTCGAAACCGGGGTCTCCGGGCGCTTCAACACGCGGATGCCGTAGACGAAGACGTTGGCGCCACCGATGTTGCCCCCGGCAACCAGGACGCCCTCTGAGATCAAGCCAGCGGCGAGCGCGACGGCGCGCATCTCGCCCTCCTATCGCTAGCGATCCGTGGGCCGGTCTACCTGGGCCTACCCCGGCGAGCCGCTTGTAAGCCTTCGGAACTCAAGGGCCGCGGAGACCAAGCGCCTCCGCATGCGGTTCAAGCGCCCCGATCACGAACGCGAGGTGCTCGTCGAAGTCCTCGCCGAGCGCCTCGGCGCCCTCTCGCATTTCCTCACGATTAACGGCGGCGGCGAAGCTCGGCTGCCTCAGCTTTTTCTTGACTGACTTCGGCGTCATCCCGACGATTCCCGTCGGCCGCACGAGGGCGACGGCGGCGATGAAGCCGGTCAACTCGTCGACCGCGAACAGCGCCTTCGCCAGGCGTGTCTCGCGTGGCACGCCGAGGTAGGCGGCGTGGCCGGCAACCGCGTCGATCAGCTCGCGCGGGTAGCCCCTCTCTTCGAACAGCTCCAGGGCGATGCGTGGATGGCCGCTCTCGGGGTCGGGGTGGCGCTCGTAGTCGAGGTCGTGGAGGATCCCGGTCACGCCCCACAACTCCTCGTCCTCGCCGTACTTGCGAGCATAGGCGCGCATCGCCGCCTCGACTCCGAGGACGTGCTTACGCAGGGAGTCGGACTCCGTCCACTCGCAAAACAGCCCCCAGGCTTCCTCGCGACTCGGCGCGCTCACAGCTCCGAGGTTAAAGCCCTGCTGCAGGCGCTTTCAGATGGAGCTAGGCGGATTCGAACCGCCGACCTCCTGGGTGCGATCCAGGCGCTCTGCCAGCTGAGCTATAGCCCCGAGATGCTTGCCTGGGAGGATCGTCCCAGCGCTCTCGCAACCGCAAGGATAACCGCATAGTCTTTAGGTTCCCGAGGGGACGCAGCGCAATGGGCATTCTCGACGAGGCCATACGTGAGCATCTTGAGCTGAAGCGCCAGCATGGCGCCGGCGACTCCGAGCTGAAGCAGCTCGAGGACGACGCGTTCGGCCCCGCCGAGCGGCCGGGCGACGAGGGGGGGACGCAGGATCCCTTCGCCGAGGCGCCGACAGAGTTCATGGCCGCGCCTGAGATGGGGGGCGAGGTGGCCGAAGTTGCCGAGGAGCCGACATCGAAGCGCGAAGCCCCCGACATTGCCGCCTTACAGGAAGCCCCGGAGCCCCCCGCCGAGCAGCCGCAGGAGGAAGCCCCCGAACAGATCGAAGTAGAGGAAGAGCCTGAGCCGATCGCGGAGGAGCCGACCGCGGAGGAGCATCAAGTCGTGCCGGAGGAGCCCGAGACCCCCGGCCCCTCCACCGAGGAGCGCGAGGCGATCGCCGACCAGCCGACCGAGATGTTCGACGTCGAGGCTGAGCTCCGCGAGACTTTGGACAGGGCCCCCTCCGACGAGGAGATCGTCGAGGAGGAGATCAGCGAGCCGCGCCTGGCTCCCGTCGACCCGCTTTCGGGGATCGATGAGGACGAGATTGAGTCGGAGGCAGGCGCTCCTGCTCCCGCTCCAGTTGAGGAAGAAGAAGAGGAGGACGACTTCTGGGACGAGCAGCGCCTCTCCGACGAACTGAACCAGGCGCTTGAAGCTCCTTCCGAGGAGACCGAAGTGGTCTTCGACGTCGAGGAGGACGAGGAGATCGTCGAGGTGCCTCAGGTCGACGAGGAGCCCGAGGAAGAGGAGGCCCCGCCTCCGATCCAGGGCGACCAGGATGTCCTCGAAGACACCCCCGACTTCCTCGAGGACTCCGAGGACGACCAACTCTGGTTCGAGCAGAAGCCCCCCAAGGACTTCGACTTCGACGATTAGCCCGCGTTCTGGCCCCTAGACTTCCAGGCGAGGGGCCATAGCTCAGCTGGCAGAGCGCCGCCTTTGCAAGGCGGAGGTCGCCGGTTCGATCCCGGCTGGCTCCACTGCTGCCTATGAAGTGGTCAGCCCGCGAGGGCGGTTTCCGGCAGGTTCTGGTCGGCGTGGTAGCTGGACCGGACCAGTGGGCCGGACGCGACCGACTCGAATCCCATCTCGTAGGCCGCCTTCTCCAGGGCCGCGAACTCGTCCGGGTGCCAGTAGCGGACGACCGGCAGGTGGTCGGCCGTGGGGCGCAGGTACTGGCCGACGGTCAGCACCTGGACGCCGGCCTCGCGGAGGTCTTCGAACGCTCCGACCATCTCCTCGTGCGTCTCGCCGAGCCCGACCATCAGGCCGGACTTCGTGACTACCTCGCCCTCGCCGAGCGCCTTGGCGTTGCGCAGCACGCGCAGCGAGCGCTCCCAGCGCGAGCCGCGGCGGGCCAGCGGGTAGAGCCGCGGCACGACCTCGAGGTTGTGGTTGAAGACGTCGGGCCGCTCGGCGATCACGCGCGCCAGCGGCATCTCCTGGCCGCGGAAGTCGGGCGTCAGCACCTCCACCTGGCAGTCCGGCGCCTGCGCGCGGACCTGGCGGATCGTCGCCGCCCAGATGCCGGCACCGTAATCGGGCAGGTCGTCGCGGTCGCCGCTCGTGATGACGGCGTGGCGCAGCCCCATGCGGTTGATCGTGCGCGCCACGCGCGCGGGCTCCAGCGGGTCGTTCCAGGTCGGCTTGCCCGTAGTGACGTTGCAGAACCCGCAGCGCCGGGTGCACGTGTCGCCGAGGATCATGAACGTCG
>DATMBX010000048.1:0-8656 GCA_035558955.1 Solirubrobacterales bacterium | reverse complement strand
CCGCTGCTGCTGCCGACCGCGCAGACGATCCTGGTGATCGGCACCGACGCCCGCCCGCCCGACACCCAGGAGCCGGGAGCTGCCCCGTCGGAAGAGTGCTACGAGCAGCAGGCCAACGGCGACGCTCCCCATGGCAGCTGCTCGGTGGGGCAGTTCCGAGCAGACACGCTGATGCTGATCCGCGCCGGGGGCGGCGCCTTCCGCAAACTCTCGATCCCCCGCGACGCCTACGCCGAGATCCCCGACCAGATTCCGCAGGAGATCAACGGGGCCTATGCCTACGGCGGCGCGGCGGCGCAGATCGAGGCGGTCGAGGACTTCCTCGGGATCGAGGTGGACCATGTGGCGATCGTCGACTTCACCGGCTTCGAGCAGCTGATCGACGCGGTCGGCGGTGTCGTGGTCGACGTGCCGCACAAGATCTGCGCGGACATATCCGGCGGGGCCGGCGGCGGCCAGGGCGGTTCCACGCTGCGCCTCGGCAAGGGCGAGAACACGCTCGACGGAGAGCAGGCGCTGACCTACGCGCGCATCCGCAAGGTCAGCGAATGCCCCGGCCCCGGCGTCAGCGCCTACTCCCTTGGCTACGACGACTACGATCGGGCGGAGGCCCAGCAGGCGGTGATCAGCGGCATCAAGGGACGCCTCACCGACCCGCTCCGCATCCCCTACAACTTCGTCAAGGGACCGATCATCGGCTGGGACGCGCCGAAGGCGTTCGTCAGTGACATGGGCTTGCTGACGATGCCGCAACTGGTGCTGGCGGCGGCAATCGGCGGCGACTCCAGAGCCGACGTGCTCTGCGGTGGCGCCAACTCGGGCTGCGGCCCGGGCCCGGACGCCAGCATCGAAGTCCCGGAATCGGAGCGCCGCCGCGCGGTCAAGCGCTTGCTGGGGTGACGACGCGCTAGTCGACTTTGGCGGGAGCTTTGGCGTCGCTTGAGGACTTGGAGTCGCTCGAGTCCGCCCCGGAGTCCTTGGCGCTCTCCGAGGCGGCCGCGCCGGTCTTCTTCTTCCCGTAGTCGGTGTTGTGGAAGCCGCTGCCCTTGAAGTGGATCGCGACGGGGTGCAGGACGCGCACCGCCGGGGCGCCGCATTCCTGGCACTCGGTGAGCGGATCGTCGGCCATCCGCTGGATCACGTCGAAGACGTGGCCGTTGTCGCATTTGTACTCGTAGATGGGCACAGCGGGCGGGATTATCGCAGCAGGTACGGTTTCCGGCATGTCAGCCGCCCCGGAGGAAACGCGCCCGACCGACGTTTCGATGGAGGAGATCGTCGCCCTCTGCAAGCGGCGCGGCTTCGTCTTCCCCTCCTCGGAGATCTACGGCGGGCTCGGCTCGACCTACGACTACGGCCACTACGGGGTGCTGCTGAAGGGCAACGTCAAAGCCGAGTGGTGGCGGGCGATGCTGCAGGAGCGCGACGACATCGTCGCGATCGACTCGGCGATCCTCCAGCATCCCAGAGTCTGGGAGGCTTCCGGCCACCTGGAGGGCTTCACCGACCCCCTCGTCCAGTGCCTCGGCAAGTGCAAGAAGCGCTGGCGGGAGGACCATCTGCGCGAGGCGGTCGAGGCGGAGGGCGGCGACCCCGAGGCCGAGCTGCGCTGTCCCGACTGCGGCGGCGAGCTGTCGGAGCCGCGCCAGTTCAACCTGATGTTCGAAACCCACGTCGGGCCAGTGGCGGGCGAAGGCTCGGAGGTCTACCTGCGGCCGGAGACAGCGCAGGGCATCTTCATCAACTTCAAGAACGTGCTCGGCTTCGCCCGTAAGAAGCCGCCGTTCGGGATCGCCCAGATCGGCAAGTCGTTCCGCAACGAGATCACCCCGGGCAACTTCATCTTCCGCACCCGCGAGTTCGAGCAGATGGAGATGGAGTTCTTCGTGCCGCCGGCCGAGGCGGAGAGGTGGCACGCGACCTGGATGCAGGAGCGCGAGCGCTGGTACACCGACCTCGGCATCCGCCCCGAGTTCCTGCGGGTGCGCGCGCACGGCGCCGAGGAGCTCTCCCACTACTCCTCGGCGACGAGCGACATCGAGTACCTCTTCCCGATCGGCTGGTCGGAGCTGGAGGGGATCGCCAACCGCGGCGACTTCGACCTCACCCAGCACGCCAAGTTCAGCGGCGAGAAGCTCGATTACTTCGACCAGCAGACCAGAGAGCGCTACGTCCCCCACGTGATCGAGCCGGCCGCCGGGGCCGACCGCGCCACCCTCGCCTTCCTTGTCGACGCCTACGACGTCGAGGAGGTCGAAGGACGCCAGCGCACAGTGCTGCGCCTCCACCCCCGTCTGGCTCCGGTCAAGGTCGCCGTCCTCCCCCTCGTCTCCAAGGAAGGCATGCCGGAGAAGGCCCGCGAGATCTTCAACGAGCTGCGCGCACGCCTCCCGGCAGAGTTCGACGAAGGCGGCTCGATCGGCAAGCGCTACCGCCGCCAGGACGAGATCGGCACCCCCTGGGGGATCACCGTCGACCACCAGACGATGGAAGACGACACGGTCACCCTCCGCGACCGCGACTCACTTGAGCAGACTCGAGTCCCGATCGCCGGCTTGGCCGACGACCTCGCCTCGCGCCTAGCCCAACCCTGGCGCACTCCGAAGCTGGGCTAAGCGAAAAGCTTCTCCGGGGCTACGACTCTCGCGAACCGCTGCCCGGGGTGACCAGGCCGATTAGGTGGCCCTCCGGGTCGGTGAACTGGCCCAGCACCATGTCGCCCATGATCGTCTCCGGCCCCATCACCCGGGCGCCGCCGAGGCTCTCAGCCTTCTGCAGCGCCGCCTCGACGTCCGGCACCGCGACGTAGAAGGTGACGTGGCCCTCGTAGCCGTCGGGGCCTCTGGCGACGCCGCCGCCGATCCCGAACCCCTCCGGGCTGAGGTTCCCCTCGCGTGGCACGAGCCCGTAGTTCATTTGGTTGTCGGAGTCGATCTCCCACCCGAACAGCTCCGAGTAGTAGTTCGTCAGCTTGTCGCCGTCCTTGCCTATGACCTCGAAGTGAACCACCGGCTGTCCCATGTCTCCTCCGTTCGCTCGCCTTTGCAGTTACGTTGCGGTTACCCGCTGGGCGAGAGGCTATGCGGCCACCTGGCGCGGCTCGATCAGGAGCGCCTCGGCGGCGGCGAGGACCTCACCTTCGGCGGAGATGACTGCCGAGCCGGCGCGGCGCTTGCGGCCGTCTGCGTCGATCGGCCAGGCCATCACGACGTGCTCCTCTCCCACACTCACCAGGGCGTCGAGCCGCGCCGTGAGCCTGGCGAGGAAGGCGATCGTCCCCTCCTCACCCGCGTAGGCGGCGAAATAGGTGGGGCAATCGAGCACCGCCCAGACGATCTCGGGCCGCACGCGCGCGTCGTCCCCTCCCGTCCAGGCCGGCGGCGTCCACGATGAAGCGACGACCTCGCGGCCGGCTACCGGGCCGGCGAAAACCTCCAGGGCGTCCTCCCGCGCGCGCCCGCAAACGAAGCAGCGGCTGAAGGGGCCGTCCATCAGTCCGCGGTAGCGGGTCGATGCCTCCCGCGCCTCTTCAAGGCCCACGGGGTCGGGGACCTCGACCCCGAACCCAGGCGCCCGTTCCGCCTCGGCGACCAACGTCTCGCCGTCGAGCGCGCGGGCGACCCCATCCTCGACAACCACGTCGAGGTGCGTATCGAGGGGCACTGGACTGCGCAGGCTGACGGCGGCCGCACCGTCGAGGAAGGCGGCAACGGCGCCGGCCGAGTAGCCGCCGTTGCCACTGTCCATCGGCCCGTTGAACTCGGCCGGGATGACGAGGGACTCGGACATGGCCGAGGTGGCGCAGCCGCCCGACTACTCCATCGAGCGCTCTTCGACCACCTCGAAGACGCCGTCGGCGCCAACCGACTCGACGAACTCGTCGGACGCCGCGCGGCGCTCGTCGTACTCGGTGCTGTCCTGCTGGGACGCGCGCAGCTCCTCCAGGGTGCCGTCGAAGAAGCCGAAGGTGATGATCTCGTTCTCGTCGGCGGCGTTGCGCAGGGCGTAGAAGCGCTTCCAGCCGGGGGGCGCCTCCATATCGCCCGGGGGCATGAAGGCCGCTTTGAAGTCCTCCATCGTGCCCGGCTTCAACTTGCGAACGGTCAGGGCGCAGAGCATTGGACTCTCCTCTCGATCGACTACACCGATCCTAGACCCGGTGCCGCAAGCGGTCCAGCGGACTAGGGTCCGCGGCGGTGGACAGCCCGGTGCTTACATCGGTGGTGCTGCCCGCGGCGATCGCGGTGATCATGTGCAGCCTGGGGATGACGCTGACGCGCGCCGACTTCCGGCGAGTGTTCGTCGCCCCCCGCGGGGTCGCGATCGGGATGGTGAACCTGGCGCTGATCTCGCCCCTGCTGGCGCTGAGCATGGCCCAGCTCTTCGGGCTCTCGCCGGAACTGGCGGTCGGGCTGGTGCTGCTCGGCGCCTCCCCCGGCGGGATGATGGCCAACATGCTGACCCACCTCGCGCGTGGGGACACGGCGCTGTCGATCACGATGACGGCGATCAGCAGCGTCGGGGCGATCGTCACCGTGCCGCTCTTCATCGCCGTCTCCACCGGCTTCTTCGGGGCGGGAGACATCGGCGACGTCAGCATGCTCGGCGTCGTCGCTCGGGTCTTCGCGATCACGATCGTCCCGGTGGCGATCGGGATGGAGCTGCGCCGGCGCTCCCCGCAGCGGGTCGACGCCGCCTACCCGACCGTGCGAAACGTCTCGCTCACCCTCTTCGGGCTGGTGATCCTCGGCGCGATCGCCAGCGAGCACGACACCGTCGCCGAGAACGCGACCGCGGTCGGCGCCGCGGCGCTGGCGCTCAACGTCGCCGCGATGTCGCTCAGCTTCGCGATCTCCAAGCTGGCCCGGCTCGACGATCGCCAGGCGACGGCGATCTCGCTGGAGCTGGGAATCCACAACGCGGCGCTGGCGATCGCCGTCGGCGCCGCGTTGTCCGACGAGGTGACGATCCCGGCCGCCGTCTATGCCTCCTTCATGCTCTTCACCGGCGGCGGCTTCGCCTGGGCAATGAGCCGCCGCAACGCCCCCACTGAGCCCGAACCGCTTCCCGCCACACCCGCGCTCGAGCCCGAATGAGGCATAGACTGCCGCGCGGGAGATGGGGATGAACCTCGCGTCGATACTCACGGCCAGCGCCGAACGGGCGCCGGACAGCCCGGCGATCCGGCTGGGCGAAGTCGAGCTGAGCTACGCCGAGCTGGACGACCGCAGCGCGCGACTGGCGACATTGCTGACGAGCAAAGGCTTGGAGCCCGGCGACCGCGTCGGGATCATGCTGCCCAACGTCCCCCAATTCCCGATCGCCTATTACGGCGTGCTGCGCGCCGGCGGTGTCGTGGTTCCGATGAACGTGCTGCTGAAGCGGCGCGAGATCGCCTTCTACCTGGAGGACTCCGGCGCGAAGATCCTGCTCGCCTGGCACGGCTTCGCCGGAGAGGCGCGCGACGGTGCCGCCGACGCCGGCGCTGAGCTGGTCGAGGTCGAGCCGGCCGCCTTCGCGGAGACGCTGGCGGGCCTCGAGCCCACCCCCGGCCTCGCCGACACGGACGAGGACGACACCGCGGTGATTCTCTACACCTCGGGCACGACCGGCAAGCCGAAGGGCGCCGAACTGACCCACCTCAACCTCGCCCGCAACGCGCAGATCTCCGGCGAGACGATGACCGAGGTCCGCGAGGGCGACGTCGTCCTCGGCGCCCTCCCCCTCTTCCACTCCTTCGGCCAGACGGTGAGCATGAACGGCTCCCTGCGGATGGGCGCCTGTCTGACGATGCTGCCCAAATTCGATCCCGGCGAGGCGCTGGCGACGATGCAGCGCGACGGCGTCACCCACTTCCAGGGAGTGCCGACGATGTATGGAGCGCTGCTGCACCACCCCGAGCGCGAGAGCTTCGACACTTCGACCCTGCGCAGCTGCATCACCGGCGGCGCCTCGATGCCGGTCGAGGTCCTGCGCGGCTTCGAGGAAGCCTTCGGCTGCGTGCTGCTCGAGGGCTACGGCCTCTCGGAGACCTCGCCGGTCGCCTGCTCCAACCATCCCGACGCAGAGCGCAAGCCGGGCTCGATCGGCACCCCGATCGAGGGGGTCGAGATGCAGGTCGTCGACGAGAACGACAACCCGCTCCCGCAGGGCGAGGTCGGCGAGATCGTGATCCGCGGCCACAACATCATGAAGGGCTACTGGCAGCGCCCCGACGCCACCGAGGAGGCGATGCGCGGCGGCTGGTTTCACAGCGGCGACATGGCCCGCGTCGACGAGGAGGGCTACTTCTACATAGTCGATCGCAAGAAGGACCTGATCATCCGCGGCGGCTACAACGTCTACCCCCGCGAGGTCGAGGAGGTCCTCTACGAGCACCCGAAGATCCGCGAGGCCGCCGTCGTCGGCGTCCCTCACGACGAATGGGGAGAGGAAATCGGCGCCGCGGTGGTCCTCCATGACGGCGAAGACCTCCCGCCCGAAGAGGTCAGCGCCTACGTAAAGGACCGCATCGCCGCCTACAAGTACCCACGCGTCGTCTGGTTCCTAGACGACCTCCCCAAGGGCCCCACGGGCAAGATCCTCAAGCGCGAGATCGAACCTCCCGCCACCGTGTGATCGACGTCACACTTCGGCGAACTGGCTGACTGGCCAAACGGGCTGTAACCTCCCCTCAGCAGGAGCCGGAGGCGCCGTTGTGGCGCCGTGCGCACCACCAAAGGAGAGCAGATGAGCGTTGCCGCCCAGAGCCTGATGGACAACATCACCTACGAGGACCTCTACAAGCGCTGGGAGCAGGGCAACTGGAGCGCCTACGACATCGACTTCTCCGGGGACCGCGAGGGATGGGAGGGACTGAGCGACATCCAGAAGCGCTCGGCGATGTGGATCTACTCGATGTTCTTCTACGGCGAGGACCGGGTCGCCGACACCCTCGCCCCCTACATCACCGCCGCCCCCACCGAGGAGCAGGCCTACTTCCTCGCCACCCAACAGGTCGACGAGGTGCGCCACTCGGTTTTCTTCCACCGCTTCTTCAAGGAGGTGATCGGCGTCGGCGGCGACTCGATCGAGCAGACGCTCTCCTCCACCCTCCCCCAGCTCAACTGGGGCTACCGCGGCATCTTCGACCGGCTCGACCGGATGGCCGAGGAGCTGCGCAAGGACCGCTCCCTGCCCAAGTACGCGCAGGCGATCACCCTCTACCACCTGATCGTCGAGGGCTCCCTCGCCCAGCCCGGCCAGCACTTCATCGAGGACTTCTTCGCCGCCGAGCACACCCTGCCCGGCTTCAGCTCCGGGATGGCGAACGTCTCCAAAGACGAGCAGCGCCACATCGGCTTCGGCGTCAAGGTGCTCTCCGAGTTGCTCGCCGATGAGCATCCCGCCTCGGCGGAGTGCAGAGCGGCGGTAGTCGAGCTGCTGCGCGAGGTCCTGCCCTACGGGCCCGCGGTCTTCTCGCCCCCGAACCTCGACCGCGAGTACACCGAGTGCTACGGCTTCAGCCTCGAGGACATCTTCGCCTTCGGCCTGAGACTGATCCGCCAGCGCTGGCGGACGATCGGCTACCCGACCGAGGAGATGCCCCCGGGCGTCTTCCCCTTCGACCCCGAGATGTCCGAAGAGGACGTCGCCAAGCGCCAGGTCAAACTGATGATGGCCGGGATCCTCGGCCCCCCGAACGGCCCGCCGCCCGAGTCCACGCCCGAGTTGCAGCGCCTCTACTTCGACGTGATCACCCGCGTCGTCAACCCCGAGGCCGCCAACGGGTCCCGGCTCGTCTACCAGTGGCGGTTCAACGACGCCGACCCGTGGCATCTGGTGATCGACAACGGCTCGACCCGGGCGGAGCCGGGCGAGGCGCCCGACCCAACCGTGGTCCTCGAAGCGAGCTGGCAAGACTGGATCGCCACGGGCAAACCGGACGCCAACCCGCTGATGATGATGCTGCAGCGCCGCATCCGCCCGCGCGGCAACATCCGCGAGTTGGCGCGAATGCGCAAAGTCTTCGGCTGAGCGAGAGCGTCGGCGATCAGCCGGCGACCGCGACCAAAGCTGTGACGACGATGGCGGCCATGCCGATCGTGGTCTGAACCATGGTGCGCTGAAGCGCGTGCAGGCGAGTATCGACGGTGTCGAATCGAGCGTTCATGTCGGAGCGCAACTGCCGAATATCCGCGTCGACGCGGTTGAAGCCGCTGTCCATGCGGCGCACCACGTCATCGACCTTGTGGTTGACCTCGTCGAAGCGGCGCTCGGTGTTTCGCGCAAAGTCCTCGAGGCGCTCGTCTGTCCAGCTGGCCCTGCTCATCGATTCCATGTTGCCAGGCTAGCCGGGCGGATGCAATGTGTTGTCTGCGGAAGGTGAAATGAGTGCGCCAAATCTCAGACACAAGTGTGCCTTCGCAAGGCACTCTCTATCGAGACTACGACTGCGCGGCGGCTTCGGCGAGCGGCGCTGAGGCCTCCAGCGGCTCCGCTGCAACCCGCTCGGCTTCTGCGCTGCCGATGTATGGGGTGAGGGCGAAGATGACGAGCTGGGGCTCGAGGTCATCCAGCGACCCGCCGGCGAACAGGCGACCGGAGACGATCGAGGTGATCGCTCCGATCACCGCCTCCTCGGTGAGCTCGGACAGCGGCTCCTCGCCCCCGCTCT
>DATMBX010000047.1:0-8049 GCA_035558955.1 Solirubrobacterales bacterium | reverse complement strand
AGCACAGCGAACATGTCCTTCCAGCGGATCACGACCATCGGGTCGATCCCGTTGGAGAACAGCGAGGCGACCGCGTCGCGGGAGATCCGGTCGCCATCGTTCTCGAGCCGGTGGATCTCGATCCAGTATCTGTCGAGGTCCTTGAACTCGCGCAGGTGTTCCAGCCCCTCGGCGAGCTGCTCGCAAGCCCCGACCAGCACCTTGGTCAGCGCCTGCGCCTGGGACATCGGCGCCTCGATCTTGTAGAGACCGAGGAAGTCGGCGGCCTCCTCGGCGTAGTCGACGATGTCGTCCATCTGCGTCGCCAGGTTGTAGATGTCCTCGCGATCGATCGGGGTGACGAAGGTGGAGTTGAGCCGCTGGACGATGTCGTGGGTGATCCGGTCGCCTTCCTGCTCGGCCTTGAGGATCTCGCGCGAGAGACCCTCGTCCTCAGGCCACGAATTCATCATCCGATCCAGCAGCCGGGAGGCGTGGACGGTGTTCTGCCCGGCCTCGATGAAGAGGTCGAAGAAGGTGCGATCGCGAGGCAGGAAAGAGAGGCGCGCCACGTCGGCAATCCTAGAGGTCGAGTCGGTCCCCGCCGCGTCAGCCGGCCGCCGCCGCGAGATGCTCCGCGGCGCGCGCCGCGTGGCGCTCGCGCAGCTCCTCTTGGACACTGCGCCGCTCCTCCTCGAGCGCGGTCAGCCGCGTCCACCCGCCGTCGGCTCCCAGCTCCCAGGCGTTCTCGTTCTCGGCGAAGCAGCGCTCCAGCACATCGAGAAGCTCGACCCGCAGCTCCGGATCCTCCACCGGCGCCACCAGCTCCACCCGGCTCTCGAGGTTGCGCGGCATCAGGTCCGCGGAGCCCATCAGCACTCGCGTCTCCTCGCCGCGCTGGAAGGCGTAGACGCGGGAGTGCTCGAGGAAACGGCCGACGATCGAGACGACCCGGATGTTCTCGGAGATCCCCGGCACTCCCGGCCGCAGGCAGCAGATGCCGCGCACGTTGAGATCGACCCGCACCCCCGCCCGCGAGGCCTCGTACAGCGCCCGGATGCAGCCGGCGTCGGCCAGGGAGTTCATCTTCAACGCGATCCGCGCCTCCTCGCCGGCCCGGTGCGCCTCCACCGTCGCCTCGATCTCGGCGAGGATCCGGTCGCGCATCGTCGTCGGCGAGACCAGCACCTTGCGGTACTCGGCCGGACGCCCGTACCCGGTGAGGAAGTTGAACATCTCCGCCACGTCCGCGCCGATCTCCGGGTCGGCGGTGAAGAGGCCGAAGTCGGTGTAGAGGCGGGCCGTCTTCGGGTGGTAGTTGCCGGTGCCGATGTGGACGTACTCGCGCACCCGGTCGCCCTCGCGGCGGGCGACGAGGATCGCCTTCACGTGCGTCTTCAGCCCCGGGATCCCGTAGACGACGTGCACTCCGGCTTCCTCCAGGGACTTCGCCCAGTGGATGTTCGCCTCCTCGTCGAAGCGGGCTTTCAACTCCACCATGCAGACCGCCTGCTTGCCGCGCTCCGAGGCGCGGATCAGCGAGGGGACGAGCGGCGAGTCGTCGCTTGTCCGATACACCGTTTGCTTGATGGCCAGCACGTCGGGATCGGCTACCGCCTGATCCACGAAGCGCTCCACCGAGGTGGCGAAGGAGTCGTAGGGATGGTGGACGAGCAGGTCCGCGTGGCGGATCGTCGCGAACATGTCGACCGGCTCGTCATCCTCGCCTTGGAGGCGCGGCTGGGTGACCGGCGACCAGGGCGGGTAGCGCAGTTCGGCGTGGCCAGGGACGCCGGCGATCGAGGTGAGGTCGTCGAGGCCGATCAGCCCGTCGACGTCGTAGACCTCGCGGTCCTCCAGCCGCAGCGCGTCGATCAGCTGCTCGCGCAGCTTCGGGTTCATCCCGGCGGCGATCTCCAGTCGCACGACCTCGCCGAAGCGGCGGCGGCGAATCTCGTCCTGGACCGCCTGCAGCAGGTCGTCAGCCTCGTCGCTGACGGTGAAGTCGGCGTCGCGGGTGACGCGAAAGTAGCCGTGATCGATCACCTCGGTGCCGGGGAAGAGCGCGTCGAGGTTGGCGGCGATCGCCTCCTCCAGGGGCACGAACGCTTTGCCCCCCTCGCCGACCGGCAAGAAGCGGCCGAGCAGCTCCTTCGGCACCTTGACGCGGGCGATGATCTCGGTGCCGCTCTCGGGGTCGCGCAACAGCACGCCTAGGCTGAGCGAGAGGTTGGAGATATAGGGGAAGGGGCGGCCGAGCCCGATCACCAGCGGGGTCAGCGCGGGGAAGACCTGCTCGTGAAAGCGGATGTCGATCTCACGCCGCTCCTCGGCGCTCGCCGTCTCCAGGGAGACGATCCGGATTCCTTCCTCCTCCAGGGCGGGGCGCAGAGTCCCGTCGAAACAGGCGTGCAGGCGGCGGTCCAGTCCCAGCACCCGGGCCTGGATCGCGTCGATCTGCTCGCCTGGGGCGAGGCCGTCGGGCCCGCGCGCGTCGATCCCGGCGTCGAGCTGGCCGAACAGCCCGGCGACACGGACCATGAAGAACTCGTCCAGGTTGGACGCGTAGATCGAGCAGAACCGAACCCGCTCCAGCAGCGGCGCCTCGGCGCCCTCGGCCAGCTCCAGAACCCGCTGGTTGAAGTCGAGCCAGGACAGCTCGCGGTTGAAGTAGAGCCCGGGATCGTCGATCGGGTCATCGTACTGAGGCGCTTTCAGGCGCTCGTGAAGTTCTGGTAACGAGCTTCTAGGCGGTGAGACAGGGCTGGGAAGAGCCGTTGGCGTTTCCGTTGAGGAGGTCGAGGATGACGCCCTCGCGCAAACCGCCCTTGCCGATCTGCAACGGCTGGCCGAGCAGCTCGGAGGCCTTCTCCAGCAACAGCACGCCGGTGGGAAGAATGCGCACTCGCTGTGGGTCGAGCTCGAAACGGCGGGCGACATCGGCCGCGGGATCGCCGGACAGGATCCGAATCCCCCGCTCCAGCGTCTCGTACTCGAGGACCGCGCCGACCAGCCGCCGCAGCGAAGTGGCGCTGCCTCCCACCGCGACCGCATGGGCCGGATGATCGATTTCGACCCCCTCGAAGATGTCCTCGATGCGGTCCCGCACCTTGCGAATCTCCGCCGCCGAGGGCGGATCCGAGCCGATCAGCTCATCCGCGAGCACGCCGGAGCCGATTCTCCATGAGCGGACCTCGTCAACCCCGCCGGGAACGCTACCGAGGATCACCTCGGTCGAACCGCCGCCGACGTCGACGACGCCCACCCTCCCCTCGACGGGATGGCCCAGCGTCTTGGTCGCGCCGATGAATGAGAGCCGTCCTTCTTCCTCTTCGCTGAGGATGTCGACGGGGACCCCGGAAACTTCGGCGATCTCTTTCGCGACGAGCTTTCCGTTCGACGCCTCGCGCACCGCTGCGGTCGCAACCGAGCGAATCGTCTCCGCCCCCAACTCCCGAGCCAGCCTCACCTGGGTCGCCACCATCTCGGCCACCTCGTCGACCTTCTCGGAAAGGATCGCCCCGTCGCCATCGAGGGCTTTGTTGATCCTCGTATAGGCCCGTTGCTCCATCGCCTTCTTCAACTGCCCATCGACGGGCTCGGCGACGAGCACGCGGGTCGTATTCGAGCCGATGTCTATGGCGGCGCAGAGCATCCCGGGATTTTTGATGTTCCCAAACAGCCCGGATGCGCCGGACTACTGCGGGTGCGAGGCGTCTTCGAACTCGCGGAAGAGCCCGGTCACCACGAACGCCACCTGCTCGCCGATATCGACGGCGTTGTCGCCGATTCGCTCGATCGCCCGGGCCGCCAGCAGCATCGTCATCGCCCACTCGCGTTTGTCGGCGTCGTCGCCGATCTCCAGCGCCAGCCCGAAGCACTCGCGGTTTAGGTTGTCGACGACGTCGTCCTGGCGAACCAGGTCGCGCGCCATCTCGATGTCGCGCTCTTCGAAGGCGCGCTTCGCCTGGCCGATGATCGTGCGGGTCTGTCTCCCCATGGTCAGAATCCGCTTCACCATCTCCTCGTCGGCCGGCGGCTCGGTGCCGGTCAGCGGGATCATCTTGCAGACGTTCACGCACTGGTCGCCCATCCGCTCGATGTTCTTCAGCACGTGCAGGAGGGCGGAGATCAACCGCAGGTCGGTCGCCACCGGCGACTGCATGGCGAGCAGCGCGATCAGGCTCTGGTGGACCTCCAGGTAGCGACCGTCGATGCGGTCGTCGTCGGCGATCACCAGCTGCGCCAGCTCGACGTCCTGGTGTTCGACCGCCTCCAGGGTGCGGTCCAGGGCGGCGCTGACCATGCCCAGCCCTTCAAGAGCACTCTTCTCGAGCTGCTCCAACTCCTCTTGGTACTGGACTCGAACCGGCTCAGCCATCAGCCGACTTTCCCGGAGACATAGTCCTCTGTGCGCTTGTCGGCCGGGTTGGTGAAGATCTTCTCGGTCTCGTCGTACTCGACCAAGCGGCCCCAGCGGTTCTGCTCGTCGGCGTCCAGTTCGACCATCAGGAAGGCGGTTCTGTCGGAGACGCGCGCCGCCTGCTGCATGTTGTGGGTGACGATGACGATCGAGAACTCCTCCTTCAACTCGATCATCAGGTCCTCGATCTTGCCGGTGGAGATCGGGTCCAGCGCCGAGCAGGGCTCGTCCATCAGGATCGTGTCGGGCTCGACCGCGATGCAGCGGGCGATGCAGAGGCGCTGCTGCTGGCCGCCCGAGAGGCCGAAGGCGTTGTCGTCGAGGCGGTCCTTGACCTCGTCCCAGAGCGCCGCCCGGCGCAGCGCCCGCTCCACGGTCTCCTCGAGGCCCTCCTTGTTGCCGAGGATCCGCGGCCCGAAAGCGACGTTGTCGTAGATCGACTTGGGGAACGGGTTCGGTTTCTGGAAGACCATCCCGATCAGCTTGCGAACCTGGACGGGGTCGACATTCGGGCCGTAGAGGTCTTCGCCGTGGTAGAGCAGCTCGCCCCGCACTTCGGCGCCGGGAATCAAGTCGTTCATCCGGTTGAAGCAACGCAGCAGAGTGCTCTTGCCGCAACCCGAGGGACCGATCATCGCGGTGACGTCCTTGCGCTGGATGTCCAGCGAGATCCCTTTGACCGCGGTGACGCCGCTGTAGAGGACGTCGACTCCATTCAGCTCGAAGACTTTTTCCTTCTTGCCGCCGGAGGGGGACCGGAACTCGGGGCGCACCGCGATCGCGGCACGCTCGGCCGCCGCCTCGCGCGCTTCCCGTCCCGTCTCGGCTCGACTCTCGTCAGTTGCCATTCGCTCGCTCACAGTAGCCCACCTACCACCTCTGCTCGTAGCGATTTCGTAGCCAGATCGCGAACGAGTTCATCGCCAGCAGAACGACCAACATGACGATGATCCCCGCCGCCGCCAGCGCCTGGAAGTCCTCCTGCGGGCGCACCGCGTAGTTGAAGATCTGGACCGGCATCGCCGAGTAGCCGTCCGGCGAGAACGGCGTCGGGTCGAAGGTGACGAAGACGGTCGCGCCGACGAGCAGCAGCGGCGCCGTCTCCCCCAGGGCGCGCGAGACGGCGAGGATGACGCCGGTCGCGATCCCCGGGATCGAGGCTGGAAGGATCTGACGGCGGATCGTCTGCCACTGGGTGGCGCCGAGTGCAAGCGAGCCCTGCCGGATCGAGTCGGGCACGGCGCGGATCGCCTCGCGCGAGGCGATGATCACCATCGGCAGCACCAGCAGCGCCAGGGTCAGGGAGCCGGCGGCGAGGATGAAACCTAGATCCAGCGGTCCTCGGACGATGAAGGCGAGACCGAGGATGCCGTAAATGATCGAGGGCACCGCGGCGAGGTTCTGGATGTTGACCTCGACCAGGCGGTTCCACCACTTGGTGCTGTCGGCGTACTCCTCGAGGTAGAGCGCCGCCCCGATCCCGACCGGGATGACGAAGAGGATCACCCCGGCGATCAGCTCCAGCGAGCCGATAATCGCGGGGCGGAAACCGGCTCTCTCGGGGAAGGCGGTCGAGGGCGGGTTGGTGAAGAGGTCGAGGCTGAGCGCCGAGGAGCCCTTGGCGAAGGCCTGGATCAGCAGGGCGAGAAGGCCGGCGAGGGCAATCAGGACCGCGAGAAGCAGAAGGCCGGCGAAGACCGCGTTACGGATCACGTCGCCGCGCGGCTGGTTGCGTAGCATCGCCTGCGTCGTCGCCCGCGCGCCGGCGACGGCGAGGCGGTTGCGCGGCATCGCCGCCCCCGGCCCCTCCATCACTCGTAGACCTCGCGGTACTTGCGGACCAGCCGGATGCTGATCATGTTCATGACCAGCGTCATGAAGAAGAGCACCGTTCCGACCGCGAAGACGGCTTTGTAGTCGATCGAGCCGGTGGAGATGTCGCCGGTGGCGGTGGTGGCGATGTAGGAGGTCATCGCCTGGATCGCCTCGACCGGGTTGAAGGTGAGGTTCGGGGTCGAGCCGGCAGCGAGGACGACGATCATCGTCTCCCCCACCGCGCGGGAGATCGCCAACACGATCGAGGCGACGATGCCCGAGAGCGCCGCCGGGAAGATGACCCGGACCGCCACCTTCGCTTTCGTCGCCCCCAGCGCGTAGGCGCCCTCGTGCAGGCCGCGGGGGACCGCCGACATCGCGTCCTCGGAGATCGAGGCGATTATCGGCACGATCATCAGGCCGATGCCCAGCCCCGCGGCGAGCGCCATGAACGGCTTGCCGGTGGCGCCGCCGAGGAAGTCCCCGGGCCAGAGCGGCTGGATGACCTCGGGAAGGATGAAGCTGGCGGCGAAGAAGCCGATCGCCACGGTGGGGATGCCGGCGAGGATCTCGAGGGTCGGCTTCACCGTCTTGCGCACGCGCGGGCTCGCGTACTCGCTGAGGTAGACCGCCGCGCCGAGCCCGATCGGGATCGCGAACAGCATTCCCCAGAGGGTGACGTTGAGCGTGCCGACGACGATCGCCAGCACGCCGAAGCTGGGCGGCTCGAACTGCGGAGTCCAGTCGGTGCCGAAGAGGAAGTCCCCGATCGGGACGACCTCGAAGAAGCCGATCGTCGGCCCGATCAGGGAGATGACGATCGCGGTGGTGGTGAGAACGGAGAGAACCGCGCAGGCGGCGAGAAGGCCATGGATGGCCTTCTCGCCGTAGCGTGGGCTGGACGACTGCAGCACTAGCCGAGCTTTGCCGCCGCGTCCTTGGACCGCTGGAGCTGCTCGTCGGTCAGTGGGATGAACCCGACCGCCTCGGCGACGCCGTTGGCGTTGTCGAGGTAGTAGTCGACGAACGCCTTCACCTCCGGCTGCTTCAGCGCCTCACCGCTCGGGTAGATGAAGAGCGGCCGGCTGAGCGGCACGTAGGTGTCGTTTTGCGCGGTCTCGACCGAAGGCGCGACGCAACCCTTGCCACCGTCGACCTCGAGCGCCTTCAGCGAGCCCTCGTTCTCCTGGTAGTAGGAGAAGCCGAAGTAGCCCATGCCGCCGGGCGCGCCGGTGACGCCGGCAACCGTGGCGTTGTCGTCCTCGCCGACGTTGTTGTAGTCCTTGCGCGAGACGCCCTCCTCGCCGTTGATCGACTCGGTGAAGTAGTCGAACGTGCCGGAGTCGGTGCCGGGACCGAAGAGCTGCAACTCCTCGTCGAAGTCCTCTCTCAGGCCAGGGATCTGATCCCAGTTGGAAATCGTCGAGTCGGCCCCCCAGATGGCGCCCAGCTGATCGACCGTGAGACAGGTGACCGGGTTCTCCGGGTTGACGACCACCGTGAGGGCGTCGGTGGCGACCCGGACTTCCTCATAGGCGATCCCGTCCTTCTTGCAGGCCGCGACCTCGTCGGGCTCGATCGCGCGGGAAGCGTCGGAGATCGCCGTCTCGCCGGCGCAGAACTTCTCGAAGCCGCCGCCGGTGCCGGAAGTGCCGACCGTCACCCGGACGTCGGGATTCTCGGCCTGGAACTGCTCGGCGATCGCCTCGGTGAGGGGCGCCACCGTGCTCGATCCGTCGATTCGGATCGTGCCGGAGAGGTCACCGCCGCCGCTGCCTGACGCGCTGTTGTCATCGCTGCCACACGCCGCAACCCCAACCGCGAGAACGGCC
>DATMBX010000046.1:0-50082 GCA_035558955.1 Solirubrobacterales bacterium | reverse complement strand
CTCCGAAATGCTCTTTGAGCAGATCGTTGCCGCGCGAGGACTCGGTGCCGGGGATGCTGAGCGAGCTGGGCCTCAGCTTGTCCTCGACCCCCCGGGCGAGCACCGCAAGGACGACGATTGCGAGGAAAGCCGCCGCGAGCATGGCGCGCGGTCGTCGCAGCGACAGGGGCGTGCGCGGCCCCTTCTGATCCCTACCCCTCGGCGCCCCTGAAGACACGGGAGTCTTTGTATACCAGCCGGAAGAGCCGCCCGAGCTCATTAACAAGTACTACACAAAGCAGCCGGGCGGCAGTCGCCGTCGCCGAGGCAATAAACTCCAGTGCCCTGCACCTGTCGCACCGTGGCCGATCAAGTCGAGAAACCGAACGGGGTCGAGGCGACCCCCCCTGAGCGGGCCAAGCCCGACCCCCCTGGATATTTCGAGGGCGAGTCGATGACCCGCCGTCGCGCCTTCACCGTCGCGGCGCAGGGACTCGGCGGCGTCGCCGGTGCCGCGATCGTTCTGCCCGCGGTCGGCTTTGCGGTGGCGCCGATCTTCCATCGCGGCAAGGAGCGTTGGGAGGCGGTCGGCCCGGTCGACGACTTCGTTCCGGACACCTACCGGCAGGTCGTCTTCACCGAGACCGAGGGGATCGGCGACGCCGGCAAGACCACCGCCTACGTCCGCAAGGGCTCCAAGGAGTTGGGCGAGAACCCGAACGAGATCATCGCGGTCTCCAACCGCTGCGCCCACCTCGGCTGTCCGGTCCGCTTCGTCGAAGCCGCCGGCAACTTCATCTGCCCCTGTCACGGCGGCGTCTACGACTTCGTCGGCAAAGTGCTCGGCGGCCCGCCGGTCCGCCCGCTCGACCAGTTCCAGACCCGCATCCGCAACGGCCAGGTAGAGGTCGGGCCCCGCTTCAGCGTCACCTCGCAGATGGAGCCGGTCCGCGCCCGCGATCCCGGCGAGTTCACCGGCGGGATCTGGGAATACCTCTACCCCCCGCGCCCGTCCACCTTCCCACCCCCGAGCGGTTGAGCTAGGCGATGAAGATTCCCGACTCGATCATTCCCCCGCCCCTCCGCAAACCGGCGAAGCCGGGCAGCGCAGCAGCCAAGGGGCAGGCCCCCGCCGACCTCAAGGAATCCCCGCCGGAGCGGCCCAGCGACGTGCAGAGAGTCGCCGAGCAGGCGAAAGACGCCGGCGTCGACGTCGTCGCCTGGCTCGACCAGCGCACCGCCGCCAGCGGCTTCCTCACCGGGATGCTGTTCCGCAAAGTGCCGAAGGGGACCAACTGGTTCTACACGCTCGGCTCCGCCACCCTCTTCGCCTTCATCTCGCAGGCCGTCACCGGCGTCTTCCTGGCGATGTTCTACGTGCCTTCGACCACCCAGGCGTACGCCTCGATCTCCCACATCAACAACGACGTCTTCCTCGGCTCGTTCGTGCACGGGATGCACAAATGGGGCTCCAGCGTGATGGTGATCCTGATCTTCCTCCACATGGGCCGCGTCTTCTTCTTCGGCGCCTACAAGTACCCGCGGGAGCTGAACTGGGTGATCGGGGTCGTGCTGCTGATCCTGACCATGACGATGGCCTTCACCGGCTACCTGCTGCCGTTCGACCAGCGCTCCTTCTGGGCTTCGATCGTCGGCATCAACATCAACGGGACCGGCCCGATCGTCGGCCCGTACCTGAGCGACTTCCTGCGCGCCGGCCCTGAGCTGGGGGCGACGACGCTGTCGCGCTTCTACGCGATCCACATGCTGCTCATCCCCGGCGCGCTGATCGCGCTGATCGGCGCCCACCTGTACCTCGTGGTCAAGCTCGGCACCACGGCGCCGCCGTGGGTCAGGGCGGAGAGGCCCAAGGTCGCCGCCCCCGTGTCGCGGCTCGACGCCGGGACCGAGGGCAACGGAGCCTCTTCCCGATGAAGCCGGCCGACAAGCAGGCATACCTCGAGGAGTACGAGGTACTGAAGAAGAAGGGCAAGCCCTTCTTCCCCTACGCGGTGATGAAGGACTCGACGATGGCGCTGATCGTCGTCGCCGTGATCGTCGCGATGTCGATCGTCCTCGGCGCCGAGCAGGGCCCGAAGGCCGACCCGACGTCGACCACATACGTGCCGCGGCCCGAGTGGTACTTCTTCTTCCTCTTCGAGGTGCTGCGGGTGATCAAACCGCCCGAGCTGGTTCCGATCGCGACGATCGGCATCCCGACCATCTGCATGGTCCTGCTCCTCCTCCTGCCCTTCTACGACCGCGGGCCGGAGCGCAACCCCGCCCGCCGCCCGATCGCCACCACCGCCGGCGCCCTCACCATCGTCGCGATGGCCTACCTCACCTATCTCGGCGCAGTCGCCGGCTCGCCGACCGAGATCGAGATGGAGGTTGCGCCGCAGTACGAGGCCGGCAAGGAGGTCGCCGCCTCGGCAGGCTGCCTCGCCTGCCACAACATCGGCGAAAACGGCAACCACGGGCCCGGCCCGGACCTGACCCACATCGCCCAACGGGTGCCGCGCGCGGCGATCGTCCGCTCGGTGGAGATCGGGCCTGGCATCATGCCTTCCTATCGCGACCTTCCGCCCCAGAAGCTCGACGAGCTCGCCAATTTCCTCGCCTCGCTCGACTAGATCGACTCCCTCGCGGGATTCGGCCCAGTTCGCGGTGCAGGTCAACCGCATGTTCGACCGCATCGCCGGTCGCTACGACGCGATGAACTCGGTGATGACGGCGGGGATGCACCACCGCTGGCGCGAGCGCGCCGCCGACCGTGCCGAGCTGCGCCCCGGCGATGCGGCCCTCGATGTCTGCTGCGGCACCGGCGACCTCGCCCTGGAGCTGGCCCGGCGGGTCGCTCCCGGCGGCCGCGTGGTCGGCTGCGACTTCTCCGAGCCGATGTTGGACCTGGCGCGGGAGAAGGCGAGCGAGCACGGCGTCGAGGGCGTGCGCTTCGAGTGGGCCGACGCGCTGCAGCTTCCCTATGACGAGGGGCGCTTCGACGCCGTCACGGTCGGCTTCGGCGTTCGCAACCTGGCGGACCTCGACGGCGGCCTTCGCGAGATGATCCGCGTCCTCTCGCCCGGCGGCCGCCTCGTCATCCTCGAGATCACCCAGCCCGTCCGGCCACCGCTCTCGACCTTCTACTCGCTCTGGTTCGATCGCTTGGTCCCTGTCCTGGGCGCCCTCGCGGGGGACTCCGCCGCCTACTCCTACCTGCCCGAGTCCGTGCGCAGCTTTCCCGACCCGCACAACCTCGCGGCCAAGATGGACGCGGCCGGGTTGAAGAGCATCCGCTACACAGTCCTGGCCGGGGGGATCATCGCGATCCACAGCGGCGTCAAGGCGTGACGCGTCCCTCCGCCGTCCCTCCGCCGGTCACCGCCGTTCTCGATGCTTCCAGCCGTTGGCTCCCGGCTCGGCTGGGGGAGGTGGAGACCTTGCTGAGAGAGGCGAGCGCGGGTCACGGAGAAATGCTCGCCGCGGACGCCGGCGCGACGCTTGCCGCCGGGGGCAAGCGCCTGCGGCCGTTGCTGGTCCTGCTCTGCGCCGGTCCGGAGGGAGAGGCGGCGGCGGTGCGCGCCGCCGCCGCGGTCGAGCTGGTCCATATGGCGACGCTCGTCCACGACGACGTGCTCGACGACGCTCCGTTGCGGCGTGGAAAGCCCACCGTGGCCGCCACCTCCGGGCGCGCTCACGCGGTCTCGACCGGCGACCTGCTCTTCTCCCGCGCCTTCGCCCTGCTCGCCGAGTCCGGCGACGGGCGCTCCGTCGCGCTGCTGGCCAAGGCATCGACCGCTCTCGCCCGCGGCGAGTTGGCCCAGCGCCACGACGCGTTCGACGTCACGATCTCCGAAGAGCGCTACTTGGAGCGCTGCCGCCTGAAGACGGGGACGCTCTTCGAGTGCGCCTGCCTGATGGGACGGGACGAGGAAGCGCTGGGAGACTTCGGCGCGCGCGTCGGGCTTGCGTTTCAGCTTCTCGACGACGTGCTCGACGTCAGTGGGCCGCCCGAGCGAACCGGCAAGGCGCGCGGCACCGACCTGCTCGACGGCACCGTGACCCTGCCCGCGATCGAAGCCTTTGCGACCAACCCCGAGCTCGCGGTGGACCTTCGCTCCCTCGACCCTGCCTCGGCCGAAGCCCTCTGCGACCGCATCGCCGCCACCGGCGCCCTCGACAGAGTCCGCTCCCGCGCTCTGGAGATGGTCGCCGACGCCAAAGAGCTGCTCGACTCCCCGGCCTTCGACCCCGAGCAGAGACACCTCTTGGGTCTCGTTGCCGATGGCGTCGTCCAAAGGTATTCCTAACCCGCATATGGCGGGCACATCGGCGGAATTTATGAGAAGTCGTCGGCGCCGATCAGGTCGGCCTGCAGCGCCATGGCAAATGACTCGACCACGTTCTGCATGCTCTCCCGCTCGAGTGCTTTGAGGACGTCGGCAATCGCCTGCGTGCCGAGGTCCAGTTCCTCGTCGAAGTCGTCGATCTCGCGCTCGCCGTAGACGCCGTCGCATTTCCAGCCGCACTCGGGGCATCGCCGCCACAAGCGCCAGTGGTTCCGCTCCGCCGTCTGCTCCCAGCGCGTCGGCTGCACCAGCCGCGATCTGCACTCCGGGCACACATGCAGCCCGGTGGAGGTCTCGGTCTGGTTGTGAGCTTGTCGCATGGCTCACTTATCGAACCCACGAGAGGGCCACTCCATCCGCAGTAATCCGAAGATTTCCGAAAAATCCCAGAACCGGGTAGGCGCCCCGCGACCGTTACCATGGGTCGATGCCCGGAAACATCGGTCCCCTGGAGATCGTCATCGTCCTGATCATCGCCCTCGTGGTGTTCGGGCCGAAGCGCCTGCCCGAGTTGGGCCGCTCCCTGGGCAAAGGGATCCGTGAGTTCCGCGGCTCCATCTCCGGCCGTCACGACGACGAGGAAAAGCAGCCCCCGCAGGAGATCGGCGCCGGCGACGAAGCGGACGACCGGGCCGGCAAAGGCGAGACGGTCGGCCACAAGCGGACCTGAGGCGCGGAATGGCCCGCCGTCTCAAGGCGGTCTCCCATGAGGATCGCCTCACCCTCGTAGAGCACCTCGACGAGCTTCGCAACCGGATCCTCGTCTCGATCGCGGTCCTCGTCGTCGCCCTCGCCTTCTGCCTCTGGCAGAACCACCTGCTGCTGGAGATCGCCTCCGGCCCACTTCCATCCGATCACGAGGAGTTGCTCACCTTCGGCGTCACCGAGCCCTTCACCACGACCCTGACGGTCGCGGTCTACGGCGCGCTGATCCTCTCCCTGCCGATCCTCCTCTACCAGGCGTATGCCTACGTCCTGCCCGCCTTCAGCGCCTCCGAGCGCCGGGTGATCATGCCGATCTTGCTGATGGCCCCGGTCCTCTTCCTCGCCGGCGTCGCCTTCGCCTACTTCATCGTCATGCCGGCGGCGGTCAACTTCCTGCTCAACTTCAACGACAGCCAGTTCAACGTCCAGGTTCGCGCTCGCGACTACTACGGCTTCTTCGCCATGACCCTGCTCGCCGGGGGCGTCGTCTTCCAGCTGCCGCTGGCGATCCTCGCCGTCACCCGTCTCGGCATCGTCTCGGTCGCCCAGCTCACCGCCAATCGCCGCTACGCCTACCTGGCGATCGCGGTGCTGGCCGCGATGCTCCCCGGCATCGACCCGGTCACGATGCTGATCGAGATGGTCCCCCTGCTCGTCCTCTACGAGTTGAGTATCTTGCTCGCTCGCGCCTTCGGATCGCCGAAGGCGGCGGGAGGAATCGCGGAGCCCTCGACTCAGGAGCGCTGATTTAGGGATGGCAGATGGCGAGCGTCGGATGGTCTTCGACACCAGCGGCCGGCGCAAACGCGTCGTCCAGGTCGTCTACGGCTTGCTCGCGCTGATCATGGCGGCCAGCCTCCTGCTCGTCGTCGGGCCGTTCAGCGTCGGCGATCTCTTCTCCCAGCAGGACGCCGCCGAGAGCGCCGCCGACGCGCTCGACGACCAAGCGGCCGCGATCGAGCGCAAGTTGAGGAGAAATCCCAACGACGAGGCGCTGCTCCTCGCCCTCACCCGGACGCGGATCAGCGCCGGCAACTCCCTTTCGGAGATCGACCCGGCGACCGGCCAGGCGACCGTCACCCCGGAGGCGCGCCAGGAGTACCTGCAGGCCGCGGACGCCTGGGACCGCTACCTGCGGGCGGCCGAGGAGCCCAGCCCATCGGGCGCCCAGCTGGCGGCGACCGCGCTGTTCAGCCTCGCCCAGACGGCGACGACCGGCGCCGAGGTTGAGGCCGATGTGAGAGCCGCGGCCGAGGCCCAGCAGATCGTCGCCGACTCCCGCCCCAACCTCGGCACCGTCAGCACCCTGGCGATCTACGACTACTACGCCTTCAAGTTCGCGGAGGGCGACAAGGTCGCCAAGCAGGCGGCGGCCCTCGCCACCTCCAGAGCCCAGCGCAAAAGCGTCGAGAGCCAACTGGCCGACATTCGCAGACAGGCGAAGAGATTCCAGAGACAGCAGGCCCTGCTCGCCAGATTCAACAGAGGCCAGGGCAAAGAGCAACTCCAGAACCCCCTAGGCGGCCTCTCCGGGGCCACGCCCTAGACGATCATACGTCTATTCGTATAGACGATTAATCGTCTAATCGCGAAGAGGCGGCAACCCGGCTGCGATGGGCCGTGAAGGGTTCGAACCTTCGACCTTGAGATTAAGAGTCTCCTGCTCTACCAACTGAGCTAACGGCCCGAGGCCGACAATTATAGAAAGCTGGCGCCGGCTACCGCAGGGCGAAGCAGCCCTTCATCACAGAGCCGTCGATCACGGTGCCGTCGTTGAAGGTGAAGCGGCCGTGGGTCTCGAGGACGTTGTCGCTGCAGCGGGCGGAAACGTAGCTGCGGCGCTTGCCGTTGGCCCTATAGCGGCGGCCGATCTTGGCGTCGACGTGAGTGAGGGCGCCTGTGCCGATGCCCTCGGGAACGATCGGCGGGACGTTCAGCGTCGCCCGGTAGCGGAAGCGCCCGCGCCGGCGCTCGACGGGGATAAGGATCGCGAAGGTCCGCAGTACGGGGTTGGTGATCTGGGCATGAGCGACGACGGTCGCGTGGCCGTCTTGGGGTGGCCCGTTGAACAGTGTCAGCAGTGAGCCGGTGGCTTCCGGAGGTTGGCCCGCCAAGGCGACCACAGCCCCTATGCGCCCGGTGCCGACGATCGCGGCGGCGCAGGCCTGCCGCGCCACCTCCGGGCTTGCGTCCGCGACTCGATCGGGAGAGCAACTTGGCAGCCCACCCGTGCTCATCCGCCCATCGCGGTCGAAGTCGATCACAGCCTGTTGCAGCGCCGGCGGCATCGCGCCGCTTCGGGTCGAGAGATCCGCGTGGCCCTTGAAATCGATCGGGGCAAACGTCCTTCGCGGGAGCTTTTGCGGCGTGAACCCCCCGTCCGCTTCCAGGACCAGATCCCCGATCTGCACCAGCGCGCCGTTCGCCCCGGCGATCGGCAGCGCCGCGATCGCGCAGAGCGCGATCGCCATCAGCAGGCTTGTCGCCGTCGTCTTCATTCCTCCGGGACTCAGGCTAGCGCCCCGCGTGCCATGGGCCGGCTGCTTCTTGCCCGCTTAACCCCCTGCTTGGCCTGAGCCCTATCATGCCTCCAGGTAGTTCAAAGCGGAGGAGGGGATCGCTGTGCGCAAGGGGACGATCTTGGTGGGAGTGCTGCTGGCGCTGTTCGCGTTGGTGGGCACCGCGAGCGCCCTCCGGCTGCGGGCCGGCGACATCCTGATCATCGGCGACGGGGGCTTCAGCCCGAGGTCGTTGCCTCGCGACAGAGACGCTCCGATCGAGATCCACGGCGGCGGCAGAATCTCGACCATCTCCGGTGAGTTGCCACCGGTTCTGCACAGAATCATCTTCGACTTCGACCGGCACGGTCACGTCGAGACGCGCGGGCTTCAGGTCTGCACGAGAGGAAGATTGATCGCGACCGACGTCCCGCGCGCCCGAGCCAACTGTCGTGACGCGATCGTCGGCAAGGGTCGCGGCACGGCGATAGTCAAGTTCCCCGACCAGAACCCGATCCCGGCGTCTTCGCCGATCACCCTCTTCAACGGCCCGCGTAAGAGCGGCAACCCGACGCTCTTCGCCCACGCCTATCTCGAGGTGGGTGGTCCGACGACCTTCATCGTCCCGATCGAGATCAGAAGAATCCGCAAAGGCCTCTACGGCTATCGCGTCGAGACGGAGATCCCGAGAATCGCCGGCGGCTACGGCATTCCGAAATCCGGCTCGATCAGAGTCGAGCGCAGATGGACCTACAAAGGGAAGAAGCTGAGCTACGTCAACGCCCGCTGCGAGAACGGTCGCCTGCAGGCATTCGGCACGTTCACCTTCAGAGACGGCACCCGCCTCAGCGGCACCTTTGCGAGAACCTGCTCGATCCGGCGCTAGTCTCCACGCCGTCACCCGGCGGACGGCTTAACAAAGCCTTCCACATCTTCGAACGCTCTCCGTCCGGCTGACCGCCAAACTACACGCGTGCCGTCGCTGAGGAGGAGCAGGGAGGGGAAGGAGCGCGCGCGTGCCGGCGAAGACGGCGAGCGGCGCCACTCCTCGATGTTGCGGCATCCGCGGCGGGTCCTGGTGCTGTCCGGCATCGTCGTCGTCTTCCTGGGCGTTCTGGGGCTCGGCCTCGACGAGAAACTGAGCCCGACCACGCTGGACATCTCCGGCACCTCGGCCTCGCGCGCCAACGAGCTGCTGCGAGAGCACTTCGGCGACAGCGCCACCTTCCCGATTCTCCTGCAGGGACCGGCGGCGGCGATCGATCGCCAAGGACCGGAGCTGATCCGCACCCTGCGCCGTGAGAACCCGCGCGTGACGACGCTGTCCCCGTGGGATCGGGGCTCCGTCGGCCGCTTGAGGCCAGGGCCCCGACGAGCGCTGATCATCGTCGACTTCCACGTCCCGGTCGCCGAGGCCGTCAAGGAGACGGTTCCCTACCTGAACAGCACCCTGGAGGAGACGGTCCACCCGCCGGTCACCGCCACCCAGACCGGCTTCGCGACGATATCTCGCCAGATACAGGACGAATCGATCAGCGCCAGCGAGCGCGCCGAGCTGATCGCGCTGCCGATCCTCCTGGTCGTCCTGCTGCTCGTCTTCCGATCGCCGATCGCGGCAATGATCCCCCTTGCCTTCGGTGCGATCACGGTGTTCAGCTCCCGCGGCCTGCTGGTCATCCTGACGAACTGGTTCGACATCGATGCCTTCGCCCTCACCGTCTGCACGATGATGGGCTTGGCGCTGGGCGTCGACTATGCGCTGCTGATGGTCTCGCGCTTCCGCGAGGAATTGGCTGCCGGCGCCGATCCGCTCACAGCCGCAGCCGCGACGCGCGGCACAGCCGGCCGCACGACGGTTTTCGCCGGCAGCACCCTGATGCTCTCGATGATCGTGGCGATGTTCGTCGTCCCGGGCGCCCTGCTCGTGTCATTGGCGGCGACCGTGGCGCTGGTCGTCGCCCTCAGCGTGGTCGTCGGGGTCGTCGCCGCGCCCGCCGTCCTCACTCTGCTCGGCCCGAACCTGGATCGCTGGCGGATCGGCGCAGCGGCGAACGGTCGCTCTCGCCTGATGACCGTCGTCCACGCCGCCCTCCGCCGCCCCGCTCCTGTCGCGGCATTGATCGGCGCCGTGGTGCTCTTCCTCGCCGCGCCCGCGCTGGCCCTCAGAACCGGCCCGCTCAGCCCCGGCCAGCTTCCTACAGACGATCCCATTCGCAAGGACTACGAGCTGATCACGGACGCGATCGGCCCCGGTTACGACGCTCCCTTCGTGATCGTCGCCGCCACCGACGAGGGTGCGATCACCGATTCGGATCGCCTCGACGCCCTCGATCGCTGGCAGAGACGGATCGCCGACTATCCCGGCGTCCTTGCAGTTGTCGGGCCCGGTCAGGTCTCGAGAGCGGTCGCTCCGCTGCGCAGATTCGGCAACGGGCTGCTCGCTTCAGGCGAAAGCGGCCCTCTGGCCGGCGTCGGCAGGCTGGGCAGAGTCCTGGGTCGCATAACTGGTGGCGTCGCTCTGCTTCGCAACGGCCTTTCGCAGGCGGCTGCCGGCGCCGGGCTGCTGGACGACGGCACCGGGCAGGCCGAAGACGGCGCCGTCCTGCTTGCCGAGGGCCTCTCCGATGCGGGAGAGGGCATCGGGCGCACCGTTGCCGCCGTCGATCGCTTTGCCGATGTCACCCGCCAGCTTGCCGCCGCCGAGCGACGGGCCGCGCTTGGCGGGCTCGTTCTCAAGATCGGCATTCGCGACCTGATCCCCAATCTCAGACACAACGCCCTGCGGCGCTCGCGCAATCTGCAGAAATCCCTCAACCAGGACGCTCATTCGAAGCTGCCACAGCTGATCGCGCCCGCCCAGGATGCCGAAGCCCAGCTGAGAACGGCCCTTCAACAGCTGGACGGCATGACCGTCGGCAAAACCGATCCCAATTACGATGCCGCTCTTACCGCGGTGCGCCAAGCCATGGCGGCGATCAGCGGAACCAACCCCGCCACCGGCCAGCCTTACGCGGAGGGCTACGCCGGCCTGCCGGCGGAGTTGACGGCGCTCCAAGAGCGACTCAGCGACGATGCCGAGGAGGCCGAGCAGGTCACCGGCTGGCTGGTAACGGCGATCGGCAGCCTCAACCGGCTTTCCTCGACGGCGATACAACTCTCCGACGGGCTCAACCAGATCCAATCGGCGGGGAGAAGGCTGGCCGCCGGCGCCGCCAGATTCGCCGCGGTGTCCGGCGACCTCAACGACCAGCTCCTGCGCGCCGCTACGGCGGCCACCGCCCTCGCCGGCGGGATCGCCCAGCTCGGCGAAGGGACCTCCGCGCTTCAGGAGAACCTGGCCCGGGCCTACGTTCGCTCCTACCCATTGCAGTCCGGGTTGCGACGCGCCACCGTCCGCATCGTCTCCACCGGAGACAACCTGACACGGCAGACCGACCGCGTCCGGCGCTCCACGCCTGGCCTCTTCGACTCAGGCTACTTCGTCCTCTCGGCCCTCGACGGGGCCTCACCGGCACTGCGTGAGCAAGCAACCCGCGCGATCGACCTCGACAACGGCGGCCAGGCGGCGACCCTGCTTGTGATCTCGCGCTACACCTTCAACACCGACGGTTCGATCGCGATGAACAGACGCCTCGAATCTGACGCCGCGGCGCTGGGCCGGGAAGCGGGCGTCGAAGCGGGCGTCGCCGGCGGGCCGCCGACTCTCAATACCTACAGCCGCGTAGCCAGGGATCGATTCCCACTTGTCGTCGCGGCTATCACCCTGGCCACCTTCCTCGTTCTGGTCCTCGTCCTTCGCGCCCTGCCGCTTGCCGCGATCGCGGTCGGCCTCAACCTGGCCACGGTCGGCGTCGCCTTCGGCATCCTCACCCTGCTCGGCTACGTGCCGGAGGGTTGGCCGTTGGGCGGGCGGGAATACGTGGATGCGGTCGGCGCGACGATGATCTTCGGCGTCGTCTTCGGCCTCTCGATCGACTACGCCGTCTTCCTGTTGGTGCGGATGCGGGAGCACTTCGATCAATACGGAGACAACGCCGCCGCGATCGAGTTCGGGTTGGAGAAAACCGCGCGGGTGATCACCGGCGCCGCGGCGATCATGATGGCCGTCTTCGTCGCCTTTGCGGGCGCGCCGATCGCGACGGTCAGCCAACTCGGCGTTGGGCTGACCATCGCGGTGCTGCTGGACGCCACGGTCGTCCGCATCGTCCTCCTGCCGGCGCTGATGCTGCTCGTGGGCAACAGGGTCTGGTGGCTACCCAGACGCCTGGATCGGGCTATGCCCAAAGTCAACGTCTGAGCGTTATTTCTTCTTTGTACAGGCGTGGGTCGAGGGCGACGTCAATGTCACCCCGTCTTTGAAGGTGAAGGCGCCGCGGGCTCTCAGCGGCGACTTTCTACACATCGCGGTGACGAAGCTGCGCTTCTTGCCTTTGTAGTTGAACTTCCTGTTGATCGAGGCAGAGAAGGACGTCAGGGCTCCGGTGCCGCCCGCGATAAGCGGGATGTCGATGTCCAGCCGCGGGCCGAAGCCCTGTTTGTTGTAGTTGCTGATCACGCCGTTCAGCACCAGCGTCACCTGGACCGGGGAGGTCCCGTAGGTATGCAGCAGGACCGAGGGCTTGCCTCCCTGGGGCACGCCGTTGAAGGCCGTGATCGTCTGGTTCTGCGTGAAGACCTGGGCGCCGACGGCGAGCAAGGCCGTAGCGGCTCCGCTTCCGATTCTCGCTTTGCCGCAAGCCGCGATAGCAGCGTCGGTCGAGACGTTCTGGAGTCTGTCGGCGCTGCAGGTCGACAGGCCTTTTGTGAACAGCTTCAGGTTTCTGTCGAAGTCGACCACCGCCCTCACGGCTGGAGAGGGGATGCCGTTGGGGGCAGTCGTCGTGCCCGTTCTCGTCGCCACTTTCAGGGTGGCGGGGGTCGGTTTGGATTTAGAAAGCTTCTTTGGAGCGACCTGAACGTTGATCGCATGGGTGTTGCCATCGGACCCGGTAACCGTCGGGCCCCACTTTGCGAGCGCGGTCGAGGCGACGACCGCGCCGGCTACACCTACCACCAGGGCAAGGGTCAAGCTCAGACGTTTGCGCATTGGCTTCACTCCTCCGTTCGATTTGCCAAAGCGCCTCCCGGTTCCATAACCGATCCGCACCCTCAGAGTAGCGCGTTGAATTCCAGTTAAGTCCCGCCTGGGCACGCGCTTGCCCGGGGACGCCTCGGATACGATTCGCTCGCCGTTTCCACCCGGGTTGGAGGCCGGAGGACGGTAAGCGACGACTTGTGGCTGCCAATCCCTTAGGCGAGGAGAGAAGTCCGGCGTCCGGCCGGAGAATCGCCCCCGCCCGAATCGCGGCGATCGCGGCTCTCGCCCTGGTGGTTCTGGCCCTCGCCTACATCGTCTTCGGCGGCAACGGCAGCCACAAGTACGCCCTCCTCTTCCAGAACGCCAGCCAGCTCGTCAAAGGCAACCAGGTACTGATCGGCGGCCAGGCGGTCGGCACCGTGGACAGCATCGAGCTGACCGATGAAAACCTCGCCCAGGTCAACGTCACCGTCGAGCAGCAGTTGCACGAGGGGACGACGGCGATCGTTCGCGCAACCTCCCTCTCCGGCGTCGCCAACCACTACGTCTCCGTCAGCCCCGGCCCCAACAGCAACCCGCCGCTGGAAGACGGCGGAACCCTCGGGCTCGCCGACACCACGACCCCGATCGACATCGACCAGCTCTTCAACACCTTCCCGGCGCCGGTGCGGAGGGGCCTCAGCGATTTCATCAAGGGCAACGCGGGCATCTACGTGGACCGCGGGCCCGAGGCGAGCCAGACCTTCAAATACTTCGCTCCCGGCCTCAATCGCGCCCGCGCCTTCTTCGGCGAGCTCAACTCCGACCAGCGGCTGTTCGAGCGCTTCGTGGTCAGCTCCAGCAAACTGGCGACGGCGATCGCCTCGCGCGGCGAGGAGCTCTCCAGCGCGATCGCCAACGCCAACGCCGCCTTCGGCGCGATCGCCAGCCAGAACGCCGCCTTCAGCCGCACCCTGCATCTGCTGCCCCCGGTCTTCCGGCAGACCAACACCACCTTCGTCAACCTCCGCGCCGCGCTCGACGATCTCGACACCTTCGTCGACGCCGCCAAGCCGGCGACCAAGGACCTGGCGCCGTTCCTCGCCGACCTCCGCCCGGTTCTCTCCAAAGCGGTCCCGGTCTTCAAGAACCTGCGCCTGACCATGCGCCGGCCGGGCCCGCACAACGACACCGGCGAGCTCTTCGCGATCCTCCCCACCGTGCAGGACCGCACCTCCACCGCCTTCCCGCACGCCGAGCAGGCGATCGCCGACTTCCAGCCGACCCTCGACCTCTTCCGCGCCTACACGCCGGACATCTTCAACGGCTTCGCCAAGCTCGGCCAGGTAGCGGCCTACTACGACGCCAACGGTCATTACATTCGCGTCCAGCCGTCCGACCTCAACCTTTTCTCCTACAACTCCGGCACCGGGGTCCTCGACCCGATTCCCACCAGCCAGCAGTACGACGCCTTCAACCCGCCCCAGACCTTCCGCCGCTGCCCGGGTGGCGCCACCCAGCCGGCGCCCGACGGCTCCAATCCGTTCGTCGACCCGCCGATCGCCGGCGGCGCTCCCTCGTCCACCTGCGACCCGGCCGACGTGCCCCCCGGACCATGAAGAAAGGGCTGATCGCAGCCGGGGTCGTCGCCGCGGTGGTGGCCGTCGTCCTGCTCGCCTCAGGCGGCGGGGGGGACGGCGGCTACACCGTCCGCGCGATCTTCGACAGCGGCGGCTTCATGGTCAAAGGCGAGGAGGTCCGCGTCGCCGGCGCCAACGTCGGCGAGATCGAAGAGGTCGGCGTGACGATGCCCGGCGAGCTGGCCAGCTACGAGGACGGCGAGTTCAAGCCCTACCCGGGCAAAGCGGTGATCGTGATGAAGATCACCGACCCCGGCTTCCAGGACTTTCGCAGCGACGGAAGCTGCCTTATCCGCCCGCAGTCGCTGATCGGCGAGAAGTTCGTCGACTGCCGTCCGACGCTGCCCCGCGCCCCCGGCACGCCCCCGGCGCCGCCGCTGGAGGAGATCCCAGACGGCCAGCCCGGCGCCGGCCAGTACCTCCTGCCCGTGGAGAACAACAGCACCAGCGTCGACCCCGATCTGATCAACAACATCCAGAGCCTGCCCTACGCGCAGCGCTTCCGCATCATCTTCAACGAGTTGGGGGCCGGGCTGGCCGGGCGTGGGGACGACATCGAGGAGGTCGTCAAGCGCGCCAACCCGGTTCTGCGCGACGTCGACCGCATCCTCGGCAAACTTCGCGACCAGCGGGTGCAGCTCGCCCAGCTCGCCGCCGATTCGGACGCGATCCTGCGACCGCTCGCCCGCGAGAGGGAGCACGTCGCCGGCTTCTTCAGCAACGCCGGCGCCGCCGCCCAGGCCAGCGCCGAGAAAGGCGAGCAGCTGCAGGAGTCGTTCCGCAAGTTCCCCGAGTTCCTGCGTGAGTTCCGCGCCACGATGGTCAGCCTCAAAGCGTTCTCCGACGCCGGCGCGCCGGTCTTCTCCGACTTCGACCGGGCGACCCCCGCCTTCACCGAGGCGACGCGCCTCCTTGCCCCCTTCTCCAGGGCTTCGACCGTCGCCCTCAAGTCGCTCGGCGACGTCGGCGAGGTCGCCGGCCCCAAGTTCCGCGCCGCGGACCCGATCGTGAAGAAGTCCCGCGACCTCGCCCGCACCGGCGTCACCCCGACCAGCAAGCTCGCCAAGTTCCTCGTCAGCGCCAAGAAGACCGGCGGCTGGAACGGCCTCGCTGACCTGATCTACAACACGACCGCCACCCTCAACGGCTTCGACCAGTACGGCCATTTCGCTCGTGGCGCGGTGCGCCTCACCAACTGTCTTGACTATACGGTCGTCGTTCAGGGCGAATGCCAATCCAATTTCAACGGCCCTGGCGCACGAGAGTCCTCCATAGTGAGCACGGCTGAGTTGTACGAGCTAATGAAAGAGGAACTCGGCGAGCAGGCCGGCGGCACCACCTTCGACCCCGACGCCGCGAGCAGCCTCAGCCCCGTGCCGTCCGCCCCGGCTCCAGGTCTCGGCCAGGGGCAGCAGCTTGGCGGTGGGGGCACCAGGGTCGCGCCGCCGCCGACTCCCCAACGCGCCCTCCTCGACTACCTCCTGGGTCCATGAGGAATCGCAGCGGAATCCAGGGAGTCGCGAGCAGCCCGGTCCTGGTCGGGGCGGTCACCGTGCTCGTCGTCATCGTCGCCGTCTTCCTCGCCTACAACGCCAACAACGGCCTGCCGTTCGTCTCCACCTACAACCTCAAGGCGCTGGTCCCCGACGGCGACGCTTTGGTCAGGAACAACGAGATCCGGATCGGCGGCAACCGGGTCGGCATCGTCCGCGGGGTCAAGCCGGTCCAGCTCGGCGACGGCCGCGTCGCCGCGGAGCTGGACCTGCGCCTCGACCAGAAGGTGGAGCCGCTGCCGATCGACTCGACCCTGATGATCCGTCCCAAATCGGCGCTCGGGCTCAAATACGTGCAGCTCACCCCCGGCGATTCCAGCGAGGGCTTCGCCCCCGGCGACACGATCCCGCTCGCCGCCGCCAGGCCGGAGCCGATCGACATCGACGAGTTCTTCAGCATGTTCGACGAGGAGACGCGGACCGCGATCCGCCAGAACCAGGCCGGGTTCGGCAACGCGCTCGCCGGCCGCGGCCCGCAGCTGAACGCGGCCTTCGGCGCCCTGCGCGACCTGGTCGAGAGCTCCCAGCCGGTGCTCGCCGACCTCGCCGCCCCTTCGACCCGGTTCGGCGAGTTCTGGAGAGCGCTGGGGGCGCTGAACGCAGTCGTCGCTCCCGTCGCCGAGGCCCAGGCCAGCCTCTTCGTCGGCCTCGACGTCACCTTCGCCGCCTTCGCCCGCGTCGCCCGGCCGTTCATCCAGGAGACGATCGTCAAAAGCCCGCCCACCGAGCAGACGGCGATCGAGACGTTCCCCGTGATCCGGCCCTTCCTCGACCACTCCGCCGAGTTCTTCACCGCATTGCGGCCCGGCACCAAGGCTCTCGCCGACACCTCGCCGACGATCGCCGCCGCGCTGCGCGCCGGTATCCCGGTGCTGAACGCCTCGCCGGTCTTCAACGATCAGCTCGTCCCCACCGCCGACGCCCTGCTCGCCTTTCAGTCCTCCCCAGGCGTCTTCAACGGGCTCGACCTCCTGATCGACTTCAACAAGACGCTGGAGCCGGGAATCAAGTTCATCGCCCCAGCACAGGCCACCTGCAACTACCTCACCCTCGCCTTCAAGAACGTCGCCAATGCGACCAGCGAGGGCAACGGCTCGGGAAACTGGCTCAACTTCATCTCCCTCGTGCCTACCACCGGCGCCAACAACGAGGGCTCACCCGCCTCCGCTCCCGCCAACGGCCCCGAGCGAGCCAACCACCTCCACTTCAATCCCTACCCGTACACCGCCTCTCCTGGGCAGCCCAAGATCTGTGAAGCCGGAAATGAGAAGTACGCGCGCGGACAGACAGTGATCGGCAACGCCGCCGATCACTGGGGAACGACGACCAGAAACGAGTCCGGATGAGCCGGCTGCCGGAGCGCGACATCAGGGCCCAGCAGCCGACCGGCCGCATCAGATGGCGGCCCAGCAACGCCGCGATCGCGGTCCTCTTCCTGATCGTCTTCACCCTCGGCCCATACCTCGCCTTCACCAAACACGTCCCCTTCACCAGCCGCGGCTACCAGCTCAAGGCGACCTTCGCCAACGGCGTCAACATCGCGACCAAATCGCCGATCCGGATCGCCGGAGTCGACGTCGGCCAGGTCACCGAGGTCGGTCGCGACGGCAACGCAACCGAGGTCACCTTCACCGTCAGCGATCCGGGCCGGCCGATTCACACCGACGCCTTCGCCCAGATCCGCCCGCGGATCTTCCTCGAGGGGAATTTCTTCATCGACCTCGACCCCGGCAGCCCCAGCGCGCCGGAGATGGACAGCGGCGACACCATTCCGGTCAGCCATACCTCCACCTCGGTCCAGCTCGACGAGGTGATCACCGCGCTGCAGGCGCCCGTCCGCGCCGACCTCGCCCGCTTCCTGCAGAGCTACGGCACCGCCCTCACGCATGAGCCGACCGCGGCTGAGGACGTCAGCCAGGAGCCCGAGGTGAGGGGCAAGACGGCCGCCGAGGCGCTCAACGGCGCCTTCAAATACGGCGGTCCCGCCGGCCGTTACAGCGCCCAGGTGACCAACGCCTTCCTCGGCACCCAACCCGACGATCTTCCCCGGCTCGTGGCCAGCGCCGGCCGCGCCTTCGCCGCCTTCGCCCACAGCGAGGCAGACCTGCAGGGGCTGATCGTCAACTTCAATACCTTCACCGGCGCGCTCGCCGCCCAGTCGGCCAATCTCGCGGTCACGATCAACCGTTTCGCCCCCTTCCTGCAGACCACCCGCGCCTCGATGGTCAGCCTCAACCGCACCCTGCCGCCGCTGCGCGCCTACGCGATCGAGATGACGCCGGCCATCGAGCAGCTGCCGGACCTGATCGCCGCTTCCGGCCCCTGGCTGCGCCAGGCTCGCCCGCTGCTCTCCGGCAAGGAAGCGGGGGGAACGGCCAGGCTGCTGGCCAAGTCGACGCCGGGCCTCGCCGGCGCCGCCCAGGCGGGCAAGGCGAATGCCCTGCCCCAGCTAAACCAGCTCAGCCTCTGCAGCAGCCGGGTGCTGGTACCGACCGGCGACCAGACGATCAACGACGCTTTCAGCACCGGGCCCAGCTCGCGCGAGTTCTTCTACGCCCTCGTCAATTTCGCCGGCGAGAGCCAGAACTTCGACGGCAACGGCCCCTACCTCCGCACCCAGATCGGCGGCGGCCCGCAGCTGGTCCAGACGCCCAGCCCCGACGGCAATCTCGTCACGGATAAGGCTTTCTTCTCCAACACGATCGAGGCCCCGCTCGGCGTCCAGCCGCAGCTCGGCGGCAGGCCGCCGAAGAAGCCCGGCGCGCGCTGCTACAAGCAGCCCGTCCCTGACGTCAACGGCCCTCTGGGCCAGCCCGGCCCAGCCGACCCGGCGGTGGTCCCATGACCGAGAGGGAGCCCGGCGTGAGCAGATGGCAGCACCTTCGCGCTTCGCTTGCCCGCCAATCGCGCGGGCGCAGCAAAGACACGCTCGCGATCGTCATCCTCGCCATCGCGGGCATCACGATGATGCTGTGGATCTTCACCCAGCAGAAAGCCTCGCTGCCGGCGTGGGCGCCCTTCGTCGGACAGGACTTCGCCCACATCACCGGTGAGTTCTCAACCGCGCAGGCGGTCACGCCCGGTCAGGGCCAGGCGGTGGACATCGCCGGCATCCAGGTCGGCAAGGTCACCTCGGTCGACCTCGAGGACGGCCACGCCGTGGTCGGCCTCGACATCGAGCCCAGATACCTGGAGCTGATCCACCCCGACGCCACCTTGCTGTTGCGGCCGAAAACGAACCTCAACGACATGATCGTCGAGGTCGATCCCGGCACCGCTCCCGGCCACATCGAGGACGGCGCCAACATCCCACTTTCCCGGACCCAGCCGAACGTCAACTTCGAGGCCTTCCTTGCCACCCTGGACGGCGACACCCGCCAGTACCTGCAGCTGCTGCTCGCCGGCGGCGCCCAGGGGATCGGCGGCCGCGGGCGCCAGCTTTCCTCCGCCTTCCGCCGCCTCCAGCCCTTCTCCCACTACATCGCCGACCTCAACCGCGAGGTGGCGAAGCGACGTATCGCCCTCGCCGACGTGATCCACAACTTCGGCCTGCTCACCACCGAACTGGCGCGCCGCGACTCCCAGATCGAGCGCTTCGTCACCTCCTCCAAAGACGCCCTCGGCGATTTCGCCGCCGTGCAGGCTTCGCTGCAGGAGTCGCTGGTCGAGCTGCCCTCGACCCTGCGGGTCGCCCGCGAGGGCCTCGCCAGCTCCGATCGCTTCTCCACCGCCGCGCGGCCGGCCCTGATCAAGCTGATCCCTCAGGCCCAGGCACTCGGCCCGGCCTTCGACGCCACCGCGCGCTTCTTCCGCGAGACGACGGCGCCGATCCGCGACCAGATCCGCCCCTTCACCCGCCAGATCCGCCCGGTCCTCACCCACCTCAGCCAGGGCTCCTCCGACTTCGAGAAGTCCGTGCGGGGCTTCGGCAACTCCTTGGGGGGGCTCAACGCGCTCTTCAACACCCTCGCCTACAAGCCGAAGGGCAAGGAGAGCTTCCTCTTCTACGTGCCCTGGCTCAATCACAACGTCACCGCCAACTACGTGCAGGACGCCGGCGGTCCCGTGCGCAGGGCCCTGGTTCTGCTCAGTTGTAACGGCACCATCCTCGCCAGAGGCTTCTCCGGCGCCCGACCCTTTCTGAGAACCGTCCTGCAGGCGGGCAACATCCCCACCGCCAGAGACCTGCCCGACATCGCACCCCCTCCGGAGCTGCCAGACGGCGGCTGCGGCCCGACCTACGCCAGATGAGATGAACAAGCAAGCCCCCAGCACAGGACAACTCATCGTCATTGCGGGCTTCGCCCTGTCGTGCTTCGGGATCCTGCTCTTCCTCTGGATCACCTTCGGCGGGCCGACGCCGTTCCGCGCCAAGACCTACGAGATCAAAGTGCCCTTCGCCGAGGCGACCCAGCTCGCCGAGCAGTCAGACGTGCGGATCTCCGGCGTCTCGGTCGGCAAAGTCAAGAGCATCGGCCTCTCGCCCGACGGGGAACTGGCACTGGCGACGATCGACATCCTCGACCAGTACGCGCCGATCCCGCGCGAGACGCGCGCCATCCTCCGCACAAAGACCCTGCTCGGCGAGACCTACGTCGAGCTGACCCCGTCCAGCAGCGACAGGGAGATGCTTCCCGACGGAGGCTCCCTCGCCGCAGCCAACGTCGCCGAGTCGGTCCAGCTCGACGAGATCTTCCGCACCTTCGATCCCGAGACGCAGGCCGCCTTCCGCACCTGGATGCAGGACGCGGCGGTCGCGATCCAGGGCCGCGGAGGAGACTTCTCCAATGTCTTCGGAGAGTTCGAGCCCACTTTCGCCACCTTCGACCGCCTCTTTCGCGTGCTCGACACCCAACGGCTCGCCGTCCGCCAGCTCTTCCGCAACGGCGAGGTGACCTTCCGCGCCTTCCGCGGTCGCAACGACGAGCTGGACGACCTGATTCAGAGCTCCAACACCGTCTTCACCACCGCCGCGGCGCGCAACCGCGACATCGAAGCGCTCTTCCGCGCCTTCCCGACCTTCCTCGACGAGTCGAGGCTGACCCTGAGGCGGCTCGAGTCCTTCTCCCTCAACGCAGACCCGCTCTTCCGCCAGCTCACCCCCGCGGCCGAGGAGCTGTCGCCGACCCTGATCGCCTTCTCCCGCTTCGCGCCGCAGGCGAAGGGCTTCTTCGAGGGCTTCGCCCCCGTCATCGCCCGCTCGCCTCGCGCCTTCCCGGCCCTGCGCAAGCTCTTCCGCGACGACTTCCCGCCGCTTCTGCGCGCCCTGGACCCGTTCCTGCGCAACCTCAACCCACTCCTCTCCGGCCTCAACCTCTACAGACGCGAGATCACCGGGGTGATGGCCAACGTCGCCGCGACCTTCAACGCTGTCGCCCCCACCCCCACAGAAGATCAGGTCCACTATCTGCGCTCGCTGGCGATGCTCGGCCCCGATTCCCTCGCCGCCTACCCCAATCGGCTCACCGTCAACCGGGCCAGCGCCTACAGCCAGCCCGGGGCCGCCAGAGGTCTCGCCGCCGGGCTGCCCAGCTTCGAGACCCGTCAGTGCAGCTCGGGGATCGTCGCCACGCTCGACCCCAACACGCCCAACGACCCGGACTTCAACGCCCGCACCGACGGCGATGTAGATCAGGCCACCAACTTCTTCGAGCGTCTCAAGCAGTTCGCCTTCGGCAGCCAGGACAGCTCCAGCGGGATTCCGGCCCCCGGCTGCGTCCAGCAGGCCCCATTCGCGCCGATCGGCAAATCGGGCGCTCCGACCACCTACCAGCAGGTCTTCCCCCAAGAAGGTCAGTAAACCGGCTGTTTCCCCGCCCGGCGCGGTGGGCAGGCGGTCGAGATTTTTGGCTTTCTGCTCTACAGTTTTTGATGTGGCTTCCGGTAGACGCGCATCCAGGTTGAGTGAGCAGCTACCCCGGGGGCGGCACGGATTGCCCCGCGAGGCGGTCACCGAATCGCAGCGCAATCGCATCCACCAGGCGATGATCGAAGTCGTCTCCGAGCGCGGCTATCCGGAGACTCGCGTGGTCGACGTGATCAGCGTCGCCGGGGTATCGCGGAAGACTTTCTACGAGTTGTTCTCGAGCAAGGAGGACTGCTTCCTCGCCGCCTACGACGTGCTGCTCGGGAACCTCCTGGGCGACACCGCTGGGGGCTTCGAGTCGAAGCCGGGCGCCCCTTGGGCGGATCGAGTCGCCGCCGGGCTGGAGGCCCTGCTCAGACACCTGGCCGAACACCCCGACGAGGCACGCTTCGCGATCGTCGAAGTGCTCGCCGCGGGCCCCAAGGCCCTCGCCAGGCGCGACGCGGCGCTGCGACAGTTCAGCGGCTTTCTCGACGCGGGCCGGGCGGAGACCTCGGTCGAGCTGCCGAGCATCACCGCGCTCTCGATCGCCGGCGGCATCAACGAGCTTCTCTACAGCGAGATCCTGCACGGCGCCGCGGCTCGCCTGCCCAGCCGCCTTCCCGACCTGATGTTCTGGATCACCCTGCCGTTCCTCGGGGCCGAAGGGGCCGCGGCGGAGCGGGAGAAGGTGCGAAGGGCGATTCTGAACGGAACCGGCGACCTCCCGCCGCTGGAAACGGCGTGATTCCAAAGGTTTCGCGCTTGTTAAGCCGCTCTTTTCTGTGAATCGCCGGGTTCATCGATCACGGATGCTGGTACTTTTGCCGGTGGAGGGTTAGACCAAGGCTTTCGACGGCCGGGGCACCTGAACGGGGCCGGTCGCAAAGGAGAGATATAGGGACATGCGCAAGCACTTGATTTGGATACTCGCTCTGGGCGCCATGCTGGCCGTCGCCGGGATCGCCAGCGCCGCGAAGGTCACGGTCCGGACGGGGAACATGATCTTGACCTATGAGGGCAAGGTCACGCCGAAAGCGTTGCCGAAGAACAGACTGGCGCCGATCGCCCTCGACATCAACGGCACCATCGCCGCCGTCGACGGGGGGCATCCGCCGGCGCTGAGAACCGTTGTCGTCGACACCGACAAGTACGGAACCGTCAACGCCAAGGGCCTGCCCGTCTGCACCTCCGGCAGACTCCAGGCGCAGAGTCACGTCAATGCGAAAAAAGCCTGCTCCAAGGCGATCGTCGGTAGAGGCAGCACGACGGTCAGAGTCGCCTTCCCCGACTCGAATCCGTTCAATGCAACCGGCCCGCTGGTCTTCTTCAACGGCGGCGTCAAGGGTGGCACCACAACGCTGTTCATTCACGCCTACGTCGCCGTGCCGACCCCGACCGCGATCGTCACCACGGTGAGAATCACCAGACGGCGCAGCGGAAAATTCGGCCTGCGGTCGATTGCCACGGTTCCGACGATCGCCGGTGGCAGCGGCTCGGTGCTTTCTTACGACTTCACGGTCGATCGCAAATTCACCTACAAGGGCAGAAAGCAGAGCTACCTGCTGGCCAGCTGCGCCACCGGCCGCTTCTACGCCCAGGCGGAGTCGTCATTCTCCGACGGGACAAAGGTCAAGGGCAGCGTCGTCGTGCCCTGCACTCAGAAGGGCTAAGCCAGGGAGCCCTTTCAGCTTCACTCAGGACTGGTTCAACACAGGACCACGGTTATTCGGTCAGGAAAAAAGGGGAACGAGAAAGGCGGCTGGGGGGCCGCCTTTCTCATGCCCTCCAGCCGCCTAAGTCACCGGTCCGCTCAGGCGGCGCGGAGGCTTGGCTCGCCGCCGATCCAGACGACCTGATCGCGGCCGGGGCCCACGCCCACGAGCCGGATCGGCACGCCGGCGAACTCGGCGATGAAGCCCAGGTAGTCGCGCGCCGCCGGAGGCAGGTCGGCCTCGCTGCGGCACTCGGTGATGTCGGCGTCGAAGCCGGGCAGCTCCTCGTACTCGGGCTCGGCCGAGTGCAGGATCGACTGGTGGTAGGGGAACTCGTCGAGCATGGCGCCTTCCTTGGAGCGGTAGCGCACCGCCACCCGCAGCGGCCCGATCCCGCTCAGCACGTCGAGCTTGGTGATCGTCAAGGCGCTCATCCGGTTCAGTCGCACGGCGTAGCGCAGGGCGACAAGGTCCATCCAACCGCAGCGCCGCTCCCGCCCGGTCGTCGTCCCGTACTCGTGCCCCCGCTCCAGCATGTGGCGGCCGGCTTCGTCGTGCAGCTCGGTCGGGAAGGGACCGGCGCCGACCCGGGTCGCGTAGGCCTTGGCGACGCCCCAGACCTCGTCGATGTCGGTCGGGCCGACCCCCGCCCCGATGCAGGCCGCGCCGGCGATCGGGTTGGAGGAGGTGACGAAGGGGTAGGTGCCGTGATCGAGGTCCAGCAGGGTCGCCTGCGCGCCCTCGAAGAGGACGGTCTTGCCGCTGTCGAGCGCCTCCCAGCAGAGGTGGGCGGTGTCGGCGATGTGGGGCTCGAGCCGGTGGCCGTAGCCGGCGAACTCCTCGGTCATCGCGTGCAGGTCCAGGCGCGGGTCCGGCGCGTCGGCGATCGACTGGTCGGCGCCCTCTCTCGCCCCCTCACCGGCTTCCTTGCGCAGCTTGCGCCGCTGCACCGAGAGCTCGCGCAGCGCTTGCTGCTTGGGCTCCAGCGCGGCCATGATCTTCTTGCGCAGGATCTTCTCGTCGAGCAGGTCCTGGACGCGGATTCCAAGCCGCAGCGCCTTGTCGGCGTAGCAGGGGCCGATCCCGCGCCGCGTCGTCCCGATCGAGAGCTTGCCGAGTTTGACTTCGCCGGCCGTGTCGAGCAGCACGTGGTAGGGCATGATCAGGTGCGCGTTGGCGCTGATCCGCAGGTTGCCGACGTCGACGCCACGCCGCTTCAGCCCGTCGATCTCCCCCAGCAGGATGCGCGGGTCCAGCACCACCCCGTTGCCGATCGCGGAGATCTTGTCGGAGTAGAGGATCCCGGATGGGATCAGGTGGAACTTGAACTCCTCACCCTCGCGGACGATCGTGTGGCCGGCGTTGTTGCCGCCCTGAAAGCGCACGATCATCGCCGCGTCCTCGGCGAGCAGGTCGGTGACCTTCCCCTTCCCCTCGTCGCCCCACTGCGCTCCGACTATGACCAGTCCAGGCATACCGACGAAAGATTGTGACGGGTTAGGCTGCGGCAATGCCTTCGCGCCGCCTGCCCACCCGTGTGAGCCGTCGGGCTCGGGCGCGGACTCGGTTCGGGTGGGCGCGGTCGGAGCGGGCGACGGTGGGGCTTGCCGCCGTGGCCCTGGGAGGAGCGGGGACCGTGCTCGCCGGCCAGTTCGGGCGGATGCTGCGCCGCCGCGCCCACGAGCACGGCGATGGCGATGGCCTTGTCGAATCCGCCCCGGCCGCGGCTGTCGACACCGTGGGCGTGGCTGTGCGCGGCTACGCGGATGCGCCGCGCAGCGAGACCGTCCTCTTCAACCTGCTGGCGGGATTCCTCGGTGCATTCGCGCTCGTCCGCATCTCGACCTGGGGAATCCGGGACAACTGGGGCCCGTTCCGCAACGTCAGAGTCGGCGGCCGCCACATCCACCACTTCGTGCCCGGCATCCTGATCGCCTTCACCGCCGGCACCGTCGCGCTGCTGACCGACAACGAGGCTCTCGAGGAGCACCTGGCGATCCCGATGGGCGCCGGCATGGGCTTGACCTTCGACGAAGCGGCGCTGCTGCTGGACCTGCGCGACGTCTACTGGACCCGTCAGGGCCTGCTCAGCGTTCAGCTGAGCCTCGGGGCGACCGCGATCCTCAGCATCGCGATCCTCACCCAGAGAATGCTCCGCCGCGGCGAGCGCCGCCAGGAAGAGGAGGGCCTGATCCCGCCTGTGGGCCACTCCGGCCACGTTGAAGTTTCCTGACACAAAGGTGACGCAAAAACGGGGTTAGGCGCGCCCTCCGTGACGCGCCATGTGGTTTCGTTGCCTGACTCCGATTCCGCCGGAGGAATCCGGACACTGAGATAGATGGCACAAGCACCCACAGCCAACGTTCCGCCCCAGAACATCGAGGCCGAGGAGTCCGTGCTGGGGGCGATGCTGGTCGCCGAGCCGGCGCTGACCCGCGTCATCGACGAGGTGAAGCTGAATGCCGAGGACTTCTACCTCGACAAGCACCGCGCCATCTTCGCCTGCGTCCACGACCTCTACGCCGACTCGAAGCCGGTCGACGAGTTGAGCGTCAGCGAGGCGCTGACCCAGCGCAACCAGATCGAGGAGGCGGGGGGCAAGCACTACGTCTCCGAGCTGGCCGCCAAGGTCCCCGCCGCGGGCAACGCCAAGCACTACGCGGAGATCGTCCAGCAGAACTCGCTGCTGCGCCGCCTCCTCGGCGCCGGCCAGCAGATACAGGGCTGGGTTCACGAGCGCGACGGCGCCCCGCGCGAGCTCTCCGAGCGCGCCGAGAAGCTCCTCTTCGACGTCGCCCACAAAGAGCAGGCAAGCGACTTCCGTCGGCTCTCCGAGGTTCTCCATGACGAAGTGGATCGCCTCGAAAAGCTCTCCACCGGCGAGACCGAACTGACCGGAACCCCCTCCGGATTCAGGGACATAGACGCGGTCACCGGCGGTTTCCAGCCCGGCAACTTGATCATCGTCGCCGCACGCCCGGCCATGGGAAAGTCGGGACTTGTCGCGAATATCGCCGAGAACGTGGCTGTCAAGCGGCAGCTGCCGGTTGCGTTCTTCTCGCTGGAGATGTCCGAAGTGGAGCTGGCGCAGCGATTCATCGCCTGCCGGGCGCGGATCTCCGGGGACAAGCTGCGAAAGGGCCAGGTTTCTCAGAAAGACTGGCCGAAGGTGGTGCGCGCCTGCAACGAGCTGGAGGAGGCGCCGCTCTGGTTCGACGACTCCTCCGACCTCGGTCTTCTCGACCTGCGGGCGAAGGCGCGGCGCCTGCATGCGCAAGAGCAGGACAGGGGAGGTCTCGGGCTGGTGATCGTCGACTACCTCCAGTTGATGCGCGCCGACGACCCGCGCGCAAACCGGGTCGAGCAGGTGGGGCAGATGAGCCGCGGCCTGAAGATCCTCGCCCGCGAGCTGGAGGTCCCAGTTCTGGCGATCTCCCAGCTTTCCCGCGCTCCTGAGCAGCGCCACCCGCCAAAGCCGATGCTCTCCGACCTACGCGAATCGGGATCCATCGAGCAGGACGCGGATCTCGTCGCCTTCCTCTACCGAGAGGACTACTACCGCGATCCTGACGATGAGCCGGACGGGTTGGCCGACGTGATCATCGCCAAGCACCGGAACGGGCCGATCGGCTCGCCGAAACTCGTGTTCCTCGACCGCTTCCCGAAGTTCGCCGATTACAGCGGGCAGGATCGCCCTGTCGAGCAGCCCGCGGGCGAGGAACCGCCGTTCGAAGAGGCGGCGTCGGCGGGGCCTGAGTTCTAGTGCCTGCAGTCGCGCGCAGCGTGCCGTTCCGCGAGCAGACTTGCCCCCTCGGCGTCTGCGACGGCTCCGGCTGGATCCTCGGCCCCGAAGACGTGGCGCGACCCTGCGAGTGCCGGGAACAGCGGCTGCGCCGGGGGCGCAGCAAAGGCGTCGCATCGGTGATCCCGCCCAAGTTCCGCGGCGTCTCCTTCGACCGCCCTCCCGTCACGGAGATCGAGCCGATGGTGGTCCGGGTAGTGCGGAGCTGGGTCGAGGATCTGGAGGCGAATCTCGACGCCGGCCGCGGCCTCTGGTTGATGGGGGACACGGGCACCGGCAAGACGACGCTGGCGATGCTGGTCTCCAAGGCGGCGCTGCAGGCGACCCGCTCGGTCGCGATCTACTCGCTGCCGAAGCTGCTGGCGCGCATCCGGCGCACCTACGACTCCGAGCCCGGCGGCGATTCCTACCTCGCCTTCTTCGAGCGGCTCACCTCGGTCGACCTGCTCCACATCGACGACCTCGGCGCCGAGAAGCGCAGCGACTGGGTGCTGGAGCAGCTCTACGCGCTGGTCAACGAGCGCTACGAGGCGCAGCGGTCGATGCTGGTCACGACCAATCTCGGCCAGCAGGAGCTGGAGGAGCAGATCGGCCCTCGCACGGTTTCCCGCCTGGTGGAGATCTGTGGCGACCCGCTGCCGCTATTCGGCCCCGACCGCCGCATCCAAGCGCGCGCGGTCGGCGAGTAGGTCGGGCTACTTCTCTTCGCTGACGATCGTCTTTACGGAGACGACGGTGCCGTCGGCGAGCTCGATCTCCACCATGTGGGTGCCGATCTCGCGGATCGGCGTCTCGAGGCGGATCCTGCGGCGGTCGATGCGAAGGTCGCGGGCCTCGCGGATCGCGTCGGCGATCTCCTTCGGGCCGACCGAGCCGAACAGCTTGCCGTCCTCTCCGGCCCGCTGGTGGATCGTCAAGACGGTCTTCGACAGCAGGCCGGCGGCCGCTACCTCACGCTCGGCACGGGCTTTCTCCGCCTTTACCGCCGCCTCATGGCGCCGCTTCGCTTCCTCCAGCGCACCCGCGGTCGCCGGCTGCGCCAGCTTGCGGGGCACCAGATAGTTGCGAAGGTAGCCGGGGGAGACGTCGATCGCCTCGCCGCGCTCACCGAGGTCCTTTACGTCCTGGAGCAGGATCGCCTGCGCCATCTCAGCGCTCTCCGACGTAGGGCAGCAGGGCGATCTCGCGGGCGCGCTTCACCGCCACCGAGAGCTGGCGCTGATGCTTGCGCGAGAGGCCGGTGACGCGACGGCCGCGCGTCTTCCCCTTGTCGGAGAGGAAGCGCCGCAACAGGTTGAGGTCCTTGTAGTCGACCGTGTCGACGTTGATCCGCGTGTATTTGCGCGGTCGCACCCGCTCCTGTCCGCGGCGTCCCCGGCGGTCTGATTGGCCTGCGTCTCGTGTCCTTGCCACTTTCGGTTCCTTACGTAGAAGTCGCCCGGACATGCCGGGCGACAGAAAACCAGCGGCTGGAGCTTACCTAGAACGGAATGTCGTCGTCGGAGCCGCCGCCATCGCTTCCGACCCCAGCCCCCTCGAAGTCCGAGGTGTCGGCCGGCGTGTCGCTGCCGGGGCTGAAGCCGCCGTTGCCGTTGCCGCCTCCTCCCCCGCCGGAGCCGTCCCGCGAGCCGAGGAACTGGACCGATTTGGCGATGATCTGCACGGCTTGGCGCTTGCTGCCGTCTCTGGCCTCCCACTCGCGCCAGTCGAGGCGCCCCTCGATTGCCACCGGGCGGCCCTTGGAGAGGTAGTTGGCGCAGTTCTCGCCCTGCCCGCCCCAGACCGCAACGTCGAAGAAGTTGGGCTTGTCCTCCCAATCGCCCTGCGCGTTTTTGCGGCTGCTGTTGACCGCCACCCGCAGGTCGCACACGGCCGTTCCGCCGGGCGTATGCCGCAGCTCTGGGTCGCGGGTCAAGTTCCCGGTGATGACCACCACGTTTACGTTTGAAGCTGCCAAGGCTCTCACTCCTCTGAATTCGTTATCTGGACCCCAGTCTAAGAGCGCGACCGGAGCGATCTCTTCCCCCGCGCGGAGGGATTTCCCGGAAAGAGCGGCGCTAAGCGCTACTCGGCGGCGTCGGTAGGCGCTTCGCTCGGTTCCTCGCCGCCGCTGGGGGCGCTTGGAACGGAAGCGGGCTCGCGCTCGGGCTCGCGCGGCGCGGGGCTGGAGGCACCGGCGGCCGGCGGGACGATCGAGGGCGCGTCGGGATCGACCTTGAAGATGCGGAAGCGCAGCACGCCGTCGGCGATCTTCAGGTTGTGGTCCAGCGAGTCGAGCAGCTCGGCCGGCGCCTCGAAGCGGTACCAGCGGTAGTCGGCCTCGGTCCGTTGCCGGATCTCGTAGGCCATCTTCCGCAGGCCCCAGTTGTTCTCGGTCTTCAGCGTGCCGCCGGCCTCGATCTGGCCTCTAACCTCCTGCCCAAGCTTCGCCCGCTCGGTCTCCGGGAGGCCGGGGTCAAGCATCAAGACCAACTCATATTCGCGTGGGGCTGCCAAAACGGCGAGGGACTATAGCTAGTGCGGGGCAAACTCCAACGAGCCGTCGGACGGCGGCGCCGCGGGGATTGGAGCTGGCGGAGGTGTGGGCGCCGGCGTCGCCGGAGGAGTCGCCGGGGCTGGAGCTTCCGGTGGTGCGGGCGGGGGAGGTGGCTTTGGGCGGTGGTGTTTGCGTGCGGGAAGGGGTTTGGGCCGCGGCGGCTTTCTCGTCGGTTTCTTCGACTGAAGCGCTTTCGGGGAAGGGGCAGGTAAGGGAACCGGCTTCTGAGGTCGCGGCAGCCCGATGTCATCCGCCAACGGCGGTGGCTCGGGAGGCTTCAACAGCGAGGGGAGCGCTTGCAGTCCAAACAAGCTCAAAACAACGATGCCGAGCACCTTCCCGGCCAATTGCCACCGAATCCGTACCGAACCCATACAGCTTCAAGCTGTCACCTGCGGAGTTTCTCCCCAGGCGCTTGGGATTAGGGAGGTCAGGAGGGTCTCCTGACCTCCCCCTATGCAACCGCTTCGCGCAACTCCGCGATGTCCGCCAGTTGGGCATCGACCCAATCCCCAGGATTCCGGGAGAAGACAAGCTCTTTCAGATGCTCGGCGCGGACCCGACGTTCTTCGGGGTCCATGGTCAGGGCTCGGTAGATCGTGTCGGACTGCTCCTGGATGTCGAACGGGTTGACGCTCAGGGCGCAATCGGAGAGCTCCTCGTGCGACCCGGTGTTCTCGGAGAGCATCAGCACGCCGTTGCGGGTGTTCACCGCCGGCGCCTCCTTGGCGACCAGGTTCATCCCGTCGAAGAGCGAGTTGACCATCAGCAGGTCGAAGTGCTTGTAGCGAGCGACGGCGTCGTGGAAGTTCTCATAGATCTTGAGGTCGATCGGCATCCAGTCGGTGGTGCCGTGGCGGTGGTTGACGACGGCGACGAGGGCCTCGATTCGCTCCAGGTACTCGGCGTATTCGGGGACGTCCTGCCGCGAAGGTTGCAGATGGGCGATGAACGTCACCTCTTCGCGGAACTCGGGGTGCTGAGTGAGGAAGGTGTCGAAGGCGGTGAAGCCGCGCAGCACGTTCTTGGAGAGGTCGGCACGGTCCACGCGGATGATCAGGTGCTTGCGCCGGCGCTCCAGGACCTCGCGCTCGGCCTCGGCCACCTCCGGCGACTCGGCCGCTCGCCGCAGCCGCTCGGCGTCGATCGAGAGCGGGTAGGCGCGGGCGATGGTCTGGCCGCCCGCATGCCGGACGATCCCCCGGTCGTAGTCGACCTCACACTCCAGCAGCTCGTCGCAGCAGCGCAGGAAGTTGATGCAGTAGGCGTGCGTGTGAAAGCCGATGATGTCGTTGGCGAGCATGCCGCGGTAGATCGCCTCGCGGATTCGGCCCGGCAGGATGCGCCAGCTGTCCGGCTGGGACCAGGGAATGTGGACGAAGTGGTGGAGGAAGGCGTCGGGGCGTTCCTCGCGGATCATTCCCGGCGCGGTATAGAGGTGGTAGTCGTGGAGCATCACCAGCGGCCGCTCCCGCCCCTCTATCTGCCGCAGCACCGCCAGCGCGATGTCGCGGTTGACTGCCTGGTAGCCGTAGTCCCAGGCGTCCAGCTCCTCCTGGCGGATGTCCGGCGCGTTGGAGAGGTCCCAGAGGTAGTGCTGGATGAACCAGAGGATCGGGTTGGCGATCACGTTGTAGAACTGGTTGTAGGCGTCGGCGTCGCTGCCGACCAGCATCACGCTGTAGTCGATCCCGTCGATCGACAGCTCGACCGGCCCGCCCTTCTCCTCCGAGACGGCGACGTCTTCGTCGGTCATCGCCGAGGCGATCCAGAGCGCGTCGCGGTGCGAGACCAGCCCCGACAGCGCCGTTACGAGCCCACCACCACCACGCCGCACCGTGCGCTCTCCCGACTCGTCGCGCTCGAACTGCGCCGGACCGCGATTGGAGACGATGATCAACGGATCGGAGTCGGGCATCCTGCCCAGCCTACCCGCACCGCTCAGGACTATGAGTCCAATTCTGTGAACAACTCGAGCCAGTCGCGCAACAGGCGAGGCGAGAGGAACTCACGCCGGGCGTGTTCCTTGCCGTGGCGCCCCAGCTGCTTGCCCAGCCCCGGATCCCGCAGGATCTCCAGGCAGCGCTGCGCGCAGGTGGACGGAGAGTCCACCAGGTAGCCGCTCACCCCGTCTTCGATCTGCAGGGGAATGCCGCCGACGTTGCCGGCCACGGTCGGGCGCCCCTTCCAGAGCGCCTCGGTGACGGTCAGGCCGAATCCCTCGCGGATCGACTTCTGCAGGCAGACGTCGGACTGCGACTGGAAGGCGTTGACCTCGATCGCCCCGACGTTGTTGAGGTTGTTGAGAATCTTGATGTCGGGATCGCCGTCGGCGTACTCGAAGGTCTGCTGGAAGAAGTCCCAGCCCTCGGGGTCGTCGGTGGCCATCGAGCCGACCAGCGCCAGCTGCACCTCCGGGATCTCCTCGGTCACCTCGCGGTAGGCGTCGATCACCCCCATCGGGTCCTTCCAGGGGTCGAAGCGGGAGACCTGGGTGATCAGCGGCCGGTCGACGTCGATCCCGAACTGTTTGCAGACGAACGAGGCGTCCTCGGGCGAGAAGGCCATGTTCTTCGGTGAGAGCGGATCGATCGCCGGCGGGATGATGTTGACGCCGTCGTGCCCGTTCACCCCCGCCGGCACGTAGGCGGGCATGTGCCAGACGGTCGCGTCGTACTCCTCGATCAGCGGCTGCAATCGGGCGATCGGCGCCGGGTTCGGCTCGGAGACGTCGATGTGGCAGCGCCAGATCCAGTTGCGCGCTTTCTCCGCCGCGCCGCGGCGCAGGCCGACCGGCTGCGGATCGTGGACGATCACCGTGTCCCACTCGTCCTTCAGCCCCTCGGCGTTCATCGCGTTGATCTCGTCGAACAGCTCCCACTGCTCCTCGCTGAGCGTCTCCTCGGCCCCCTGCAGGGAGTTGTGGAGGAGCTTCGTCGCATTGAAGAACTCCTCCTTGCCGAAGATCACATTCCAGTGGGCATCGATCCCGGCATCGCGCATCAGCGGCACGATCGTGTAGAGGATCTCCGACACTCCGCCGCCGAACGCGGTCGCGCTGACGTGCAATACGCGCTGGCCTTTCAGCGGCTCCGCCAGCTCGCGAATCCGCTCGCTCAGCTCTTTGCCGGCGATGTGGGTGTAGTCGGCCAGCGACTTCTGGCCAAGGGGGACTTCCTGAAGCATTCGCGATTTCTACAGGTCCGGGCGGCGCGGGGCGGATCAGCCGCTTGGCACGGCGGACGGCCGCTTGCCCAGCGTCACCTGCACGTCCTCGACCTCGCCGCTCGCGCGCAGGACTTTCAGCGTCACTTCCTCCCCCGGCCGGTAGGAGGAGATGAAGCGAGCGAGGTCGTCGGGGAGGACCACCTCACGGCCGTTGACCGAGAGGATCACGTCGCCGCCGGTCTCGTAGGCGCCGGCCTGGAAGCGCACTCTTTCGTCGCTGCCGCGCAGGCCGGCGCGATCGGCGGGTCCGTCGGAGACGACCTCCGCGATCAGCCCGCCGAACTCGGTGTCGAGGCCGAGCCGCCTGGCCAGCTGCGGGTAGAGGGCCTGGCTGGAGACGCCGATGTAGGCGTACTCGACCTTGCCGTCCTCTTTGAGCTGAGCGACCGAGCGCTTGACCGCCGAAACCGGGACCGCGAAGCCGACGCCGTCGTTGGCGCCGGAGCTGGTCTCGATCTGCTGGTTGATGCCGATCACGCGAGCGCCGGCGTCCAGCAGCGGCCCGCCGGAGTTGCCGGGGTTGATCGAGGCGTCGGTCTGGATCGCCCCCTCGATCTGGAACTCAGTCAGCGATTTGACCGAGCGGTTGGTCGCGGAGACGATCCCGACCGAGAGCGACTGCTGCTCGCCGAAGGGGCTGCCGATCGCCGCCACCGGCTGCCCGACCACCAACTCGCTGTCGTCGCCCAGCTCCAGTGGATGCAGGTCGAATCCGTTGGGGGAGACCTTCAGCAGGGCGACGTCGGCGAAGGGGTCGAACCCGACGATCTCGGCGGGAACGATGTTGCGGTCGGGGAACTCGACGAAGACAGCGCTCGCGGCCTTGCGCCCGGCGCCGCCGTCGGTTACGACGTGGGCGTTGGTGACGATGTGACCGCTGGAGTCGAGGACGAAGCCGGAGCCTTCGGCGGCGCTTGGCCCGCCGAAGGGGTCGGAGCTGTCGGCCTCCTCGGCGCCGAAGATCGAGCGGATCGTGACCACGCCGGGCGCCGCCTCTCTGTAGACCCTGGCGGCGTTGAAGCCGTCCTCGGAGGTCTGGACGACCACCCGGGGCGGCGGGGGCGGCGACGTTGTCGTCGTGGATGTCTCGGCGGAGTTCTCCCCGTTCGACCCACAGCCGGAGAGCAGCGCCAGCGCCAGCAGCGCCGAGGTGGCGGCCGCGCGGGCCCTCACGCGCTCGCCTCGACCGGCGCGGCAAGGTGGCGGGGGGCGGGAGTCGGATCGCCGGCGGGCGGCAGGTCCAGGGTGAAGGCGGTGAAGCGCTTGCTGGAGGAGATCGCGATGCCGCCGTCCATTCGCTGCGCCAGCTCGCGCGCGATCGCCAGTCCCAGTCCCGATCCTCCCGCCGAGTCCGCGGTGTAGAAGCGTTCGAAGATCCGTCCCTGGACGCGCTGGGGGATGCCCCGTCCCTCGTCGGAGACGGTGAGTGCGGCGCGGCGGTTGGCGGAGTAGGTGGTCACGGTTACCTTGGTGCCCTCTGGGGTGTGGGCGATGGCATTGTCGAGCAGGATACGCACGATCTGCCGCACGCGATCCGGATCGGCGACGGCAACGGCGGGGCGATCGGGGGTTCGCAGTTCCAGACGGGAGCCGTGGCGGTCGGCCCGCGGCCCGAACTCCCGCACCACCTCGCGGGCGAGCCGGCCCAGGTCGACGCTTTGCGACGCCATCACGAACTCGCCGGCGTCCAGCTGAGAGAGATCGAGCAGGTCCGTGGTCAGCTTGGTGAGCCGGTCGATCTGCTGGCGCATGGTGCGCACGAACTCGGCCCTCTCCTCGGGGCTGGGGTCCTCGTCCTCGAGCAGTTCGACGAAGCCGCCGAGGCTGAAGATAGGAGTGCGCAGCTCATGGGAGGCGTTGGCGATGAACTGCTTGCGCGCGTTGTCCAGCTCGGCCAGCCGGCGCTGCATCTCGTTGAAGGTGCGAGCGAGTTGGCCCAGCTGACCCCCGGAGTCGACCGGGATGCGGGTCTCGAAGTTTCCGTCGGCGACCTCGCGCGCCGCATCCTGCAGCCGCCTTATCCGGATCGCCACCAGCTGCGCGAAGTAGAAGCCGATGGCCAGGGCGAGGAAGAGGGCGATCAGGCCGCCGACGAGAACTTCGTGCTTCGCTTCGGAGTCGCCGCCGATCAGGGCGACATAGGCGTAGATGACGAGGGACGTGCCGGCCCCGATTGCCAACGAGACCGTGGTGATCATGCTGCCGAGGGGCGTTAGGCGAAGATTTCTCATTCTTTGAACCGGTAGCCGACGCCGCGCACCGTAAAGAGGTACTCGGGATTCTTGGGGTCGGCCTCCAGCTTCTCTCGCAGGTGGCGGATGTGGACGTCGACGGTGCGCGGGTCGCGGTACTCGGAGTCCCCCCAGACGTGCTCCAGCAGGGTCTCGCGACTGAGCACGCGGCCGGGGGTGCGAGCCAGCGCGCCGAGGATCTCGAACTCGACGTAGGTGACCTTCACCGCTTCGCCGTCCAGCGTCACCAGCCGGCGGCCGAAGTCGATCTTCAATTCGCCGCTCTCGATCGCCTCCTCTCTGGGCAGCTCGCCGACCATGCGGCTGCGGCGCAGCGCGGCCTTGACCCGGCTGCGGAACTCGCGCATCGAGAACGGCTTGGTGATGTAGTCGTCGGCGCCCACTTCGAGCCCGGCCACCTTGTCGGTCTCACTGCCTTTCGCGGTCAGCATGATGATCGGCACCTGACTGCGGGAGCGGAGCCGGCGGCAGACCTCGACGCCGTCCAGCTTCGGCAGCATCAGGTCGAGGATGACCAGGTCGAAGCGCGCTTCGGTGAAGCGCTGTAGCGCCTCGCTGCCGTCTTGGGCGGAGGTGACGTGGTAGCCGTCCTTGCGCAGCGGGTAACTGAGCAGCGTCTGGATCGACTGCTCGTCGTCGACCAGGAGAATCCGCGCGGACCCGTTAGGCATGCACAAAGGATATTGGACGCATGTGCTAGTACCCAGAACTAAGGATCTCGGACTGCCGGTCGATATGAGAGCCATGCAGTCGCAGCAGCTGAAAGTTCTTGTCGAGACCGGCCAGTACAGGCCGGAGCCCTCCAGGGTCGCCGAGGCGATGCTGCAGCGGCGCGGCGTGCGCGAGCTGTTGCTGCACGGGCCGCGGCCGCTCAGCGCAGCTGGTCGAACCCCGACGGCTCCAGTGCCGGGCCGCCAGGCCGCCTGACCTCGACTCCCGCTCCCTCGACGACCTCGCCGACGGTCGTCAGCGTCGTCTCCATCGCGGTCGCGGCGGGCAGTCGCTCCGGGGGCATCGCCGCCAGCAATTCGTAGTCCTCGCCACCGCCGGCCGCCATCGTCAGGGGGTCCAGCCCCGCGGCCTTCGCGATCTCGGCAACCCCGTTTGCCAGCGGGACCGCGGCCCCGTCGATTCGCAGTCCCACCTTGCTTTCGGCTGCGACGTGGCCGGCGTCGGCGCCGAGGCCGTCGCTGAGGTCGATCATCGCGGTCGCGCCGGCCCGCGCAAGGGCGCGGCCGGCGCCGAGGCGGGGGTTCGGCTCGAGCTGGCGCTCGCGCAGCCGCTCGGCGGTCTCCGCGCTGACGGCGGAGGCCAGCTCGGGCTGCTCGAGGAGGAGCAGTCCCGCCGCCGCCGCGCCGAGCTCTCCGGTGAGGACAAGGGCATCTCCCGGCCGCGCGCCGGCGCGGGTGACGAACTCCTCTGCGCTCGCCGCGTGGCCGACCACGGTCATCGCGACCGTGAGCGCCGGGGCGCGGGTGACGTCGCCGCCGGCCAGAGCCGTTCCGGTCCGCTCCGCGAGCGTCACGATCCCGTCGAGCAGCTCGATGCACTCTTCCTCGCTCATTCCGTGCGGGACGCCGAGCACGACGTAGGCCTCCCCGGCTTCCGCTCCCATCGCCGCCAGGTCGGATAGCGCCGTGGCGAGCGCCTTGTGGCCGACCTGGGCCGGCGTGCAGCGGTCGCGGCGGAAGTGGACTCCGTCGACGATGGCGTCGACGGAGGTGGCGGTGGCCCCGCCGGGCACGGTGACGGCGGCGTCGTCGCCCATCCCGACCCGCACCCGCGGCACCGCCGGGGGTAGCCGCTCCCGAATGCGCGCCAGCAGTTCGAACTCGCCCATGCCCCCATTGTCTAGGGTGAGTCGCTCGTGGAGCAGCGCCAACCACTTCTGCACCGCATCGGAGAGGCTGGGGCCAAGGTCGGCTCCCGCCCGCCGCGCAGCAAGCGCGTGCGGCTGGCGCTCCAGCTCGGCCTCGCCGTCGTCATCTTCGGCTTCCTCGTCCTCACGGTCGTCAACCAGTGGAGCGAGATCAAGGACAAGGGGGTCCATTTCCACGGGGTGTGGCTGGTCCCGGCCGTCGCCCTCCTGCTCTGCTTCTACGGGCTCAGCGCCGGGGCCTGGGACGTGATCCTGCGCTTCCTCGGCTACCGCATCGGCGTCGGCCGCGCCCAGGTCGCATGGGGCCAGCCGCTTCTCGCGCGCTACGTGCCGGGCAGCGTCCTCTACATATTGGGCAGGGTGCTGCTCGCCGAGCGAGTGGGAGTGCCGCGGCGAACGACGATCGCCAGCATCGTCTACGAGCAGGCGCTTTCCGCCACCGCGGCCGTGGCCGTAGCCTCCTACTTCTTCATCAGCCATCCCGACCTACAGGGGCAGCCGCTGCGCTGGGCGGTGCTCCTGGTCGTCCCGGTCGGCCTCGTCGTCCTCAGCCCCCGGGTCTTCGGCCCGCTCGCCAACCGAGTGCTGCGCGCCTTCGGGCGCGAGTCGCTGCCGGCGGTGATGCCGATGCGCGGGGTGTTGACGATGCTGGCCTTCTACGCGGTGATCTGGGTGGTGGTCGGCCTCGGCGTCTACTGCGTGGCGCGCTCCGTCACCACGATCCCCTTCCGCGACGCGCTGATCGTCGGCTCGGCGCAGGCGGTCGGCTATGTCGCCGCGCTGGTCACGCTGGTCGCACCGGCGGGCCTCGGCATCCGCGACGCCGCCTTTGCCTGGGCGGTCAAGGCCGCGGTTCCCGCCAACAGCTTTGCGATCGGGTCGCTGATCGCGATTGCGGTTCGTGGGGTGATGACCGTGGTGGAGGTCTTCTATGTCGGTGCCGTGACTGCGTTGGGCAAACGTGAGGGATGGTCGATCCCGACTGGCGTGATCCACCCGTCTCCCGAGGAGGAGGCCGCAGAGAGGGGCGAAGAGGATGTCCCCCGCCCCGACTCGCGGCCGGCACAAGCCGCAGACTAGGTTCGGTCGCATCCGGCCGGCCGCTCTGAGTATCCGTCGGTTCGGGGGACATCCTCTTCGCCCTTGCGAACGCTCCGCGAGATATGGAGGCCCTTCCGCCGAGTGTTTGCTCAGAGCGGGATGCGGGCGCCAAGCTGGTAGGCCGTGAGGGTCAGGACCAGGATTTGGAGCTTGTGGTTCCTTGAAAGCGCGATCAAGGGAAGAGTCCAAATGAGGTACCAGGGGAGGAGCCAGGAGGTGGCTAGGAGGAGGGCGAGGCTTGCCCAGGCGGCTGCTTCGATCCAGTCGGCGCCGCGCCAGGTTCGGACCAGCAGGTAGGTGACGAAGGCGGCGTAGAGGACGAGGGCCGCGACGCGGATCGCGTTGGGGTCGATGCCCGTGAGGCGGGCGGTGGTGATCGGGATGCTCATGTAGCTGGTGCGGGACTGGTTCTCTCCCGCCAGGCCGATCGAGCCCAGCCAATCCCAGCCGAAGGTGGTGTATCCGAGCGCCGCGATCGCAGCCAACGCCACGGCGCCCCCGGCCAATAATCGCTTCGACCTGCACGCGTTTGGCATGTCATAGCTGTCAAACGCGTGCAGGCAAGAGTTTCGCCGGAAGGTGGCGAGGAACGCGAAGGGGAAGACCACCAGTGTCGAGGCCTTCACGGCACCTGCCGCGACGAGCGCGGCGGCGCCGGAGTACTCGCGGGCGACCAGGATCGCGGCCACTCCCGCCATCGCGAGCAGCATCGCAAGGCCGTCGTTGTGCGCGCCGCCGACGACGTGGACCAGGACCAGGGGGTTGAGGGCGACGAAGGCGGCGGCCCGCAGCGGATCTACGCCGCGCGCGGGGGCGAGGCGGGCGACGAGGGCTGCCAGGCCCAGCACGGAGGCCGCGGCAAGGGCCTTCAGCGCGGCGACCGCCACATCCACCGGCAGCCACGACAGCGGGTAGGTGACCAGGGTGAAGAGGGGGCCGTAGGCGCTGGTCGTGTCCGGCCAGGCGACTCGGGCGAACGCGGGGTCGGCTGGCGCCGCGGACGGTGGGTGGACGTAGGGATCGAGCCCGTGGACGACACCGAGACGGGCATAGTCGACGTAGCTGTAGACATCGTGGGAGAGGAGGACCGGGGCGACGGCGAAGGCTGCGACCGCAACTGCGATCGCTCCCCATACAAACCCCCGTCCCAGCCGGGGCGCCGCCGCCAGCACACCGAGGTAGGCGGCGAACCCCACCCACATCAGGGCGTAGGCCAGGCTCGGGCTCAAGTCCGCGATCTAACCGGGGGCGCCGATGCCGCCGCCTGCGGCTGTCCCTCCCCCGACTCCGGCGCTGCCGCCTCCGCCGGACGGCGAGGGGCTCGGGGTGGGAGAAGGCGCTGGATCGGATGTCGTGGGCTCCTGCCCTGCTCCGGGAGCGTAGGCGTCGGGGTCATAGCCGCCGACGGCGTCCTGGCCGGGCTCTCTCCCTCTTCCTCTCTCCTCCATATCGACATCGCTCTCCTCCTCGGAGAACGTGTCTTCGCTCGGCCCGGACTGGGTGAACTCGCCGTAGTACGGCGCCCAGGAGATCGGCGTCTCCGGCGCCTCGAACTCCTCGCACGGCACGCCCCCGTTCGCATACAGCGAATTCCAGATCATCGCCGGGAAGGTTCCGCCGAACACCGTCGTGCCGTGCACGCTGGTCATCTCGATGTCGTTGGACTGCGGGTAGCCGACCCAGACCGCAGTCGCCAGGTTGGGCTGGTAGCCCGCGAACCAGGCATCGGTGTAGTTGTCGGTCGTTCCCGTCTTCCCCGCTTGGCCGTAGCAGCCGGTGTAGGCGGCGGTGCCGGTGCCGCCGGTGATGTTGTCCTGCAGGAGCTGGGTCACCTCATAGGCAACCGCCTCGGGCAGCACCCGCGCGGGGTCCGCCTGCTCGGGATGGTCGATCCGCCCGGTCGGGAACTCCACCCGCCGGATCGCGATCGGGTTGCGCCGGATTCCACCGGCGGCGAGCGTCGCGTAGGCGCTCGACATCTCCAGCGGCGAGACGCCGATTCGCAGGCCGCCGATTCCCTCCGCCGGGATCCCGTCCAGCTGGGTCGTGATCCCCATCGACTTCGCCGTCTCGGCAACGTTGTCGGGCCCGACGTCGAGGTCGAGCTGGGCGAACACGGTGTTGTCGGAGGCCACCGTCGCCTGCTGCAGGTTGATCGTGCCCTGGTAGCCCTCGTCCGCGGTCGCCACCTCCCAGTGCCCCCATTCGGGCAGGTCCAGGTTCAGCGGTCTAGAGGTGTAGTAGGTCGAGTAGGGGTCGATCCCTTGCTTGATCGCGGTCGCCAGGACGAAGGTCTTGAAGGTCGACCCGGGCTGGCGGTGTCCCTGCGCGGCGAGGTTGAACTGGCTCGTGTCGTAGTTGGAGCTGGAGACCATCGCCTCGATGTGGCCGGTGGCGGGGTCGATCGAGACCAGCGCCGCGGAGGGGTCGGTCGAATAGGGGAGGGCCGATCGCATCGCCTCCAGCCCCACGTCCTGCAACGCCGGGTCGACCGTGGTGAAGACCCGCAGCCCGCCCTTGCGCACAGTGTTCACCCCGTACTCCTCGATCAATTTGTCCTCGACGTAGTCGAAGAAGTAGGGCTGCTCCCGGTCGAAGTAGGTGTCGGAGAGCTTCAGCCCGAGGCCGCGCTGCTGTCCCTCCAACGCGCGCTCGCGGGAGATGTACCCCAGCTTCGCCATGCTGGAGAGGACTTCGTTGCGGCGGGCCAGCGCCCCCTTCGGGTTGAGGATCGGGTTGTAGTCCGACGGCGCCTGCGGCAGCCCGGCCAGCAGCGCCGCCTGCTCCAGGGTCAGCTCCCAGACCGGTCTGGAGAAGAAGATCCGCGAGGCCGCCTGCACGCCGACCGCGGTCGAGCCGTTGATCGTCCCGTAGGAGGCGGTGTTGAGGTATTTGCCGAGGATCGCCTGCTTGGAGAACTTTTTCTCGTACTCCAGCGCCAGCTGGGCCTCCTGGATCTTGCGCTCGAGGTTGCGCTGGGGGTCGGTGATGCAGAGGTTGCGCATCAGCTGCATCGTGATCGTCGAGCCGCCCTGGACGATCTTGCCGGCCTCGACGTTCTCGATCAGCGCGCGGATGCCGCCCTCGTAGTCGATGCCGTCGTGCTCGAAGAAGCGCTCGTCCTCGATCGCCACGGTGGCGTACTTGAGGTCCTCCGGGACGCGCGCGACGGAGACCGGCGTGCGCGCCTCGTCGGAGGCGATGTAGCCGAGGCGGCTGCCGTCGCCGGCGAAGAGGATCGAGTTGCCGCCGCGCTCGATCGGGCGACAGTCGGAGAGAGGAGGAGCCTTGGCGGCCACGTCCAACACCCAGGAAGTGACGCCGATCGCGATCGCCGCAAGCACGCCGACCACGCCGGCGACGACGAAGAGGACCTTGCTGGGGGCGCCTCCGCGGCGCCTGTGACGTCGGCGATTGCGCTGCGTCATGGGAAAAGGGTACTTCGGCGCCGGTCCTGCTCAGCCCTGCGTATCGCCGGTCGAGCGGTTGCGAATGATGCCATCGACCAGGAGTTGATTGGGGATGACGATGGTGCTGTCGTCTCCCGGGTCGACGTAGGTGTAGGAGAGGGTGATGTCGGTCACCCGGCCGTCGACCTCCTCGAACTCGATGCGGTCGCCGATTTTGATCGGCTGGGAGACGGCCAGTTGGACGCCGGCGACCATGTTGCCGATCGTGTGCTGAGCCGCGAATCCGATGATCGCCGCCAGCACCGCGGTCGAGGCGAGGATGCCGGTCGCCAAGCGCTTCAGCTCGGTGAACTGGCTCAGCGCGATCGCCACGACGACCAGAAAGGCGACCAGGAAGAGCAGGCGGCGCAGGAAGCGAAGGCGGGTCTTCGTGGACCGGGATACCTGTGAGACTGCCGGCGACATGGAGGCCACCGTACCCGCAAAGCCCGGCTTTCCGTACTCCAATTGGGGTCCGGCCGCCGCCGTGCTTGGAGTGCTTCTGGCTATTGGGACGGGGGTCGTGCTGGGGGTTCCGGCGGTGATTTTCGAGCAGCCGGAAAACGGGGAGTTGAGCTCGGGAGCTAACGCTTTCGTGCAGCTGGCTACAGCGGTCGGGTTCCTGATGGTGCCGATGCTGATCGCGGCGCGCCGCGGGGCGGCGACGATCGGCGAGGCATTGCGGCGGCTGGGGGTGCGGGGGTTCCGGCCTTCGGCGGCGAAGTGGATGGCGGCGGCGGTCGGGGCCTACCTCCTCTTTGCCTTCTTCTACTCGCTGCTGATCGGCCAGCCCGAGCAGGAGGACATCGCCGAGAGCTTTGGCGCGGTGCCCGTCCAGATCCTGCTGATCGTCATTGCCGCCTCCGTCAGCGAGGAGGTCTGCTTCCGGGGAATGCTCTTCGGCGGGCTGCGCGAGCGCTTTCCGCGTCTCGCCGCCGCCCTGCTCAGCGCCATCGTCTTCGGCGGCCTGCACGCGGCGACCGGCGTTAGCGCCGTTCCGCCGCTGATCGCCTTCGGTTTCGTCCTAGCGCTGCTCTACGAGAAGACCGGCTCGATCGTCCCCGGAATCATCCTCCACGCGATGAACAACTCGGTCGCCCTCCTGGCGCAGTAGAGCTTCCACTGCGACTTTTCCTCGTATATCGAGGATAAGTCGCAGTGGAACGCCGGGCTATCGGTAACAATCCCGCCCTGTGAATCGTCGCTTCGCCCTCTCACTGATCGCCGCCGCCCTCGCGACGGTCCCTGCGCACGCTTCGGCAGCTACGCCTGCGCCCAGAGGGCCGCCTGAGGCGACCGTGAAGATCCGGATCGGGCACCTGCACGGGGGCAAGGCGCGGATCATGAGCACGGTTCCCGTTGCCGGCACGGTGTCGCCGTTTGTCGCCGGGCAGCGGGTCAGAGTCACCTTCTTTCACGACGGCAAGCGGTTGTATTCGAAATCTGCCCCCGTGCGCAAGGGCAAGGGCGGGGCTGGGACATTTCGCTCCGCGATCCGCATAACCAAGGGAGGCAAGTACGCCGCCAGCGCCAGCCCCGCGGCGACCGTCGCACTCGGCGCCGACAGCACAGTGCGCAAGAGCTGGCGGGTCAGTTTCCCCGGCTTGAGCCAGGGGGAGTGTGGCCCGGTTGTCACCGGCTTCAAGAAGGCGATGCGGAAGATGGGCTACATCGCCAACGACGGCCGCTGCTTCGGCGGCAAGACCGCCCGCGGCGTCCTGGCCTACCGCAAAGTCAACGGGATGAACCGCAGCTACAAGGCCGGCAAGGGCCTGGTCAAGAGAGTCTTCTCCAGTCGCGGCGCCTACAGGGTCCGCCACCCGGGCTCGGGTGAGCACGTCGAGGTGTCGCTCTCCAAGCAGGTGATGGTCTTCGCCGACGGCGACAAGCCGTTCGCGATCTACCCGGTCTCCTCCGGCAAGTCCTCCACCCCCACGGTCACAGGCCACTACACATTCATCAGGACCGAGCCCGGCTACAACTCGCACGGCATGTACTACTCGTTCTACTTCTACGGCGGCTACGCGGTGCACGGCTACGAGTCCGTCCCCAACTACCCCGCCAGCCACGGATGCGTACGCACTTTCATCGCCGACCAGCCGGAGATCTTCAACCGCATCTTCTACGGCGAGGACGTCTTCGTCTTCTAGGGACGCAGCTCGTTGAAGCCGGCGGCGGCGAAGTCGCCGTCGAAGGCGAGGACGTCGGTTATCCGGCGGGCGCGCATGTAGGCGAAGCTGGTCGCGTCAACGAAGGAGAACTCACGCTCGTCGTGTCGGCGTAGCCAGTCCAGTGCCTCGTCCTCCTGTTCCTCAGAAACCCGGTCGACTCTGATGTGGCGCCTTGGCCCCCCAATACTGTCGAGGAACTCGACGGCCATCGCGTGCCAGCGCTTACGACGGAGCCAAGTCCAAGTTTCGCCGCGAATGAGATTTGTTGTAACCAGTGGTCCGACGGCGACTTCATTGAACAGTTGATGAGCGATTTCATGTCGCGTCCCTCTTTCGCTCAATAGAGCGATGAAGAATGAGCTGTCAATGAAGATCAACCGCTGTCCGGCTCCGGGCTGTTGTAGGGGTCCTTCCACAACTTGTAGACGACCTCGTCGATGGTCCTGCTGTCGTCCGGCTCTCCGGGGACCGATCCGATCAATCTGAAGAACGGATCTTCCTCTATCGGTGGCAATGGTCTGATCTTCTCTCGCACGCAACGCCTGATCACCTCCGCCTTCGAGAGCCCTTCTGCGTCCGCGCGGCGTCCAACCGCGATGTCCAGTTCAGGCTCGATCGAAATTTGCAGTCGCTTCATGCGTGCCAAGCTACATCACCACCTGTGAAGTGATGTAAGCAGATCGTGCCATCTTCGTCAATTCTCCGTGCCGTTTCGGCAACGCCTAGGATCAGCCCCGTGCCTGACCTCGCCGCCGCCAAGGAGATGCTGCTCGCCGAGCTGCGCGAGCACTCGCTGATCATCGGCGAGGTGACGCTTGCCAGTGGTGTCACCGCCCAGTACTACGTCGACGCGCGCCGGGCGCTGTTGCGGCCCGCGGGCTTCCGCGCCGCCGGAGAGCTGATCGCCGCGGCCGCGGTGGAGGCGGGAGCGACCGCGGTTGGCGGACCGGCGACGGCGGCGATCCCCCCCGCCTGCGCGGCTATCGCGGTGCCGGAGGGCGAGGGCCTGGTCGGCTTCTTCGTCCGCGGACAGCGCAAGGAGCACGGCCTGCAACGCTGGGTCGAGGGTCCGGTGCAGCCCGGCGACCGCGTGCTGGTCATAGAGGACACGGTCACCAGCGGCGGCTCCACCGCCAACGCGATCGAGCGCATCCGCGAGGAAGGTCTGGAGATAGCCGGCGTCCTCGCCGTCGTCGACCGCCTGGCCGGCGGCGCCGAGCGAATCGAAGCCGCGGCCGGCGCCCCCTACCGCGCCCTGGTCACGATCGACGAGCTGTACCCGGACCGCCCCCACCGCGGTTAGCGCCCCGAGCAGGATTCGAACCTGCGGCCTACTCCTTAGGAGGGAGTCGCTCTATCCGACTGAGCTATCGGGGCTCGGCTGGTCATCGTAGAGGCTCTCGGAGGCCAGTTCCTGGGCGCGGCGGCTCCACAGTTTGACCTGCATGAAGATGTCGTCGCCGTAGCCTTCGAGTGCGTCGAGGGCGAGCAGGGTGAAGCGGCCGTTGGAGACGATCTCCTGGTCGACCGTCTCCAGCTCAAGCTCGGCGGTGGCGGCGACGGCGCCGCGGACGAGGGGGCGTCCCCAAACGAGGGTGACGGCGCCCGCCCGCCCGTTCTCGCCGCGCCAGCGGCCGATCACGTCATCGTTTAGGTCGATTCGCCAGGCCGGGTTGTCTTCGGCGAAGACGTCGGTGAAGTCGGCGGTGGCGCGAAAGTCGTCCTGGTCGCCTTCCTCGGGCTGGACGTAGGAGACGTGGCCGAAAAGCTCCACGTCTCCGACCCTCGCCGTGCAGGGCACCCAGACGCGGCCTCCCCAGCCGCGCTCGGGGAACCAGTCGATCTCTTCGTCCGCGGGCGGGTCGATTCCCTCCGGCAGATCGTCTATCCGTCCGCAGGCTTCCCGGAATGCTTCCCCCAGCCGCTCGGCGAAGCGCCCATGGGGGATGCCCTCCTGGGTCGTGTCTGCGATGAAGCGAGGAATCGGTCGCGGATTCGGCGGCATGTCTCTATTCTTTCTTGCGATGACCGAGCTAGGGAGTCCGGTCCTGTGGCCTGCAGGGGATACGCACACGGTGGAATACGCCGAGCTGTCCCCGAACGTGCCTGAGGAGATCGCGCCGTTGGTGCCGAAGCTGCGTCGCCTGGCGCAGCTCGGCGATGCGATGAACGGCCTGCAGGCGGCCGACGGCAGCGCCGCCGACGAAGAGGCCGCGCGTGGGATCGCCGCCGCCTCGGCGAAGCTTCTGAACGAGATCGCCGCCGCCGACGAGGTGACGCCGGAGGCTGCGGAGACGATGCGCCTGAGGGCCGATGCGCTGGTCAACGGCACGTCGCGCGAGGCGGTCGCCCGTCGCGAGGCCGCCCACCCCGACCCGCAGCCGCTCACCGTGATCTGCGGGCCGATGGGGACCTGGCGGCCGAAGACCCGGACGCCGCTGCACAGCGTGATTGCCGCGACGCGCCATGAGAAGGGCGATCGGCTGATCTCAAAGACCGATGCCGGCGCCAAGGCAGCGCTCTCCGCCGTCGGCGAGAGACTCGGCCTCGAGGGGCTCGACGTGCGGGGGATGTACCCGATGCAGATCTGCGACCTGATCGCCTGCGGCGGCGAGGCCAACACCTTCCCCAAGCACTTCGCCTATTTCCTCCCCGAGGATGAGGACATCAGCGACCCCGACGCGGAGAAGAAGACGATCCTCTTCCGCAACGCCTACGCGTTGCGCTACGAGAAGATCGGTCGCCGCCTGGGCGAGGCGATGCTGGTCGGACCGCGCCCGAGCGATGGCGTCGACGCGGCCGAGGTGCTGGTGATGTGGCTTCGCGGCCATGACATCGCCCACGCGGTGACGCTTCCCGGCGCCGGCAAGGTCAAGCCCGAGGACCTGAAGGAGCCCGAGGCCTACTACGCGCTGGATGAGGCGATCGCCGATACCTTCGGTGGGCTGATGTCGATGACTCCGGAGTGGCTCGAGGCCGCCGATGCGACCCGTGAGGACGTGGCGGCGATCGTGATGGCCGAGATGCTCCAATACGTGCGACGGGGCCCGTGGCTGTGGGGCGATGCGGGCGCCGCTTTCATCGAGTTGAGCTTCCTCGAGCAGGGCGGCTACGTGACCGTAGACGAGGACGCCCGCATCCACTTCGATGCCGACGGCGTCCAGGCGGGGCTCGAGGCCCTGGCAAAGGCTCTCGCGGCAGAGGTGATCGCCGCGCCCGATGCCGCGAGCGTCGAGAGCTTCCTGGAGCGGCATTCCTGGGAGCGCGAGAGCGGGGCCAGGCGCGTGGTCGACGCGCTGCGCAACGGCGCCGCCGGCAACGTCCCGACGGCGCTGGCCTACGCCTAAGCCCTAAGAGGCGACCAACTCTTCGAGCTCGAAGAGGCCGTCGGCCTCCAGCTCGCGGAGGCGCTCGTAGTCGGCGCGCAGCCGTTCGATGTCGGGATCGACGAGGTAGATCATCCCCGGGCAGGAGAAGAGGTCGACGGTGCGCTCCAACATCTCGCCGGGCTGGGAGACGGCAATCGAGCCGGCGAAGCTGGGCAGCGCCTCGACCCCTTGCATGCCCTCAGCGGAGACGATTCTCCCCTCGTGCTGGGAGATCAGCATCACGCAGCGCGAGCGGGCCGCCAGCTCGTAGGGCCGCGCGGCGCGCCGGGCGACCGAGGCGGGGTCGAGGTAGGCCTCGGCGACGACTGTCGGGTGGCTGGGCGTGCAGCGGTCGATCACGTCGTCGCGGACGGAGCCGTGCATGCGCGCCCCGGACTCGACCAGCACCGGCCCGTCGGCGGTCAGCATCACCTCAGTGTGGGCGGGGCCGAAGCGGACCCCCAGCGCGCCCAGCACCTGCTCCACGTATGGGGCGACCTGGTCCTGCTGCTCGCCGTTGCGGGGAAGGAGGTCCTCGAAGTCGTAGACGAGGTTGCCGGCAACGCGGCGCTTGGTGTCCCGCCAGATCTCGGAGATGTGGTGGACGCCGTCCCAGCTGATCGAGTTGCAGAAGAGCTGGGTGCCCTGGAGGAACTCCTGCACGAGCAGCTCGCGGTTGGCGCCGAGCAGGGCGTTGGGGCGGCCGAGGGTCGCGGCGAAGGCGGCCTCGATCGCGGCCGGGTCCTCGCAGAGGGCGACGCTGTCGGTGCCGGCGCTGTCGAGCGGCTTGACGATTACCGGCCACTCGCCGCGCTCCCGCGCCCAGGCCGCGGCTTCGGCGGCGTCGCCGGTCTTCAGTTCCTCGACCGCGCGCAGGCCGGCGGCACGCAGGGCGCCGGCCATCTCGTGCTTGTCGCGTCGAGCCTGACTCAGCCCGGTCCCGTTCGAGGGGAGCCCGAGGCGCTCGCTGAGCGCGTCGGAGAGGAGGACGCCGGGCTCGGAGCCGACGACGACGAAGGCGGGATCGTGCGCCGCGACACGCGCCGCGGTCGCCTCGAGGTCGCCCTCGTGGACGATGTTCTCGGCGAAGTCCTCGGGGCGGAAGGAGCGCAGGTAGAAGTCGGGCATGTCGGGCCTGCTCTGCACGTGGACGCAGCGCAGGCCGGCCGCGGCAAATCGAGGCGCCAATCTAGCCCCGGTGGAGTAGGCGTCCACCACCACCGCGGTGCAACGTTTTGTCCCCGTATTAGGGGGATAAAACGTTGCACCTGAGGGATGGGGTTGAGAATCGGCGGGGGTCATGCCGTTGCGATTAGGACTAGGCGGTCTTTGGGGCGCTTGGGGGCGCCGGTGAGGTCGCCGTAGCGCTCGACGTGGTGGAAGCCGGCTTCGATGACCATCTTCTCCAGGTCCTCCGCCTCGTACATGCGGATTCGCGAGTCGACAACGTCGTCGCCCAGCTCGTATCTGACGTGGAGCATGCCGGTCGAGAAGTCGACGTCGAGGGTCTCGGTGACGCCATTGGTCTCGCGGATGACGACGCCCTCGTCTGTTCTGAGCCGGAAGCGGGAGCGCTCGAGGTCGGAGAGCTGCATCAGCAGCCGCCCGCCGGGCTTCAGCGCCCGGCGGAATGCGCGCAGCATCGCCTCGTCCTCCTCGACCGTGGCGCCGTAGCCGTAGCTGGAGTACATGCTGAGCAGCGCGTCGAACGGGCCGACGCCCTCGGGCAGCGGCTCGGTCAGGTCGGCGACGAGGTAGGTGGGACCGGGGCAGCGCCGCTCGGCCTCGGCGATCGCGGCGGGGGAGATATCGACGCCGATCGTCTCGCAGCCCTGCTCGGCCATCGCGGCGGTAAAGCGGCCGAAACCGCAGCCTGCATCGAGCACCCGCGCCCCCGGCGCCAGGCCGAGCAGCTCGATCGCGGCGGCGGCATCCTCCTGGGTCGAGTCGTATTCGCCGAGCGCCGCGGCGACACGCATGAAGGCGGGGCCGTAGTTGTCCGTCTCGTTGAGGTGGGCGGCTCGTTCGCTCATGCTCGTCACAAGCCTAGCCAGGCGGGAATCTGACGCGTAACCGACATTTACCCCACGCTGGTGTGGTCAATGTCGGTTACGCAGCAGGCCGGCGGCGGACATGCCGGCGGCGAGCGTGGCGCGCATCGCGCGGCCGACGCGTGGGTCGGCAGAGGCGTCGAGGTACCAGGTGCTGAGGTGGCCGAGGAAGCGAACGAACTTGAGCAGGTCCAGCGCCTCGACCGCGGGGGCGAGCATGCGGCGGTGGAGCTGGGACTGGAGGACGGCGAAGCGGTAATCGGCATCGCCCTCGGGAGTGTTCTCGCCGGCGTCGTTGGCCGGATCCCATGCCTTCGACCAGGCCAGCGCGATCCGCCAGCCGATGTTGATGTCGGGGTTGAGGAGGACGTCGGTCGGCGCCCAGGCGAGCCTTTTCACCAGCGGGCGGTCGAGGCAGAAGCCGAAGAGCGCGATCGCGACGAGGTCGTCCGGGGCGCAGCGACGCTCCTCTCCCTCCTGCGCCGCCGCCGTCACCTGCGGGTGGGCGGCGAGCTCGTCGAGAAGGTCGTCGATCAAGAGCGCCTCGCCCTTGCCGGAGCTGAGCTCGCCGCTCTCTCCGGTCACCATCCCGTGCATCAGATGCCGGCTGGGCAGGACCGGGACGCCGGGCTCCAGCCTCCGCAGCAGCTTCTCGACGTGGACGACGTTGGCGCGCCACTCGTCGCCGGAGAGATGGACCAACTCGGAGCCGCGCTCGTCGCGCATCATCGTGTGCCAGGTGACGACGACTCGCAGGTGGTGGGTGGGGAAGCCGTCGGTGCGGCTGAGCGGCAGGTGCGGGTAGCTCTCGTCGCCGGTCTCGTAGAGGAGGGCGCCGCTGGGCTCGCGCAGGATGACGCCGCGCTCCAGCGCCAGCTCCACCAGGGGGGGAATCTCGGGGATCT
>DATMBX010000045.1:0-4241 GCA_035558955.1 Solirubrobacterales bacterium | reverse complement strand
GCCCCAGCTCGACTCTGCTCACGCTGAGCCCGATCCCCGAGAAGCGGCCGCTGATCGCCTCGTTGAAGCGGGCCAGGCTCTCCGAGGAGAAGTACTCGGAAAAGCGATCGCGGTAGCGACGGCGCAAGCCGCGAACCATGCCCTGCAGGGAAGCGTCGGTCAGCTCTCCGCCATCGACCTGGCGGAAGTAGTTGTCCTCGATCAGGCCGGCGGCCTCGGCCGTCAAGCCGGCCCGATCGTCGACGAAGGGACCGCGCAGGAAAACCGGCAGCTTGCTCGGGTGCCCACCGAGCCAGAGCCCGGCGCAGAGCATCGCGAGCAGGGCCACGCCGAAGGCGATGGCGCCACGGGCCCTCACGCCGGCCTCAGACCTTGAGGAAGCGCCGCAGGGTGATGCCGGAGCCGACCGCGGAGACCAGCACCGCGGCGCCGAAGAGAACCGCGACCAGGGCGGGGAACGACATCGTGCCGTTGGTCGCCGCCTCCAGGAAGGAGAAGGTGTCGCTCAAGGGGTCGGCGATGGTGATCTTGCCCAGCCACAGAACCAGTATGGCCAGCAAAGCCCCGGTGAAACCGACCACCATCCCCTCGATCATGAACGGCCAGCGGATGAACCAGCGGGTCGCGCCGACCAGCCGCATCACCTCGACCTCGCGGCGGCGGGTAAAGATAGAGAGGCGGATCGTGTTGCCGACCAGCATCAACGAAGCGACGATCAACAGCGCGGTGATCACGGTCAGCACGATCTTCAGCGCGCCCGTCACCTGCTCGATCTGCTGGGCGGCCTCCTGACGGTCGAAGATTTTCTCGACGATCGGCGAGATCGGCTGTGGCTTGCCGTCGGGGCCGGTGGGTATCACCGCCTCCCGGACCGCGGCGAGATTGGCGGCGTCGTCCGCCTTGACCGCGAAGTTGCGAGGCAGCGGGTTCGAGTTGAGCTGAGCGAGAATCGCCTCCTTGTCCTCCTTGTCCAGCTGCTCGCTGAACTCTCTCAGCGCCTCGGCCTTGGTGATCAGGCTCACCGAGGCGACGTGCGGAATCGCTTCCAGCTCCCTGCGCAGCGCGGCGACTTCGGACCCGATGGCGTCGTCGTAGATCGCCACCCGGAACTCGAGCTGGTCGCGCACCCCTTCGCTCGTCGCCTGCGCCGTCTGAAGGATCGGGATCAGCACCCCGAGCAGGACGACTGTGACGACCGTCGTCACGATCGCCGCCATGCTCGGCGCGGCGTTGCGGCGCAGCGCGCGAAGTGCTTCCTGGATGAAGAAGATCAGCTTGGACATCGATCAGAAGAGGGAGTCGTGGGAGTCGTGGCCGTTGGTCTGCCCCTCGGGGCCGACGCCCATCTCGGCGCGCATGCGGACGCCGAACTCGGTGGTCGACTCCTCGGTGTAGCCGCCGCTGACCTCGTCGCGGACGACGCGGCCCTCGTAGAGCTCGATCACGCGGCGGCGCATGTTGTCGACCATTTCGCGGTCGTGGGTGACGACGACGACGGTCGTGCCGGTCTTGTTGATCCGGTAGAGGAGCTGCATTACCCCGATCGACGTGACCGGGTCGAGGTTCCCGCTCGGCTCGTCGGCGAGCAGGAGAGGCGGGTGGTTGACGAAGGCGCGGGCGATCGAGACGCGCTGCTGCTCACCGCCGGAGAGCTGGTCGGGGTAGTTGTGGAGTTTGGTCGAGAGACCGACCAGGCGCAGCGTCTCCGGGACCTGCCTGCGAATCGCGGAGCGGCCGGCGCCGATCGTCTGCAGCGCGTAGGCGACGTTGTCGTAGACGGTGCGGTCGGGGAGCAGCTTGAAGTCCTGGAAGACGGTGCCGATGTTGCGCCGCAGCTGCGGGATCTTCTTCTCCGGCAGTGCGCCGATGTCGCGCCCGGCGATTCTGACGGCCCCCTCGGTCGCGGACAGCTCGCGGATCAGCATCTTGATCAGGGTCGACTTGCCGCAGCCGGTAGGGCCGACCAGGAAGGCGAACTCGCCGCGGTCGATCGCCAGCGAAACCCGGTCGAGCGCCATGTGCCCCCCCGGGTAGACCTTCGTAACGTCGCGCAGCTCGATGATCGGCCGGCCGCCCTTGCGTGGCCGCCGCGGCTCCTCGCCACTCTGCTTTCGCTTCTTCGCTTTGGCCATGCCGGGCTCCCTTCTGCGAATACAGGGTTACTCCTGCGCAGCCGGAGTCGCGCAATACCCCGCCCACCGTAAGTTGGCGAAACCTTAGCGAACTGTTAGCGAACGTTCGTAAACGGCGCTAGTTCCACTCCCCACCGTGTATCGGCGGGTGGGAGACGATCGGCTTCTTGAGCAGGGCCTCACGGGCCTGTTCGACGATGCCGGCGGCGGTCAGGCCGAAGTACTCCATGCAGGCCTCGGCGGTGCCGGACTCGCCGAAGCGGTCGCCCATGCCGAGGGCGAAGATCGGGACAGGGTGCTGTTCGGCGGCCGCCTCGCGGATCGCGTCGGCAAGGCCGCCGACGACGCGGTGCTCCTCGGCGGTGACCCCCACCCCGGTCTTCGCCAGCGACTCGATCACCGCCTGGGAGGCGAGCGGCTTGACGATCGCCACGTTGACCACCTCGGCCTCGACGCCGTCCTCGCGGGAAAGCGTCTCGGCCGCCTCCAGGGCCCGCCAGACCATGTGGCCGCAGGCGAAGATGGAGATGTCGCGGCCCTCGCGCAGCACGTCGACGCCCTCACCGAGCGTCTCGGGGATCTCCTGGTAGACCGCCGGCGTCGCCGGGCGACCGAAGCGCAGGTACATCGGCCCCTCGAAGCGCTCGTAGGACTCGATCACGGCGCGGTAGGCCTGGTTGTAGTCAGCCGGAACGACCACCTGCATCTTCGGCATCACCCGCATCAGAGCGATGTCCTCGATCATCTGGTGGGACGCTCCATCCTCGCCCAGCGAAACGCCACCGTGACTGGCGCAGATCCGCGCCTTCAACTCGTTGTGGGCGATGCCGAGGCGGATCTGGTCATAGGCGCGACCGGTGGCGAAAACGGCGAAGGTCGACGCGTAGGGAACCTTGCCCGTCGCCGCCAGCCCGCACGACATTGACATCATCCCCGCCTCGGCGGCGCCGCAGTTGAAGAAGCGCTCCGGGAACTGCTTGCCGAACTTCATCGACTGGGTGGAGACGGCGAGGTCGGCGTCGAGCGCGACCACGTCCTCGTGCGCTTCGCCGAGGTCGACCAGCGCATCGCCGTAAGCTTGCCGGGTCGCGATCGGCTCGGTTTTCGCCTCAGGCATCGGAATCTCCCTCGCTTGCGGCTTTCAGCGCCTCTTCCTGCTCGGCCAGCCGGCCCTCCAACTCCTCCAAAGCCTCCTCGGCCTGCTCGGGGCTCGGCGGCTTGCCGTGGAAGCCGAAACGGCCCTCCATGAAGGAGACGCCCCGGCCCTTCTTGGTTTGGCAGACGATCGCCGCCGGCTTGCGCAGAGTGCGGCTGCGCCGCAGCGCCTCGACGATCGCTCCCATGTCGTGACCGTCGATCTCGATCGCGTCCCAACCGAAGGCCTCGAACTTGGCGCGCACGTCGCCGGTGTCCATGACCTCCTCGGTGGTGCCGTCGGTCTGCAGGTGGTTGTAGTCGACGATCGCGGTCAGGTTGGGGACCTTGTAGTGGGCGGCCGCCGCCGCGCCCTCCCAGGTCTCCCCCTCCTGGCAGTCGCCGTCGGAGAGGATTCCGAAGACCTGCGCGGTGTCGTCGAGCCCGTCGAGGCGCAGCGCGAGGCAAATGCCGACGCACATCGAGAGGCCCTGGCCGAGCGAGCCGGTGGAGACCTCGACCCCCGGCGTGCGGGTCATGTCCGGGTGGCCCTGCAGCTGCTGGCCGATCTTGCGCAGGCCCATCAGGTCCTGGCGCGGGAAATAGCCGTGCTCGGCGAGAGCCGCGTACTGGATCGGCGCCGCGTGGCCCTTGCAGAGGACGAAGCGGTCGCGCTCGGGCCAAGCGGGGTTGGCGGAGTCGTGGCGCAACTCCCTGTAGTAGAGCGCGGCGACGATGTCCGCCGCGGAGAGCGAGGAGTCGAGGTGGCCGGACTTGGCGACCGAGAGCATCCGCACGCAGGCGATCCGCAGAATCGTCGCGTAGCGCTCCAGCTCGGCGATCGAGAGCTCGCGCCCGGGGGCGACCGAGGGGGCGGGATCGGGGACGGGCGTCAGGTGCATCGCGGCCCGCGAGGCTACCCGATTGCGACCATTCGCTCGATCGGAATCCGCGCTCTCTCGGCGATTTCCTCGG
>DATMBX010000044.1:0-33083 GCA_035558955.1 Solirubrobacterales bacterium | reverse complement strand
GCGACTACGGCTACAACTGCGACCACATCTCGGTCCTGGTCTCGCTCGACAAGCAGTCTCCCGACATCGCCCAGGGTGTCGACGCCGCCTATGAGACGCGGGTCGACGGTGGCTCAGTCGACGACGAGCTGCTGATCGCCGGCGCGGGCGACCAGGGGATGATGTTCGGCTACGCCAGCAACGAGACCGACTCGCTGATGCCGATGCCGATCCAGATCGCCCACCGGCTGGCCGAGCGCCTCGCCGCCGTGCGCAAGGACGGCACGCTCGACTACCTCGGCCCCGACGGCAAGACCCAGGTCACGGTCCGCTACGCCGACGGCCGCCCGGTCCAGGTCGAGAAGCTCCTTATCTCCACCCAGCACGCGGACGGCGTCGACTCCGAGACGAAGATCAAGCCCGACCTCTGGGAGCACGTCGTGCTTCCCGTGCTCGGCGCCGAGGTCCCCGGCCTCTACGACGAGGGCGGGCTGCGCGAGGGCTTCCTCGTCAACCCGACCGGCCAGTTCGTGATCGGCGGCCCGGTCGGCGACGCCGGCCTCACCGGCCGCAAGATCATCGTCGACACCTACGGCGGGATGGCCCGCCACGGCGGCGGCGCCTTCTCCGGCAAGGACCCCTCCAAGGTCGATCGCTCCGCTGCCTACGCGGCGCGCCACGTTGCCAAGAACGTCGTCGCCGCCGAGCTGGCGGATCGCTGCGAGGTCCAGGTCGCCTACGCGATCGGCGTTTCGCACCCGATCTCTCTGATGGTCGAAACGTTCGGTACCGGGAAGCTTCCTGACGCTGAGATCTCGCGCTTGGTCGAGGCCGAGTTCGATCTCCGTCCAGGCGCCTTCCGCCGCTATCTAGACCTGCACCGGCCGATCTTCCAAGCCACTGCCGCCTACGGTCACTTCGGCCGCGACGACGAAGCTTTCACCTGGGAGCGCACCGACCGGGCCGACGCGCTGCGCAGCGCCGCCGCCGCGGCGACTCCCGCCTAGCTCGGGGGCTGGGCCTCGCCGAGGCCCTCAGGGCCGGCGGCATGCGTGCCGGTGGCTTGGTCGACTCGGTGGACGACGTCGCCCGGGTCCGCCACTCCGGCGAAGATGAAGTTGTAGTCGTCGCCGGCGGCGGTGTCGAAGTCGACGTCGCCGATCTGCATGATCCGCTGGTAGACGCTCTGGCTGTAGTTGACGTTCTGCACGCGCTCCAGCCGCGTCTCCTGGATCTCCCGCGAAACGATCCCTCGCTTGATGTTGAGGCGGCGGTCGGTGATCGTGTAGGTGGTCGCGACCCGCTTGACGAAGCCCGCCAGCACGGTCAGCCCGATCGCGACCAAGACGATGAGGAAGACGGTGCCGCCGCCGGCGCCGAAGACCTTGGCGATCGCGCCGACGATAGCCGCGACGACGATTCCCTTCAGGTAGAAGCCGAGGATCGCTCGCCAGGAAGGGTGTCCCTGGAAGATCACCCTCTCGCCGGAACTGAGGTTGAGATTAGACATACAGAGTTCGTCCTCGCTCACTCACGCTAAATCAGATATGGAGGTTCGTTCGCTCGATCTCACCGGCGCCAGCATACCCGCGGCGTCCGCGCCCCTCCATACCTTCCATCGGTGTCGATAGCTAAGGTCGAGCCGCTCACCACCGCCCGCGCGCTGCGCGGCCCGTTCGACTACAGATTGCCGGCTGAGATGGCGGATGTCGGGGTGGGGAGCGTGGTGCGGGTGCCGTTTGGACGGCAGCGCATGCTCGGCGTCGTCGTCGGCCTGGCCGAGACCTCAGAGATCCCCCCGGAGCGCCTCGCCGAGCCGATCGAGGCGCTGGAGACGGGAGTCCCGGCGGAGCTGGTCCGGCTCGGCCTCTGGGTCGCCCGCGAGTACTGCTCCACTCCCTCACGCGGCCTGCGCTTGGTCCTGCCGCCGGGCGCCGGAGTGAGAAGACGCCGCGCCCGCCCCCGGGTCGAGCACACAGGTGTCGGGACGGCGGCCGCGGGCGCGCCAAAGCTCCTCCCTGAACAGGACGAGGCGGTGGCGGCGATCGTCGCCGCGCTGGACGGCGCGACGGGCGCCGACCGCGAGCTGCTCCTGCACGGGGTCACCGGCTCGGGCAAGACCGAGGTCTACCTCGCCGCGGTCGAGGCGGCGCTGGCGATGGGGCGAGGGGCGATCGTCCTCGTCCCGGAGATCGGCCTCGCCCCGCAGGCAGTCGCCCGCTTCCGCGCCCGGCTCGGCGACCGCATCGCCGTCCTGCACTCCGCTCTCACCGACGGCGAGCGCTACGACGAGTGGCGGCGGCTGCGCAGCGGCGAGGCGAGCGTCTGCGTCGGCCCCCGCTCGGCGGTCTTCGCCCCGGTGGAGAACCTCGGCCTCCTCGTCATCGACGAGGAGCACGACCCCTCCTACAAGCAGGAGGGCGACCCCAGCTACGACGCCCGCGCGGTCGCCCGGCATCGCGCCGCCGAATGCGGCGCGGTCCTCCTCGCCGGCACCGCGACCCCACGTCCGGAAACCTGGCTGGGGATGCCGCGACTGGAGTTGCCGCGCCGGGTCGACGGCCTGCGGATGCCGCCCGTGGAAGTGCTCGACATGCGCGGCACGGACCCGCGCTCGGGGCCGCTGCACCCCGCCACCTGGGAGGCGCTGGAGGGCGTGCGCCGGGCAGGCGCCAAGGCGATCGTGATGATCAACCGCCGCGGTTTCGCCCCTTGGCTCACCTGCCGCTCCTGCGGCCATCACTGGAACTGCCCCAATTGCGACGTCTCCCTGATCGTCCACCGCCACAGCCGCCGACTGGTCTGCCATCACTGCTCTCACGCCGAAACGCTGCCGAGCGTCTGCGGCAAGTGCGATTCGACCACGCTGTCGCGGGCGGGGGCGGGAACGCAGAGGATCGAAGAGCTGCTCACCCGCCGCCTGGGGCCGATGCCGGTCTTCCGCCTCGACTCCGACATCGCCGCCGGGCGCGGCGCCCACGCCGAGATCCTCGCCCGCTTCGACGTCGCGGACAGCGCCGTTTTGGTCGGCACCCAGATGGTCGCCAAGGGCCATGACTTCCCCGAGGTGACGCTGAGCGCGATCCTCGACGCCGATGCGACCCTGCGCTTCCCCGACTTCCGCGCCGGCGAGCGGACCTTCGCGATGGTGGCCCAGCTCGCGGGCCGCAGCGGCCGTGGCGAGGCGGGGGGAGAGGTGATCGTCCAGACCCTGGCGCCGGAGGCGCCGAGCATCGCCCGCGCCGCCGGTCACGACGCCGCCGCGTTCCTCGAGGGAGAGCTGGAGCGCCGCCGCGCGCTCCGCTACCCGCCCTTCTCCCACCTGACGCGGATCAACCTCTCCTCCGAGCTGGAGCCGCGGCTGGGCTCCGTCGCGGCACATCTCGCCGGTGAGCTGGCCGACGCGCTGCCGGAGGGAACCGACCTGCTCGGCCCCGCTCCGATGTTCCGCGTCCGTGGCCGGCATCGCCGCCGCCTGTTGATGAAGGCCGCGGACCGGGAAGGAACAGTGGCCGTCGTTCGCGAAGTGGTGGAGCGACTCGCCGCCGATCGCTCCCTGCGCGAGGTGAGCATCGGAGTCGACGTGGATCCCCAATAGGAAACCCAACACAGTCCTTAGACTCGGATATTCGATGAGCGACAAGGTCGAGATCGACACCGGCGAGCACCGGATTGAGGCGGAGCTGCTGGAGCGGCGCGAGGCGGCTCTCGCCAGGGTGGTCAAGTTCGGCGACCCGGTGCTGAAGAGCAGAGCCTCGGCGGTCACCGAGTTCGGCCCCGAGCTGCGCGCCGAGGTCGAGCGGATGATCCAGATCATGCGCGACGGGATGGGCGTCGGCCTCGCCGCGACCCAGCTCGGGATCCTGCGCCGGGTGCTCGTCTTCCAGGCGGGCCCCGACTCCGAGCCCACCGCGCTGGTCAATCCGGAGTTCGAGTGGCTCTCCGGCGAAGCCGTCGTCGCCGAGGAGGGCTGCCTCAGCCTGCCGCGAGTCTCGATGGACGTCGAGCGGCCGCTGCACGCGAGGATCGCGGGCGTCGACACCGCCGGCGAGGGGATCGTGTTGGAGGCCTCGGGTCTCGAGGCGAGGGTGCTGCAGCATGAGATCGACCACCTCGACGGCGTCCTGATCCTCGACCGCGCCCCGCGCGAGCAGCGCAAGGGCGCGCTGAGAGCCCTGCGCGAGGGCGGTGGCTATAGCCCGCCTGCCGAAGAAGGCTCCGAAGAGCCCACCGGCGAGCACCGCGAACCTCGCACTGACGCGTGAGGACCGTCTATCTAGGGACGTCGGCCTTCGCCGCCGATGTGCTGCGCCGCCTCGCCGACTCCCCGCACCGCCCATTGCTCGTCGTCACCCCTCCCGACCGTCCCAAGGGGCGCGGGCGCAAGACGCAATCGCCCCCCGCGGCGGAGGTCGCCCGCGAGCTGGAGATCGAGTTGCTGCAGGCCCAGAACGTCAATGACGGGGATGCGCTCGAGCGCATCCGCGCCGCCGGGCCCGAGGCCGTCGCCGTCTGCGCTTTCGGCCAGCTGATCCGCGAGCCCCTGCTCTCGGAGTGGCCGATGCTGAACGTCCATCCCTCGCTGCTGCCCCGCTGGCGTGGCGCGGCGCCGATCGAGCGGGCGATCATGGCCGGCGATGAGCGCACCGGGGTAAGCATCATGCGGGTGACGGAGGGTCTCGACTCCGGCCCGGTCGCTCTGCGGGAGGAGGTCGAGATCGGCGGCGAGGAGGACTTCGATGCACTCTCCGGCCGGCTCTCCGCGCTCGGCGCCGAGATGCTCGTCGAGGCCCTCGACCGGCAGGCGAAGGGGAAGCTCGAGTTCTCCGACCAGGACGAGGACGCGGCTACCTACGCCGAGAAGATCGATTCCGCGGAGCGCCGGCTCGACCCTAAGCGCCCCGCGATCGAGCTGTCGCGCGCGGTCAGGGCCCTGACGCCCCACGTCGGGGCCTACCTGGAGGTCGCCGGCGGCGAGAGGCTGGGGGTGCGGCGGGCCCGCGCCGTGGACGTCGGCGTCAAGGCGGGGGAGGTCCACTCCGAGTGGGGGGCGCTGCTGCTCGGCTGCGGCCAGGGCGCCCTGCGATTGGAGGTCGTCCAGCCGCAAGGAGGCAAGCCGATGCAAGCCGACGCCTACCTGCGCGGGCACCCGCTGCCGAAGCTGTGAGAGAGATCGCCCCGGCGCGAGCGCTCGCTTTCGAAGTCATTCGGGCGACCTTCGAGGACGACGCTTTCACCGAGCGCGCCTTTCGCGCGGCGGCCGACGAGCGCGGCGTAGCCGGCCGGGAGCGCGCCCAGGCGCAGCGGCTCGCTTACGGCGCGGTTCAGCGGCGCGGCACCGCCGATGCCGCGATCGACCGCCTGGCCGGCCGCTCGACCCGGCTCCTCGACCCTCCGGTGCTCGCTTCCCTGCGTCTCGGTCTCTATGAGCTGCTCTTCGCCGACGCGACGCCCGACCACGCCGCGGTCGACCAGGCCGTCGAGTTGGCGAAGCGGGCCGGCGCCGCCCACGCCTCCGGCCTCGTCAACGCGGTCCTGCGCCGGGCGATCCGCGAGCGCGGGGAGCTGACCGCTTCCCTGCTCGGCGACGACTCGACTCCCGAGGCGGCGGCCGTCGCCCACTCCGCGCCGCTCTGGCTGGCGCGGATGTGGTGGGAGGAGCTGGGGCCCGAGGACGCCCGTTCCCTGCTCGCCGCCTGCAACGAGCCGGCCGAGGTGGCGCTGCGGGTGAACACGCTCCGCGTCGACAGGGACAGACTGCTGGCGCAGCTCGAAGAAGAGGGCGTCGAAGCGCGGGCGCCCGAGGCCGCATGGCCGCTTGCCGCGCCCGAGTCGATCGTGATCGAGGGGCGGATGGGGGAGGGGGTGGCGGCGCGAATCGCGGCCGGCGAGCTGACTCCGCAGAGCCGCGGCTCGGCCGCCGTCGTCGAAGTCCTCGACCCCCGAGATGGCGAGCACATGCTGGACCTCTGCGCCGGCCCCGGGATCAAGACCGGTCAGATCGCCGCGCGGATGGGCGATCGCGGCGAGACGATCTCGGTAGAGCTGGAGCCCGGTCGCGCAGCCGAGGTCGCCGACCAAGCGCGCCGGCTGGGGCTGCGCAGCATCACCGCGATCGAGGCCGACGCGGCGGAGATGGAGATGGCGCCCGGCTTCGATCGCGTCCTGCTCGACGCGCCCTGCTCCGACCTCGGCGGGCTCGCCTCTCGGCCCGATGCCCGCTGGCGCAAGTCGCCGAAGGCGATCGAGCGACTGGCCGAGCTCCAGGACCGGATGCTGCGGCGGGCGGCCGGCGTCGTTCGCCCCGGCGGGATCCTCGTCTACGCGACCTGCACGATTTCCCGGCGGGAGAGCGAGGACCGCATCGCGGCGCTGCTCGAGGCGTCGGCCGGCGGCGAGGTTCCGCCGTTCGAGGTCGAGGATCTCGGCGCCCGCGCGCCCGCCCTCGCCTCACCGCTCGACCCTCGCTGCCTGCGCCTGCGTCCCGACCGCGATCGCACGACGGGATTCTTCATCGCCGGCCTACGACGTCAGCCCGGATGAATCGGCATGATCGGATGCGTATGAGCGAATCCGGCAGGGGAAGCGAGGGGGCGGCGAGCCCGTTGCGTCGGGCCAAGTGCCCGGGCTGCGACGAGCCGTGGCTGCGCCCGGCGCAGTTGCCGGGCCGCTTTCGCTGCGTGTACTGTCTGCGCCGCTTCGAGCTCGTCTCGCAATGCCCCGACTGCGGCGAGCACCAGACCATCGCCCGCATGAGCCATACCGAAGACATGCAATGCCAGACCTGCAGAGCCTCGATGTTGAGGCCGATATGAGCGCGCGGATGAAGGAGTTGATCGCCGAGCCGCGGGTGGCGCCGTCGATCCTCTCGGCCGATTTCGCTCGCCTTGGCAGCCAGGTCGACGAGGTGATGGCCGCCGGTGCGCGGGTGATCCACGTAGACGTGATGGACGGCCATTTCGTCCCGCCGATCACGATCGGCCCGCTGGTCGCCGGCTCGATCGCCGACCAGGTCCACGATGCGGGCGGCGTGCTCGACGTCCACCTGATGATCGCCGAGCCCGACCGTCACGTCGAGGCCTTCGCCGAGGCCGGCGCCGATTCGATCACCTTCCACGCCGAGGCGACCCCGCACGCGAATCGGGTTCTTTCGGCGATCAACGAGCTGGGCTGCCTGGCGGGCCTCGCGATCAACCCCCAGACTCCCCCCGAGGCCGTCGCCGAGCTGCGCGGCTACGCCGACATAGTCCTCTGCATGACGATCAACCCCGGTTGGGGCGGCCAGAGCTTGATCCCCGAGTCCCACAACAAGCTTCGCCGTCTCGCGCCGCTCGTCGGCGACGCGAAGATCGAGGTCGACGGCGGCATCGATGCCGCCACCGCCGGGCCGATAGCCGAGGCAGGCGCCTCCCTCTTCGTAGCCGGCTCCGCCATCTTCGGCGCCGACGATCCCGCGGCCGCTTACGTCGCGATCGCCTCGGCCGCCGGCGCTTCCTAGCCCCGCGCGATCAGGGCGCCTACTACCTCCTGCCACCAGGCTTGCTCTGCCGGGTCTCCGTTGCCGCGCTCGGCGCGGCGCTCGCACCAGTTGGCCAGAGCGCGGCGCCCCCCGACCGCCACCACGGTTTCCGAAGTGATCGCATAGCGACCGTCGGCGAGGGCGACCAAGGCGGTGGAGCGGTCTCGGCGGCTGCGCAACACCGCGGCGACGGGGATGCCGTTCACCGCGCTTGGCGCCGAGGGATCGTCGATGTCGCCTCCCGGGCGGACTGTGAAGACCTGCGAGGCGCCGCGACGGGGCAGCGGTGGAGGCACGGGCGCCCCGATCGGCCCCTCGTGCCAGCGATTGGTCAACGCTTCCACCTCGTCGCGCAGCTCCCCCCGGACGAGGATGTGCAGCTCGTCGCCCTCACGCAACTCGGTGGAGCCGCGTGGGGGAATTGCCCTGCCGTCGCGGACGATCACGTTGACCAGCGCTTCGCGCGGCAACCCCAGGTCCCTCACCAGACGGCCGGCCGCCGCCGCCTCCGGTCGCAAGCGATAGGCGATCACGTCGCCCCCCATGCGGCGGATTCGCCCCGACTCCAGCAGACGCCGGGGCAGCGCCGGCTCGCTCGTCGTCAGCCCCAGGCGCGTCGCCAGCGGCTCGAAGCTCGCTCCCTGAATCAGGGTCGAGGTGACGACGACGAAGAAGACGATCGAGAACAGCTCCGTCCCGCCGCCGACCCCGGCGACGACGGGGAACGTGGCGAGCCAGATCGGCGTCGCCCCGCGCAACCCCGCCCAGCCGAGCATCGCCCGCTCCCGCATGTTGAGCGACGTGACGAGGGTCGCCGCGAACGCGGCGAGGGGCCGCGCGACAAGGATCAGCACTGCTGAGAGGGCGAGGCCCTCGACTGCCACATCCCCCAGTGTGCTGGGGAAGACCAACAGTCCGAGCAGGATGAAGAGGGCGATCTGGGCCACCCAGCCAAGGCCCTCGTGGAAGGCGACGACCGTGCGGCGGGCCGGGATGTTGCCGGACCCCAGGGAGAGAGCGGTGAGGTAGGTGGCAAGCAGGCCGGAGCCATGGGCGACCTCCGCAAGGCCGTAGGCGAGCCCGGCGATCGCGATCGTCGCCACCGGGTAGATCCCATCGGTGGGGAGCCGCACCCGGTTCAGCGCGATGACCGCGACCCGCCCCAACGCCAGCCCGATCGCCGCCCCCAACGCCAGTCTGAGGACGAGAGACCCGGCCATGTCGACGAAGCCGTAGCCGGGATCCTGGATCCAGTCGATGAAGCCGATCACCAGCAGCAGGGCGACCGGGTCGTTCATCCCCGATTCCCCCTCGAGCGAGCGCGCCAGCCGTTTCTCCAGGGTCGAGCGGCGCAGCACGGCGAAGATCGCGGCGGAGTCGGTGGCCGCGATCGCGGCGCCGACCAGCATTCCCTCCAGGGTGGTGAGGTCGAAGATCCATCTCGCGGCAAGTCCGGCGACAACGGCGGTGGCGACAGTCCCGACCGTCGCCAGCGATGCCGCCGTGCCCAACACCGGGCGGATCTCCGACCAGCCGGCGGTCAGCCCGCCCTCGAAGAGAATCAGCACCAAGGCGATCGTCCCCAGCGTCCGCGCCAGCTCGGCGTCGTCGAACTCGATCCCGCCGATTCCCTCCGAGCCGGCCAGCATCCCCAGCCCGAGGAAGAGCAGCAGCCCCGGGATGCGCACCCGCTCGGCGAGCAGTGCCCCGGCTATGCCCGCGGCGAGCAGGGCGCCGGCAATCAGAATCAGCTCGGCGTCGCCTCCCATCGGGGAACCCTAGATGGCCCCCTCGTCGGCCGCCGCCAGCCGGGTCTCCAGTTCCTCGGTGGAGCCCGCCTGCGGCACGTCCTCCGCCCGCTCGTGGGGACGGCGGTAGATGAAGAACAGCAGTCCCAGCAGCAGCCCCGCGGTGAGGGTGAACCCGACCTCCACCCGGCGGAACTCGTCGGAGATCAGCGGCAGGAAGCACCAGAGGATGAAAAAGGCGGCGCAGCCGATCCAGCGTGTCGAAGCTCGCCGCACCTGACCCTGGGCGAGGCAGGCCTGGTTGATCGTCACCGAGGAGAGATAGAGGCCCATCCCGGCGGTGATCAGCAGCAGGCCGGCGCGGTCGTAGGTGAACTTGTCGCTGAAGGCGAGCTGCATCAGCTCTGGGCCGGCGATCAACACGACGATCGCGACGAGCGCGGTGAACGCGGCAAGCGCCGCCAGCACCATCCGCACCGTGTGGTGGAACTCCTTCTCGCTGCCCTCCTCGGTGGAGGTGTGGAGGCTGGTCAGGTGGGGGAGGATGCTGGTCGAGACCGCCTGGAAGAGCTGCAGCGGGGCGCGGGCGATCATCAGCACGTTGAAGATGAAGCCGGCGGCGGCGGCCCCCTCGAGGCCGCGGATGATCAGCGGCCCGGCGTTGAGGAAGACCTGCTCGCTGAACATGATCAGCAGGACGGCGGCGGCGAAGCCGGAGCCATGGCGCAGGCTGAATTCGTTCTCGGATGACCCCGGCGCGCTCTGCCGCGTTCGCCGAGCGAAGGCAGCCGGGACCACCATTAAGGAGAGGGCTGGGGCGGCGACTATGCCGATTGCGACGGCGGACTGGCCGCTTAGTAGACCGATCGCGACCAGCACGGCGAAGAGGGTGCGGAAGACCGACTCGGAGAGGATCAATGCGGTGAAGAGGCCGAAGCGGCGGTGCCCGGCGAGGTAGCCGCGGGCGAAGTAGCTCGCCGCGTAGAAGAGGACGGCCGAGAAGAAGACCCAGTAGAGGGTTTCCTTCCCTTCCAGCAGCCCGTCGGCGATCGGCTCGTGCAGGGCGAGGGTGACGACGGAGAAGGCGGCGGCGAGGCCGAGTTGGATTTTCACCGCCACCCGCACCGGCTCGGCGATCGGCTCCCCCTTCACCAGCCGCTCGGAGATGTGGCGGGAGAGCAGCTGGTCGACCGGCCGGTAGAGAGTCGAGACGGTGATGAAGACGGCCGACCAGAGCACGGTGATCTCGCCGTAGTCGGGCTTCGACAGCACGTGCGAGGCGATGAAGAAGTAGGCGTAGGTGATCGCGCCGGTGAGGCCCACGCCTACGGCGAGGAAGCTCGCCGTCCTGCCGTAGTCGGCGGTGCCCTCGGTGCCGGCCTCCCCCCGGGAGCCCGACGCTGTCCGTCGCAACCGCATCAGCGGCCGGGCGCGCCGCGCTCGTAGTGGGAGGGCTCGACGCCCAGCGACAGCTCCACCCGGCGCACCCGCTCGAAGACGCGCTGCGTCATCACCCGCTGCCCGGCCAGCAGGTCGCCGATCACCCCCAGCGCCAGCAGCTGCACGGCGGCGATGAAGAGGACCGCGCCGAGGATCAGCGACTGGATGTGGCCGGAGGTGTCGCCGTTGAAGATCCAGTCGATCAGGAACGGCGCCCAGGCGGCCAGGGCAAATACCCCGACGATGAGCCCCGCGGTCGAGAACACGCGCAGCGGCTCGTAGCGGGCGTAGATGCGCAGAATCGAGAGGGCGTTGCGGCGAACGTATGACCCTGTCGAGTCGAACAGCCGCGACTCCCGCGTTTGCGGGTTGGTGGCGATCTCGACCTGGTCGACGGCGACCAGCATCTTGCCCGCCTGGATCAGGCTCTCCAGGGTGTAGGTGAAGTTGTCGACGACGAGCAGGCCCAGGGCCGCCTCGCGGTTGTAGGCGCGAAAGCCGGAGGTGGCGTCGGCGATCTCGGTGTCGGAGAGCCGCCGCACGACCCAGCTTCCGATCCGCTGCAGCGCCTTCTTCGAGCCGGAGAAGTGGTCGATCTGGGAGACCTGGCGGTCGCCGACGACGATGTCGGCCTCGCCGGCGAGCACCGGCGCGACCAGCTTGGCGACGTCGGCGCCTCGGTACTGGTTGTCGGCGTCGGTGTTGACGACGATGTCGGCGCCGAGCTTGAGGCAGGCGTCGAGGCCGGCCTGAAACCCCGCGGCGAGGCCCTTGTTGTTCGTCAGCCGGACGATGTGCTCCACTCCGAGCTCGCGGGCGACCTCGACCGTGCGGTCGGTCGAGCCGTCGTCGATCACCAGCAACTCGATCTCGTCGATCCCCTCGATCTGCCGTGGCAGGTCGACGATAGTCGCGGGCAGTGTCGATTCTTCGTTCAGACAGGGAATTTGGATGATCAGCTTCATCGGGCGGGGGCAGAGTATCGGCAGTACTATTGATTGACTTGTCAATCAGTCTGATGACCGCACCGCTGACAGATACCGATCGGTCCTACTTGCAACGAGCCTTGGAGCTGGCCGAGGGTGGGCGTGGGCGAGTCAGCCCGAACCCGCTGGTTGGTGCTGTGCTTGTGCGAGGCGGTGAGGTGATTGGTGAGGGTTTTCATGCTGCATTGGGCGACCTTCATGCCGAGCGGGCGGCCCTCAATGATTGCCAGGAACGTGGTGAGGATCCCCGTGGGGCGACTATGTACGTGACGCTGGAGCCTTGTGCGCATCAAGGGCGGCAGCCCCCCTGCACGGAGGCGATCCTTGAGGCCGGGATCGGGCGCGTCGTCATCGCCTCCGACGATCCGAGTGAGAAGGCCGCTGGGCGCGGGCCCGGGATCCTTCGCGACGGGGGCGTCGAGGTCGAGTTCGCGGCCGGTGAGGAGGCCGCTGCCGCGCGACTGCTCAACCAGGCGTTCCGCAAGCACGCTCGCACCGGGCTGCCGCTGGTGACTCTGAAGATGGCGATGTCGATGGACGGCAGGTTCGCGACGCCGCCCGGCGACTCGCAGTGGATCTCCGGTGAGCACAGCCGTGAGCTGGTTCATCGCTGGCGTGCCGAGCACGACGCGATAGCCGTAGGCATCGGCACTGTCCTAGCCGACGACCCCCTTCTCACGGCCCGCGCCACCCCCAACCCCCGTTCCGCTGCGACTTATCCCGGTATGCCAGGGATAAGTCGCAGCGGAACGGCACCCCGTCAGCCGATTCGCGTCGTATTCGACCGGCAGGCGCGGCTTCCGCATGATTCGCAGCTGCTCCGGAGCCTGGATCAGTCCCCGGTGATTGTCGTCGTTTCTCCCGAGGCCGACGCCACGGCCCTGCGGAAAGCAGGCGCCGAGATCGTCGTCGCCGATGGCATTCCCGCCGCTCTGGCGGATCTCGGTCGTCGCGGCATCACGAGCCTCTTCCTCGAAGGAGGGCCGACCCTTGCCGCCGCATTCGTCGAAGCAGGTGAGGTCGACGAAGCACGTATCTTCGTCGCCCCGGTTCTGCTGAGCGGTTCCAAGCGACTGCCGGCATTGAACGACTCCGACGACACCCTGATCACGGCCCGGTTCAAGGAGTGGTGATGTTCACCGGACTGATTCAAGACATCGGCAGGGTGGAGGCGGTCGAGGCCGGCGCCGAGGGGGCGCGTCTGCGGATCGCGACGAAGCTGGCTCCTGAAATCGCCCCCGGCGACTCGGTAGCTGTCGACGGCGTCTGCCTAACCAAGGTGCAACGCGTAAGCCCCGTTATGGGGGGACAAAGCGTTGCACCTGGGGAGGGGGAGGCAGGCGACGGGCAAATCGAAGTCGAGGCGATGAACCAGACGCTTGAGGTGACCTCGCTCGGCGGCTTGAGCGCTGGCGACCGGGTCAACCTGGAGTTGGCGATGAAGGCCTCCGATCGCCTCGGCGGGCACATCGTTCAGGGGCACGTCGACGGCGTGGGGGAGGTCGTCTCCCTGGCCGAGGACGGGTTCGCGCGGCGCCTGCGAGTGGCGCTGGAGCCCGAGCTGGCGCGCTACGTGGTCGAGAAGGGCTCGATCGCCTTGAACGGCGTTAGCCTCACCGTCGCGGCGCTGGGGGACGACTGGGCCGAGGTTTCTCTCATCCCTGAGACCTTGGAGCGAACGAGCCTCGGCGAACTGGCGCAGGGCAACAGGCTGAACATCGAGTGCGACATCGTGGCGAAGTACGTGGAGCGGATCATGGGACCATTGGCCGGAAAGGAGCAGGCGTGAGCCAGATGACGGAGACGCGGAGGACAGAGGACGCGACGGAGAAGGGCGACAGCCCCTTCTCGACGATCGAAGAGGCGATCGAGGAGATCCGGCGCGGCCGCATGGTCGTCGTCTGCGATGGCGAGGACCGCGAGAACGAGGGCGACCTGGTGATGGCCGCGCAGTTCGCCACGCCGGAGGCGGTCAACTTCATGGCCAAGGAGGCGCGCGGGCTGGTCTGCCTGGCGCTGACCGCGGAGCGCTGCGAGCGGCTCGGGCTCAACCTGATGGCGGCCAAGAACGAGGCGCCGTTGCAAACCGCCTTCACGGTCACGATCGAAGCGGCCGGGGGCGTCAGCACCGGCATCTCCGCCCACGACCGCGCTCACACGATCCAGGTCGCGATCGACCCCGGCTCCGGCCCCAAGGACATCGTCGTCCCCGGCCACATGTTCCCGCTGCGAGCCAAAGACGGCGGCGTCCTGGAGCGCACCGGCCACACCGAGGCCAGCGTCGACCTCGCCCGCCTCGCCGGCCTCATTCCCGCCGGCGTGATCTGCGAGGTGATGAACGACGACGGCACGATGGCCCGCGTCCCCGACCTGATCCCCTACTGCGAGAAGCACAAGCTGAAGATGGTCACGGTCGCCGACCTGATCGCCTACCGCCGCCGCACCGAGAAGCTGGTCGAGCGGGTCGTCGCCACCGCGCTCCCCACCGAGTTCGGCGACTTCACCGCGGTCGGCTACCGCTCCCTGGTCGACGACAAACACCACGTCGCGATGGTCAAGGGCGAGGTCGACGGCGCCGAGGACGTGCTGATCCGCGTCCATAGCGAGTGTCTCACCGGCGACGTCTTCCACAGCCTGCGCTGCGACTGCGGCGACCAGTTGACCGCAGCGCTCTCGATGATCGAGCGCGAGGGCCGCGGCGTCCTGCTCTACCTCTCCCAGGAGGGGCGCGGGATCGGCCTGCTCAACAAGCTGCGCGCCTACAAGTTGCAGGAGGAGGGCGCCGACACGGTCGAGGCCAATCTCAAACTCGGCCTGCCCGCCGATCTACGCGACTACGGGATCGGCGCCCAGATCCTCGGCGACCTCGGCCTGACCAGCATCCGCATCCTCACCAACAACCCGAAAAAGATCGTCGGGCTGGAGGGATACGGGCTCTCGGTCAGCGAGCAGGTGCCGATCGAGGCCCTGCCGAACGCCCACAACGAGGCCTACCTGCGAGCGAAGCGGGACAAGCTCGGCCACTCGCTGCACCACCAGGGCCTCGCCCTCGACGAGGAGATGATCCATGACGAGGAGGAGCGCGACGCTGAGGTGGCGGATGGCTGAGGACGGCGCGTTCCTCGAGAGCTTCGACGACGCCGAGCGCTCGATCCTCTCCTCCTCCCGTTTCGCGGTCTGCGTCGGCCGCTTCTACGAGGACCTGGCCCAGCGGCTGCTGAAAGGCGCCGAGGAGGGATTCGCGCTGGCGGGCGTGCCGGCGTCCTCGATCCGCCACGCCTCCGTTCCCGGCGCCTACGAGCTGCCCTTCGCGGCGCAGCTGCACGCCGCCGGCGGCGACTTCGACGGCGTCGCCTGTCTCGGCGTCGTCATCCGCGGCGAAACCGACCACTACGACTTCGTCTGCGCCGAGGCCGCCCGCGGCATCCAGGACGTGCAGCTGGCGACCGGCGTGCCCTGCGCCTTCGGCGTGATCACCTGCGACACGATGGAGCAGGCCCTCGCCCGGGCGGGCGGGGGCAAGCGCGATCAGGGCCGCAACGCCGCGCTTACGGTCGCCCGCATGGCCCTCCTAAAACGTCAACTGGCCTGATCGCCTACCATCCACGATCCTCATGGCCAAGGTATGCCACAGCTGCGGCAAAGGACCGGCGTTTGGCAACTCGCGCAGCCACTCGATGGTCGCCACCAAGCGCCGCTTCGACCCGAACCTGCAGAAGGTCCGGATCCAGGACGGCGGGGCCAAGCGCCGCGTCTACGTCTGCACTCGCTGCCTGAAGGCGAACAAAGTGACTAAGGCGGCCTAGCCTCCAAGTAGATTCAGCCTCCGCATGGCTGATCCGTCCATCGAGCGCTTCCGGCGCGTCATCACCTCCGCCTACGCCTCCCTGGAGTCCCGCCGCCAGGAGGTAAACGACCTCAACGTCTTCCCGGTCGCCGACGGCGACACCGGCGACAACATGGCGATGACGATGCGCGCCGTGATGGAGGAGCTGGACCGGCTCGACGGGCTCGAAGTCGACGAGGTGGGGCGGACCCGGCTGGTGCAGGCGCTGGCCCGGGCGGCGCTGATGGGCGCGCGTGGCAACTCCGGCGTCATCCTCAGCCAGATCGTTCGCGGCGCGGCGGAAGAGCTGGCCAGCCGCCCCGGCGAGTTGATCGATCCGGTGCTCGTCGCGTCCTCGTTCGCCAGCGCCGCGGACGCCGCCTATGAGTCGGTGCGCGAGCCGGCGGAGGGGACGATGCTGACCGTCTTCCGCGAGATGGCCCACTCGGTCGCTCGTCAGCTTGCCCACCTGGAGGCCGAGAAGCAGCGGCTCGACCGGGGGGTGACGGACGCCGAGCAGGATGCGATCCTCGCCGCCGTTCTGGAGCGGGCGATGGAGGACGGGAAGCGCGCTGTGGAGCGCACTCCCGAGCAGCTCGAGGTGCTGAAGGACTCCGGCGTGGTCGACGCCGGCGGCTACGGCTTGGTGCTGATCCTCGCCGGGGTGGTCGCCGGGCTGCGCGGCGACGGCTCCGAGCTGCCGCCGGTCCCCCACCAGGAGGCGCCCCGCCTCAGTCGCCCCCACCACGAGGACAGCCGCTTCCGCTACTGCACGAACTTCATCGTCTCGGGAACGGGGCTGGCCGGCCGCGAGTTCGTGCCGGGGCTGGAGGAGCTGGGGGACTCGGTCCTGGTCGTCGGCGACGAGGTGACGCTGAAGGTCCACGTCCATACCGACGAGCCCGAGGCCGCGGTGACTCTCTTCGAGGATGTAGGCGAGGTGACCAACCTCGACGTCGCCGACATGCGCGAGCAGATCGCCGAACGCCACGCCCGACTGGAGGGAGGCCGGACCGGCGTGCTCGCCGTGGCCGCGGGCGAGGGCCTGGAACGCCTTTTCACCGAGTTGGGCGCCCACGTCGTCCCGGGCGGCGAGACCCTCAATCCGTCGACCTACGAGCTGCTGGCCGGAATCCACGAGGTGCCGGCGGAGGAGGTGCTGGTCCTGCCCAGCTCCACCAATGTGGTTATGGCGGCCGAGCGAGCCTGCGAGTTGTCGGAGAAGCCGGCCCGCGTCGTCACCGCCAACTCCCAGCAGGAGAGTCTGCTCGCCTTGGTCGAACTCGATCCGGCCGCCTCGGGGGAGGAGAACGCAGAGCGCCTTGGTGCCGCCCTGGAGGGGATCGCCACCGGCGGCGTCGCCCCCGCCGCCCGCGACGACGCCCAGGGGCGCTTCCGCCAAGGGGACGCGGTCGGCTTCGCCGACGACGAGATCGTCGCCTGGGGGGGTGCGGGGTCGACTCTCGCGGCCACGATCGAGCGGCTTGCCGAGGGCGCCGAGATCGTCACCGTGATCGCCGGCGAGGGCGCCCCGATTCCCCTCGCGGAGATCGACACTCACGTCCCGGACGGGGTCGAGCTCGAGACTCACGAAGGGGGCCAGCCGAGCTGGTGGTGGCTGCTCGCGGCCCAGTGACACGCTCCTTCGCCGGCGTCTCCGAGCCAACCAGGGAACAGCTGCGCGACGCCCCGGTCCACTGGCCGCGCCCCAGCGTCCTAGACGCCTCGCTGAAGGCCCTCGAGGGCGTCGGTCCCAAACTGGCGGAAGCTGCCTCCGAAGCCGGCATTCACACCATTGGGGACCTACTGCTGCGAGTTCCGCACAGCCATCGCGACCGCACTGTCGTTCCACTGGCCGAGCTGGAACCGGGAGACAAGGGGACCGTTCGCGTAGAAGTGTTGGGCAACACGCCGCGCCCATTCCGCCGCCGTGGCTTCTCAATCACCTCGGTCAGAGTCGGTGACGAGTCGGGATCGGTCAGGGCTTCGTGGTTCAACCAGCCATGGGTCGCCCAGAAGCTCACCCCGGGCACCCGTTTGCTGCTTACCGGCTCTCTCGACAGACGCGGTTTCCGTGTGTCCGAGTATGAGCTGCTCGAAGCGGTGCGAGAGGGGGACGCGCGGCTTATGCCCGTACATCCGGCAACCGAGAGCCTCAAAGCGCAGCGAATCCGCGAATGGGTGGAGCGGGCCATCAGATGGGCTCCGAATCTGATCGAGGGACTGCCGGGGGAGATGCGGGTGCGGAAGGAGTTGGCCGGAGTCGGGGATGCGATCAAGGCCATTCACTTCCCTGACAGCGAAAAAGACGTAGATGAGGCTCGGAGACGGCTGGCGTTCGAGGAGCTGTTCCTTTACCAGGCCATCCTCGCCACGAGCAGAAAGGCGCACCGGGTTGCTCGGCCGGCGCCACGGATCGGAACGGCTGAGAGGACAGTAGGGAGGTGGTTGGAGTCACTGCCGTTCGAGCCGACCGGGGATCAGTTGAAGGCGTTCGATGAGATCGATGCTGACCTCGATTCGGGTGAGCCGATGCAGCGGCTGCTGATGGGTGAAGTCGGGTCTGGGAAGACGGTGGTGGCGCTGTACGCAATGTTGCGGGCGTTGGAGAAGGGGTTTCAGGCGGCTTTGATGGCGCCGACCGAGACCCTTGCCGAGCAGCATGCGGCAACGTTGAACCGGCTGCTGGCGCATGACTTGATTCCATTCGCGCTGCTTACCGGGGCGACGCCCGCGCCACAGCGCAAGGCGGACTTGGCGCGGTTGGCCACCGGGGAGCTTGGGCTGGTGGTGGGGACGCACGCGCTGATCGAACCCACGGTGCGGTTCGCCCGGCTCGGCGTCTGCGTCGTCGACGAGCAGCATCGCTTTGGGGTGCAGCAGCGCCGCGCGCTTGACTCGAAGGGGGTGGAGGGGATGGCCCCTCATGTCCTGCACATGACCGCTACGCCGATCCCGCGCACCCTCTCGCTGACCGCCTACGGCGATCTCGACACGACCGCCCTGCACGAGCTTCCGGCCGGCCGCAAGCCGGTCGAGACGCGACTGGTCGACGAGGACGAGCGCCCCGGCGCCTACGAGTTCATCCGCGCCCGCCTGCGCGAGGGGCGCCAGGCCTACGTCGTCTGCCCGCTGGTCTCCGAGTCCGAGAGATTGCAGGGGAAGGCGGCGGAGAAGGAGGCCGCGCGCTTGGCCGCGGAGGAGCTGAGCGATTTCGAGATCGGCGTCCTCCACGGCCAGATGCCATCCGCTCGCAAGGCCTCGGCGATGGAAGCCTTCGCCTCCGGTGCCACGGATGTGCTGGTCGCGACGACCGTGATCGAGGTCGGGATCGACGTCCCCAACGCGACCGTGATGGTGATCGAGGGCGCCGAGCGCTACGGCGTCTCCCAGCTTCACCAGCTCCGCGGCCGGGTGGGGCGGGGGGAGCACGAGTCCATTTGTTTGCTCTTCGCGGACCAGGCGGGCGGGATGGCGCGGCGGCGGCTGAAGGCGGTGGAGCGCGAGCGCGATGGCTTCAAGCTCGCCGAGGTCGACCTCAGCCTGCGCGGGGAAGGGGAGATCCTCGGCACCCGCCAGCACGGCCTGCCCCGCTTCGCCGTCGCCGAGCTCCCCGAGGACACGCCGACCTTGGTCGCGGCGCGTGACGAGGTGCTGGCCCTGCTGCGCCGCCGCGGGTCCCTAGACGCGCCCGAGCTCGGCCCGCTGCTCGAAGCCGCCCGTCGCCGCTTCGGCGCCGACGCCGCCGACCCGATCCCGCTCTAATGACCGCGTGAGGGTGATCGCCGGAGAGCTGGGCGGGCAGCGCCTTGTCGCGCCGCGGGGCTGGAAGGTGCGGCCGACCTCCGATCGCGTTCGCGAAGCGATCTTCTCGGCGCTGGCCGACCGAGTGACCGGCGCCCGTGTCCTCGACCTCTACTGCGGCACCGGCGCCCTCGCGATCGAGGCGCTCTCGCGCGGGGCGTCCGCCGCCGTTCTGGTCGACCGCGACACCCGTGCCGCGCTCGGCAACGTCGAGCGGCTCGGCCTCCGCGATCGCGTGGAGCTGGTCCGCGCCGATGTGGAGCGGTGGCTTTCGAGCAGACCCGAAGGGCCCGCGGCGGCGCGCTTCGACCTCGTCTTCGTCGATGCCCCCTATAGACTCGCCGACCGCGTGGCGCGGGAACTCGAAACCCATCTTCCCCGCCTTCTCAGCGCGAGAGGGCGCGCGGTAGTCGAGAGCGGCGCCGGCAACCCTCTGCGCCTCTCCTCCTTGGAGCCGCTGCGCCGGCGCCGCTACGGCGGCACCGACGTCACTTTCTACGGAGCGAAGTCGTGAGCCCGCGCAACGGCACCGTCGTCTGCCCGGGCAGCTACGACCCGGTCACCAACGGCCACATCGACATCATCACCCGCACCGCCAACGTCTTCGACCGGGTCGTCGTCGGGGTCGTCAACAACCCGGTGCGCAAGGAGAAGACGCTGTTCACGGCGGAGGAGCGCAAGGGGCTGATCGAGGAGGCGACGGCCGGACTGCCCAATGTCGAGGTCAAGATCTTCGCCAACCTGCTGGTCGAGTTCGCGCGGGAGAACGACGCGAAGGCGATCGTCAAGGGGCTGCGGGCGATCTCCGACTTCGAGTACGAGTTCGAGATGGCGCAGCTCAACCGCAAGCTCGACCCCGGCATCGAGAGCATCTACGTGATCGCCTCGCCGCACTACAGCTTCCTTTCGTCGACGGGGGTCAAGGAGATGGCCACCTTCGGCGGCGACGTCTCCGATCTCGTTCCCTCGCCGGTCGCCGCCGCCCTGGCGGAGCGCCTGGGCGACAGGTAGGCTTGCGCCGGAAAGGCGTGGGCGAGAGCTTGCAAAAACCCGAGGAAATCACGACCTCTTCACCAAAGATGCCGCCGACACGTAGGCTTACGCCCTGCTGATGGATGTCCTTGTCCTCATAGACAAGCTGGACGACCTCGTCCACAACGCCCGTCCCGTTCCCCTGACGGACCAGGTGCGCGTGGATCGGGAGGAGATCTACGACCTCCTCGACCAGATGCGCGCCACGATCCCCGAGGAGATCAAGCAGGCCCGCTGGATCGTCAAGGAGCGCCAGGAGATGCTGGCCGAGGCCAAGCGGGAGGCGGAGCGGATCGTCCGCGAGGCCCGTGAGCAGCAGGCGCGCCTGATCTCCGACGAGGAGGTCACCAAGCAGGCCGAGCGCGCCGCCGACGAGATCGTCGAGGACGCTCGCACCCGCGAGCGGGAGATCCGCCTCGGCGCCGAGGACTACGCCGACGAGATCCTCAACACCCTTGAAGTGAACCTGCAGAAGTTCCTCGCCGCCGTGCAGCGGGGCCGCGATCGTCTCGCCGGGCGGGACGAAGAGCCGGTCGCCGAGCTCGACGAGCAGCAGTAGGCACCCCGCTCTCCCTCAATAGGCTGCGCCGATTACTGCCAGATTGTCGGCGGACCAGGTGACTTCGCCCTCTGTCCAACCCAGGAGGTTCTGAAGCTTCTGTTCTTCGAACTCATCGGCGATTACCAGGGAGCGGGAATGCTCCTTGACCCTCCGGCATAGGGCTTGGAGTTGGTCGTCGGTTAGGTCGCCCGTGGATAGGACTGAGATGACCAGATCCCAGGGGCCGTCGGGGAGGGGGTCCTCCATGCGGGCGAGTTGGACGTCGTCGTAGGTCTGGCGGGCTCGGAAGACCATGTCGGGGCTGGCGTCGAGGCCGACGACCCAGGCATCGGGATAGGCCTCGATCAGGCGGCGGGTGGTCTCCCCGGTGCCCATTCCCAGCTCCAGCACTCTCTCGGGCGGAAAGGGGACCGCGGCGATCGCCTGCTCCTGCAGCTCGTCGTAGCGCGGCACCTTGGCGTGGATGCGCTCCAGGTACTCGTCGGGTGTCCAGTCGAATTGGCCCATTCCGTAGTCTCGTGTGAGCCATCGTAAGTCCCTGCCCAGCGGAGCCCATGGCCCACGCCACCACGATCATCGACCTCGCCCGCCTCTCCCTCTCACATGGAGAGGGCAAGCGCCTCGACCTGCCGGTTCGGTTGGAGCCGATGGAGATGGGTGGGCAGACGTACGTACCAACGCCGACATCGCCAACCGTCCGCCTCGATATCTCCCGGCCCAGCGGTGGCTTCGCCTTTCGCCTCCGCTTCCCGGTCCACCTCGAAGGCCCCTGCATGCGCTGTCTCGATCCAGCTGCGATAGATCTCGAAATCGACGCTCGCGAAGTCGATCAGCAAGACACGGAAGACGAAGAGCTGCTCAGTCCGTATGTCGTTGACGATGAGTTGGATATCGGTCGTTGGGCGCACGACGCTGCGGTTCTCGCCATTCCAGTGCAGCTTCTCTGTCGCCCCGATTGCGCTGGGCTTTGTCCCGTCTGCGGCGAATCTCTAAACGATTCCGATCCGGAGGCACACCGGCACGACACGGGCATCGATCCTCGCTGGGACAAGCTCAAAGACCTCAAGTTGGACTAGCCACTACCATTCCGCAACTTATGGCCGTCCCGAAGAAGCGAACCTCCAGCGCCCGCCGCGACAAGCGGCGCGCTACCCACAAGGCCGGCAAGGCGCGGTTGAACGACTGCCCGCGCTGCCACAGCCCGCGCCTGCCGCACCGCGTGTGCCCCACCTGCGGCACCTACGACGGCCGTGAAGTGATCTCGCATCGCGTCGCCGAGTCGCCGGCGCCCTCCGACGCCGAGTAGCGATGTCCGAGGGGCGCGGCGTGACCGTCGCCCTCGATGGGTTCGGGGCGGAGCAGGGGTTTGGCGTGCTCGCCGAGGGTGCCCGTTTGGCCGCGGCCGACGGAATCGCAATCCGGGTCTTCGGACCGCCGGATGAGTTGGGCCTGGGTGGAGTCGACGGGGTCGAGGTCATCCCGACGACGGATTGGATCGCCAACGAGGAGGATCCCGTTCCGGCGGTTCGCGCAAAGAAGGAGGCCTCGGTCGTGCGCGCCGCTCGCGATGTCGCCGAGGGCCGCGCCGGGGCGATGGCCAGCCCCGGGTCGACCGGGGCGACGATGGCCGCCGCCACCTTCGGTCTGCGGCGGCTAAGAGGAGTGCGGCGTCCGGCCCTCGCGGTCCAGCTTCCGGTTCCCGGCAAGCCGGTTCTCTTCCTCGACGTCGGCGCCAACGTCGAGGTTCGCCCCCAGCACCTGGTCCAGTTCGCCTTCCTCGGCGCAGCCTTCGCCCAGGCCGTCCTGGGCGTCGAGCGGCCGCGCGTCGGCCTGCTCTCGGTAGGCGAGGAGGCCGGCAAGGGGAGGGCGGAAGTGGTCGACGCGCACGCGATTCTTTGCGGCGCGCCCGGCATCGAGTTCGCCGGCAACGTCGAGGGCCGCGACCTGCCGGCCGGCGCCGCCGATGTCGTCGTCACCGATGGCTTCACCGGCAACGTCTCGCTGAAGCTGATGGAGGGAACCGCGAAGACGGTCACCGGGGCGATCCGCGACGCGGCCCGCTCCAACCCCATCGCCGCCGCCGGCGGCCTTTTGATGCGCCCGGCTCTCGGCGGCCTGCGCCGCGAGCTTCACCCCGACACCACGGGGGGCGCGATCCTGCTCGGCCTGCGCGGGATCGCCGTCGTCGGGCATGGCAGCTCCGGCGCCGATGGAATCGCCAACGCCGTGCGGCTGGCGGCGCGCTGCGCGGAGGTCGACGCGGTGGGGCGAACCGCGGCGCTGCTGCGCGAGGGGGGCGCCACGCGCGGATCCCTCGCCGCCGACGGCGACGCGTGATAGGAAACCCGCGATGAGCCGCGCCGAAGTCCTCGAGCTGGTCCGCTCCCACCTCTCCGACGAGCTGGAGGTCGACGCCGCCGAGATCGCCGAGGGCACCCGCTTCAAGGAAGACCTCGACGCCGACTCGCTCGATCTCTACGAGCTGGTGATGGAGCTGGAGGACCGCTACGGGATCTCGGTCTCCGAAGAGCAGGCGGCGAAGATCAAGACGGTCGGCGACGCCGTCGACTTCGTCCTGGAGCACGCTCCCGCGTGAGTGTTGAGGCGCTGGCGGGGTTGATCGCCGACCTCCCCGACGACCTCGAGCGAGAGGCGCTCACCCACTCCTCCTGGACCGAAGATCGGACCGACTCCTACGAGCGACTGGCTTTCCTCGGCGACAGCGTGCTCGGCCTCTCCGTCGCCTCCGACCTCTTCGCGCGCTTTCCGGACATCGACTCGGGGGGCTTGACGAAGATCCACAACCAGGCCGTCAGCGGCGTCTCCTGCGCCGAGGTCGGGCGGCTGCTCGGCGTGCCGGAGATGCTTCTCGCGGCTGAGCCCGGCGACGCCCCCGCGGCGATCCCCGCCGAGACCTTGCTGGCCGGCGAGCGTCCGCTGCCGGAGGCGACCGAGGCTCTGATCGGCGCCTGCTTCCTCGCCTTCGGCTTCCAACGCACCGCGGCGGCCGTCGCCGATGCGTTCGAGATCCGGATCGAGCACGCGGCCGAGACGCGAATCGACTTCAAGTCCGCCCTGCAGGAATTGCTCGCTCGCCGCGGAGCGCGCGTAAGCTACGAGGTGATCGCCGAGTCCGGCCCCCCGCATGAGCGGACCTTCGAGGTGGCGGCGGTCGTCGACTCCGAGAGGGTCGGGGAGGGGAAGGGTCGGAGCAAGAAGGCGGCCGAGCAGGCTGCCGCCGAGCAAGCGCTGAAGCAGCTCGGGGGTTGAGAAGCGGCCTGGTTCGCGTCCGACCCGATCGCGAGCCTTAGCAACTCAGAAGCGAGGACTAGGGACGAGATGTATCTGAGATCGATCACGATGAAGGGGTTCAAGTCGTTTCCCGAGCGGGCGAGGCTGGAGTTCTCGCCCGGCGTCAGCGTGATCGTCGGCCCCAACGGCTCCGGCAAGTCGAACATCACCGACGCGGTGCTCTGGGCGCTGGGCGAGCAGAGCCCGGGCGCGATCCGCGGCGCCTCGATGCAGGACGTGATCTCCGCCGGCGGCAAGGGCGTCGGCCGGCGCCGCCAGGCCGAGGTCGAGGTCGTGATCGACAACTCCGAAGGCCGGGCCGCGACGGAGCTCTCCGAGATCTCCGTGCAGCGCCGCCTCGATCGCGCCGGCGAGGGCGAGTACCGCCTCAACGGCGCCCGCTGCCGTCTCGTCGACGTGGTCGAGATCCTCTCCGACACCAACCTCGGCCGGGAGATGCACTCCGTGATCAGCCAGGGCCGGGTCGAGTCGATCGTCCATTCCAAACCGCGCGAGCGGCGCCTCCTGGTCGAGGAGGCCGCCGGCCTCGGCAAGCACCGCAAGCGTCGCCGCCGCGCCGAGCTGAAGTTGAAGGCGGCGCGCGACAACCTCGACCGGGCGCTCGACGTCGAGCGCGAGGCCCGCGCCCGGCTGCGGCCGCTGAAGCGCCAGGCCCAGGCCGCCGAGCTGGGCGCGCGGATCGAGAGAGAGGAGCTGGGCCTGAAAGCGCGGCTCGTCTCCGAAGAGCTGCGCTTCGGCGCCGATCGTGCCGCGGCCGCCGAAAAGGCCGCCGAGAAGGCGCGCTCCGGGCGCGCGGCGCTGGAAGAGAGACTCGCCGAGGTGAGTGGGCGCCGCCGTGCCGCCGAGGAGCGCTTCGCCGCCCGCGACCGCGAGCGCACCCAGGCCTGGGGACTGCTGACCAAGCTGCGCGGCGAGCAGGAGCGGGTGGCGGTGCGCGCCGCGACCCTTTCGAGTCGTGTGGTCGAGTTGGAGGCCGGGCTGGAGGCGCTGCAAGCCGAGTTGGGGCCGCTGACCCTCGGCATCGGTTCGGGCGATGCCGCTCCGGCCGAGCGCTCCCGCAAGCTGGGGGAGGAGCTGGCTGAGATCGACGCCGGGCTGTCGGCCGCCGCCGACGGGCTCGCCCGCGCTCGCTCCGAGGATGCCGCAGAGGCGGCTCGCGAGGCCGCGCTTGGCGCGGTGCGCAGCGGCGCCGAGCGAGCCGTCCGCCACGCGCGCCGGGCCGAGGGATTGCTGGGGGAACGCCACCGCGAGGCCCTGCGCAAGCGCGTCGCGGCCGGCGAGGAGCTGCTGGAGGAGGTGCGTGCCTCCGCGGCCGCGGTCGAGGCCATGGGTGCGGCGATCCGCGACCGGGTGCAGCGCACCGAAGGCAAGGTCGTCGGCGGCGAGGGCGATGGCGACGAGATCGCCGAGGAGATGCGCTCCTGCTCCCAACAGGAGGCCGAGCTCCAAGCGCAGATGAAGGCCGCTTCCGACGAGCTGACCAGGGCCGAGGTCGAGGCCGCCCATCTCGGCGACCGCCGCGCCGAGGCCGCCAGAGAGCTGGCGGGGATCGCCGAGCGCCTCGGCGAGGAGATCGGCCCCGCCGAGCAGCCGCTGGGCGAGGAGGAGCGGGCGGAGATCGACCGACGGCTCAAGCGCCTCGAGCGCCGCCGCGCCCAGATCGGCCCGGTCAACCCACTGGCCGAGCAGGAGTACGACGAGGCTCGCGAGCACGTCGAGAGCCTGCAGGCCCAGCGTGAGGACACCGAGCGGGGGATGCGCGAGCTGGAGGCGTTGATCCGCGACATCGACCGCGAGATCGAGCGCGCCTTCGAGGAGACCTTCGAGGCGACGGCCAAGAACTTCGGGGAGATGGTGGAGCACCTCTTCCCCGGCGGGCGCGGAGTGCTGCGCCGGGTCAGCCTGCGTCCGGTCCGCGACGCCGAGGAGCCCGCGGCCGAAGAGCCCGAAGGCGACGAGGAGGAAGCCCGCGAGGAGCTGGGGGTGGAGATCGAGGTCACCCCCGCCGGCAAGTCGACCCGCAAGCTTTCGCTGCTCTCCGGGGGCGAGAAGTCGCTGGTCGCCCTGGCCTTCGTCTTCGCCGTCTTTCTCGCCCGGCCCTGCCCCTTCTACATCCTCGACGAGGTGGAGGCGGCCCTCGACGACGCCAACATCGACCGCTTCCTGCAGCTGATCCGCCGCTTCTCCGACCGCGCTCAGTTCGTCATCGTCACCCACCAGAAACGGACGATGGACGCGGCCGACGTCCTCTACGGAGTCAGCATGGGCGGCGACGGCGTGACAAAGGTCGTCTCCCGCCGCCTGCCGCGGGAGATGGATGAAGGTACGGAGAAGATCGGTGGCGATCTCTCCGTAGCAGCCTGAGCCGGGCTACTCTCTCCTGGGAGAAGGGAGGAGCAGGTGGCCCTAAGCCACATGGACAGGCTCACGTCGTTCGACACGTCGTTCTTGGCGAACGAAAAGTCGAACGGGCACATGGCGATCGGCGCCGTGCTGGTCTGCGCCGGGGACCCGCCCAGCCACGAAGACTTCGCCGCCCACATCCGCAGTCGCCTTCATCTGCTGCCGCGCCTTCGCCAGCGGCTCGCCTTTCCGCCTCTGCGCCTGGGCACGCCCTTCTGGATCGACGACTGCGCCTTCGACCTCGCCAACCACGTGCGGCGAGCGACCCTGCCGGCTCCCGGCGACGATGCGCAGTTCCACGAGCTGGTCGGCGAGGTCCTCTCGCCGCCCCTCGACCGCTCGAAACCGCTCTGGGAGCTGGTGCTGGTCGAGGGCTTCGACCAGCACCGCTTCGCGATCGTCTACAAGACCCACCATGCGCTCGCCGACGGGTTCTCGGCCGTCGACATCGGCACTCTCCTCTTCGACGTCGAACCGAGATTCGAGCCCGTTCGCGAGGAGGAGGGCTGGGAGCCGCACGAGCAGCCCTCCTCCTCCGCTCTCGTCGGCCGTGCCATAGCCGGCGTTTGGGAGACCGCTGGACGGATGGTGCGCTGGCTGGGCAATGCGATCCGCCGGCCCAGCCGGGCGGGGAAGCGCGCCGCCGACGGGCTCGTCGGCCTCTGGGAGGTGACGTGGAATCTGGCGAGGCCGGCGCCGAAGGTGCCGCTCAACGTCGAGATCGGCCCCGCGCGGAGCTTCTCCTGGGCGGGTTTCGCGCTCGGCGACGTCAAGCTGATCAAGAAATCCCTGGGGGCGACCGTCAACGACGTCATCCTTGCAGCCACCGCCGGCGCGTTGCGGCGCTGGCTGCAGGACCGCGAGGTTTCAGTCGAGGAGGGCATGGAGCTGAAGGCGCTCGTGCCGGTCTCGATTCGCACCAAGAACGAGCAGGGCGAGTTGGGCAACCGTCTCACCGCGATGCGCGGGCCGCTGCCGGTCGGGGTCGCCGACCCGGTCGAGCGGCTGGGGGTGGTCCACAGGGAGATGGAGGAGCTGAAGTCCTCCAAGCAGCCGCTGGGGGCGGAGGCGATCTGGGGCCTGAACGACTGGTTCCGCGATTTCGCGCCGCCGTTGCTGCTGGCGCCGACCGCGAAGATCAACTTCTCGACCCGGCTCTTCAACCTCCTCGTCACCAACTTCCCCGGCCCGCAGATTCCGCTCTACGTGCTGGGCCGCGAGCTCACCGGCGTGTACCCCGTCGGGTTCCTGGCCCGCCGCCACGCGCTCGCGATCGCGATCATCAGCTACAACGGCAAGGTCGGCTTCGGCATCCTCGCCGACCGCGCCTCGATGCCGGACGCCGAACGACTCTCCGCTTACCTCGACGAGGCCGTGGAGGAGCTCCTGGCCGCTGCCCGGATAGCCTCCGGCGGCAAGGAGAATGGCGACCAGCTGGCAGGAGATACTCAACCTAGGTTCGCGCGGGAGCGAGAGCGCCTCATCGGAACCTGAGGAGGCGGAAGCGCGGCGCGGCGTCTTCCGCCGCCTGCGCGAGAGCCTCGCCAAGAGCCGCCAGGCGCTGACCGAGGAGATCTCGGCCAGCCTCTTCGATCGGATCGACGAGGAGACCTGGGAGCGCCTCGAGGAGGCGCTGATCCTCGCCGACGCCGGCGCGCAGACCACCGCCACGGTGGTCGAGCGGCTCGAGCAGGAGGTCGAGGCGGGGTCGGTCTCCGCCGACGGCGAGGCGGTGCGCGATCGCCTGATCGAAATCCTCGCCGAGGTCGCCTCCGCCGGTCGCGCGCCCATCGACCTCAGCGGCGAGCCGGCCGTCTTGCTTATGGTCGGCGTCAACGGCACCGGCAAGACGACGACGATCGGCAAGATCGCCTGGCATCTCTCCAGAGAGTTCGGCCTCTCCGTGGTCATGGGCGCCGCCGACACCTATCGCGCCGCCGCCGCCGAGCAGCTCGCCGAGTGGGCCGAGCGCGCCGGCGCCGACCTGGTCCGCTCCGAGGCGGGCGCCGACCCGGGTTCGGTCGCCTTCGACGCGGTCGCCGCCGCTCGCGCCCGCGGCGCCGACGTCGTCATCGTCGACACCGCCGGCCGCCTCCACACGCAGGGCAACCTGATGGACGAGCTGGCAAAGGTGCGCCGGGTGATCGCCAAGCAGCTCCCCGATGCTCCCCACGAGACGCTGCTGACGATCGACGCCACCACCGGCCAGAACGGCCTGCGCCAGGCGAAAGCCTTCTCCGAGGCGGTCGAAGTCGACGGCGTAGTCCTGACCAAGCTCGACGGCACCGCCAAGGGCGGGATAACCCTGGCGATCGCCAACGAGCTGGGCATCCCCGTAAAGCTGATCGGCACCGGCGAGCAGCTCGAAGACCTCCGCCCCTTCGACCCCACCGAATTCGCGCAAGCCCTACTCGGCGAGTAGCCGCCTCTAAGCTGGGGAAGCCGTGTTCGACCAACTCTCAGACCGCTTGCAGGCCACGCTCTCCGAGGTCCGCTCGCGGGGCAAGCTGAGCGAGGCCGACGTCGACGCGGCGATGCGGGAGATTCGCCTCGCGCTGCTTGAGGCCGACGTCAACTTCAAGGTCGTCAAAGCCTTCACCAAGACCTTGAAGGAGCGCTGTTTGGGCTCCGAGGTGCTGGAGAGCCTCGACCCCGGCCAGCACGTGGTCAAGATCGTCAACGAGGAGCTGACCGCGCTGATGGGGGGGAGCGGGCGCGATCTCGCCTTCGCTCCCACGGGCCCGACGGTGATCCTGATGGCCGGCCTGCAGGGCTCCGGCAAGACGACCGCCTGCGCGAAGCTCGCCCGCCATCTGGGAGAGTCCGGCAAGGACGTCGCCCTCGTCGCCTGCGACGTCTACCGCCCGGCCGCGGTCGAGCAGCTCGTCACCGTTGGCGAGCGGGCCGGCGCTCATGTCTACGAGCAGGGGACCGAGCGCGACCCGGTCGACATCGCCGAATGGGCGCTCGACCGCGCCCGCGAGGAGGGCCACGACGTGCTGATCGTCGACACCGCCGGCCGCCTCCACGTCGACGAGGAGCTGATGGCGGAGCTTTCGCGGATCCGCAAGAAGGTCAAGCCTCACGACGTGCTGCTCGTCGTCGACGCGATGACAGGCCAGGACGCGGTCGGCGTCGCCGAGTCCTTCGCCGAGGCCGCCGAGTTCGACGGCGTGGTGATGACCAAGCTGGACGGCGACGCGCGCGGCGGCGCCGCCCTCTCGGTCAAGGCGGTGACCGGCAAGCCGATCCTCTTCGCCTCCACCGGGGAGAAGCTGGAGGACTTCGACCGCTTCCACCCCGACCGCATGGCCTCCCGCATCCTCGGCATGGGTGACGTCCTCACCCTGATCGAGAGAGCCGAGCAGCAGGTCGACGAGAGACAGGCCCTCGACCTGCAGGAGAAGCTGAAGCAGGACCGGTTCACGCTCGAGGACTTCCTCCAGCAGATGCGCCAGGTGCGCAAGATGGGCCCGCTCAGCGGCCTGCTCGGGATGATGCCCGGGATGGGGGCGATGAAGCAGTTGAAGAACGCCGACGTCGATGAGGGGGAGCTGGACCGGGTCGAGGCGATCATCCTCTCGATGACCCCGGCCGAGCGAGCCAACCCGGGCATGATCAACGGCTCCCGTCGCAAACGGATCGCGACCGGCTCCGGCACCAAAGTCCAGCACGTCAACCAGCTGGTCAAGCAGTTCGACCAGATGCGCAAGCTGATGCGCCAGATGGCCTCGGGAAAGATGCCCGACCCGCAGCAGCTGGCCCAGATGGCGGGTGGAGCACCGCGCCCGAAGGTCCGTAGGCGCTAACCTCTCGCGGCTCATGGCTGTCCGAATCAGGCTTCGAAGGGTGGGTTCCAAGAAGAACCCGATCTGGCGCATCGTGGTCGCCGACAAACGCTCCCCGCGCGACGGTCGGACGATCGAGACGATCGGCCAGTACAACCCGCAGACCGAGCCGTCGATCATCGAGATCGACGAGGCCCGCGCGCGCCACTGGCTCGAGCACGGGGCGCAGCCGTCGGAGACGGTCGCCACCCTGCTGCGCACCAAGGGCATCGCCGCCTCCGGCAGCTAAGCCGTGACCGAGTTGCTCGAGTTCCTCGTCAGGTCCCTTGTCGAGGACCCTGAGGCAGTCGTCGTCGAGGAACTCGAGGAGGACGGCGACCTGGTCTACGAGATCACGGTGGCCGAGGACGACCTGGGTCGTGTGATCGGCAAAGGCGGGCGGGTCGCGAACGCGATTCGGACGATCGCGAAGGCCGCGGCGGTTCGGATAGACCGTCGGGTTATCGTCGACATCCTCGATTGAAACTCGACATCTTCACTCTCTTTCCCGAGGCGTTCGACTGGTTTCAGTCGCAGCGGAGCGTGCAGAATGCGCTCACCGAGGGGAACGAGCTTCATTTCTTCAATTACCGCGATACGACCCCCCTGGGCGCTGGGCAGGTCGATGACGCGCCGTATGGCGGAGGGGCCGGGATGGTTCTGCGCGTTGACGTTGTCGATGCTGCGTTGAGAGCTGCTTATGGGGAGGGGGAGAAGCCTCGGATTGTCTTGCTCTCGCCTACCGGCAGGTTGTTGGACGACGAGTTGGCCGATGAGTTGACCCGGGAGTCCCATCTGGCCTTGCTCTGTGGGCGGTATGAGGGGTTCGACGAGCGGGTGCATGAGCATTTGGCCGACGAGGAGGTTTCGATCGGGAGATATGTCCTGGCCGGCGGGGAGTTGCCGGCGATGGTGATTGCCGATGTGGTGATGCGCAAGCTGCCGGGGGCGCTCGGACACGCCGACAGCGCCGTGGAGGAGTCGTTCAGCCGCACGCTGGAGGGAATGCCCGAGTACCCGCATTACACGCGGCCGGCGGCCTACCGGGGCTGGGATGTGCCCGAGGTGCTGCTTTCCGGCGACCACGAGCGGGTACGCGACTGGCGGATGGAGCAGAGCCGGGCGCGAGCCGAGCAGTTCGATTCCTAGATACCATTCCGCAACCGCGCGGCGCCCTCGCCTGGGGCCGGCGGTTTTTTCTCGCCCCTAAGCGCGAAGGACTTGCAATGAGCACCGTCATCGACAGCATCGAGCGCGCCCAGCTGAGACAGGGCCTTCCGTCCTTCGGGCCGGGCGACCGCGTGCGCGTCCACTTCCAGGTGGTCGAGGGCAACCGGCGCCGCACCCAGGTCTTCGAGGGCATCGTCCTGCGGCGGCAGGGCTCCGGCGCGCGGGAGACCTTCACCGTCCGCAAGCAGTCCTTTGGCGTCGGCGTCGAGCGGACGTTCCCGCTGCACTCGCCGAAGATCGAGAAGCTTGAGGTGGCGGCGCGCGGCGCCGTGCGTCGGGCAAAGCTCTACTACCTGCGGGGACGGACCGGCAAGGCCGCCCGCGTCGCCGAGCGACGCTGGGGGATCGACGAGGAGTTGATCTCCGCTCCGACCGCCGCGGCAGAGCCGGAGGCGGTCGATGCCGAAGGCGTCACCCAGGAAGAGGCCGAAGCCGCCGAGGCGCCGGAGGCCGCCGAAGTTGAGGAAGGCGCCACCGAAGCCGAGGTCGAGGCTGAGCAGCCGGAGGCCGAGATAGTTGAAGAGGAGCCCGTAGCGGTGACTCCGGAGGCCGAGGCCGCGGAAGAGGCTTCCGAAGAAGAGACGACGGAAGAGGCTGAAGGCGGGGAGACCGAGGCCGAGGAGGCCCCGGAGGCGACCGAGGCCGAGGACGCCAAGGACTCGGCCTGAGCCCCTCGATCCCGAAGCCGAAGAGTCGTGGCGGCGGGCTGGTCGAGCTGGTCGTCATCGTCGCGCTGGCCTTGGGGCTGGCGCTGGCGATTCAGGCATGGATCGTCAAGCCGTACCAGATCCCCTCGCAGTCGATGGAGCCCACCCTCGACGTCGGACAGCGAGTCCTGGTCAACCGCTTCCTCTACCACTTCACCGACCCCGGGATCGGCGACATCGTCGTCTTCCACCCCCCGGCCGGCGCTGAGAACGGCGTCGAGTGCGGCGTTCCGCACGCTCCCGATCAGGCCTGTCCCGAGCCGACGACAGCAGAGTCGAGCCAGAACTTCATCAAGCGCATCGTCGCCGGCCCCGGCGACACGCTCAGCGTCCGCAACGGACACCCGGTCGTCAACGGGGTAGAGAAGGCCGACGAGCCCTACACGATGCCCTGCGGTAACGGCGGCGCCTGCAATTTGCCGAAACCGATCAAGATTCCGGCGGGCCATTACTTCATGATGGGCGACAACCGTGGGGCAAGCGACGACAGCCGTTTCTGGGGTCCCGTCCCCCGAGACTGGATCATCGGCAAGGCCTTTGCCACCTACTGGCCGCCCGACCGCGTCGGCATCTTCTAAGCCCGCGTCCAAATCCCACCAGCGCCGTCTGGCGCGGACGCGCAAGCTCTTCGCCTTCGACCGCGGGCTCGCCAGCCGCTTCGTAGCCGGCGCCGACGAGGCCGGGCGGGGGTGCCTGGCCGGGCCGCTG
>DATMBX010000043.1:0-4426 GCA_035558955.1 Solirubrobacterales bacterium | reverse complement strand
CAATCCGAGCGCCACCGATACAAGCCGGAAGGGTCTTGCCCTTCTCACTTCGCTCACCGTTTCCACGTAGCTCACCTCCGTCGGTTTTTGAACCGACGCCTCCGAACCGAAGTGGCTCCGCTTATGTGGGCCGGCTTTTCGTCGTCCCCCTGTCGAGGCGACAGCCAAACCCTGTGCTCATGGTAGCCGAGCGGTTATGCCGTGTCATGCGGTTTACCCGGATAACGTCTACGGCTTGTCCGACTCGACCATGTTGCTGATCGGAGCCCACGGATTCGTGGGACGCCATATGTATGAGGCCGCCACGAGCGCCGGCCTCGATGTCATAACCACGGATCGCGATGGAAGTCGCGGTCTGGACTGTGACCTTCTCGACCCTGTCTCTGTGGCGGCTTGCATCTCCAATACCCGCCCGGGCCGGATTGTCAACATGGCGGGCGCCGCCTCGGTGGCGGCGAGCTGGGAGGATCCCGCGGCCGCCCTCGCGATCAACGCGACCGGCGTCCTGCACCTGCTCGAGGCCGTCGCCCGCCACGCGCCGGAGGCCCACGTTCTCTGCGCCTCTTCGGGAGAGGTCTATGGGGAGGCGGGGGAAGGTGGGCCCCCTTTCGTCGAGGCCCGTCAGCCGGCCCCCGTAACTCCCTATGGCGCGAGCAAGGCTGCAATGGAAGTGCTCTGCGGACAGTACGCTCGGGGGCAGGGCCTGCGGATCGCGATCGTCCGGGCCTTTGGCTTGCTCGGCCCCGGTCAGCTACCCGACTTCACGGCATCCGGCTTCGCCCGCCAGATCGCCGTCGCCGAGGTCGCCGGAGCCGAGCGGGTCGAGCTGGCGGTAGGGAATCTGACCGCGGCGCGCGACTTCACCGACGTCCGCGACGCCGCGCGCGCCTTCCTCGACGTTTCGCGCAGAGAGTTGACGGGGACGTTCAACCTCTGTTCCGGGAAGGCGACGAAGCTGGAGGATCTCGTTGCGAAGATGGCGAAGGCGACGCCGCTTCCGGTCGAGGTCGTCGCCGAGCCTTCGCTCGCCCGCCCCGCCGACCCCTCCACGGTCTACGGCGACCCGGCTCGCCTGCGCGAGGCGACCGGCTGGGAGCCGCGCATCCCCCTGGCGCAGACCGTCGCCGACCTGCTCGACTGGTGGCGGGCGGAGCTTGGCGGCGCCCCCTCAATATCCTCCCCTTAGATGGCGAGCAAGCCCCCCGCTGAAGAGGTCCCCCGCACGATCGCCCCCGTGGTCGGCCCCGAGGACGTGCGCGTCTTCACCGACTCCGGTATCGAGATCGACCGCCTCTATGAAGAGGACGACGTAGCCCCCGGCCTGCAGGAGCGCCTCGGCGAGCCCGGCTCCTATCCCTTCACCCGCGGCATCCACGAGGGGATGTACCGCGACCGGCTCTGGACGATGCGCCAGTACGCCGGCTTCGCCACCCCCGAGGACACCAACGAGCGCTACCGCTACCTGATCGAGCACGGCTCGACCGGCCTCTCGATGGCATTCGACCTGCCGACGCAGCTCGGCCGCGACTCCGACGACCCGCTCTGCAACGGCGAGGTCGGCCGCACCGGCGTCCCGATCGACACGATCGAGGACATGCGGATCTGCTTCGAGGAGATCCCGCTCGACGGCGTCTCCACCTCGATGACGATCAACGCGCCGGCGGCGATCCTGCTCCTCCTCTACGAGCTGGTCGGCGAGGAGCAGGGCGTCCCCTCCGAGAAGCTCCGCGGCACCGTCCAGAACGACGTGCTCAAGGAGTACATGGCGCGCGGCAACTACATCTACCCGCCGGCGCCGACGATGCGCCTCACCACGGACATCTTCGAGTACTGCCACCGCAACGTGCCGAGATGGAACACGATCTCGATCTCCGGCTACCACATCCGCGAGAAGGGCTGCTCGGCCGTGCAGGAGGTGGCCTTCACCCTCTCCAACGCGATCGCCTACGTCGAGGCGGCGCTGGAGCGCGGCCTCAAGATCGACGAGTTCGCCCCCCGCCTCGCCTTCTTCTTCAACGGCCACAACAACGTCTTCCAGGAGATCGCCAAGTTCCGGGCGGTGCGCCGCATGTGGGCCAGAATCGTCAAAGAGCGGTTCGGCGCGGAGAACCCGAACTCGATGAAGATCCGCTTCCACACCCAGACCGGCGGGGTGACGCTGCAGGCCCAACAGCCCGAGGTCAACATCATCCGCGTCGCCCTGCAGGGCTTCGCCGCCGTCTGCGGGGGCACCCAGTCCCTCCACACCAACGGCTTCGACGAGGCGCTCGCCCTGCCGACCGAGCGCTCCGCCCGCATCGCCCTGCGCACCCAGCAGGTCCTCGCCCACGAGTCCGGCGCCGCCGACACCGTCGACCCCTTCGCCGGCTCCTACTTCGTCGAGTCCCTGACCGACGAGATCGAGGCCCGCTCCTGGGAGTTGATGGGCAAGGTCGAGGAGCTGGGCGGCTCGGTCGAGGCGCTGGAGTTCATGCAGCGGGAGATCGAGGAGTCCGCCCTCAGCTACCACGAGCGCTACAAGACCGCCCAGGACATCGTCGTCGGCGTCAACAAATACGTCACCGACCAGGTCGACGACGTCGACATCCTCCGCGTCGACCCCGAGTCCGAGCGCAGACAGCTGACCCGGCTCAAGGCCTTCAAGGAGTCCCGCGACCAGGCCACCGTAGACGCCAAGCTCGAGTCCCTCCGCGACGTAGCCCGCGGCGAAGGCAACCTCCTCCACCCGATCCGCGCCGCCCTCGCCGCCAACGCCTCGATAGGCGAAGTCTGCGGCGCAATGCGAGACGTCTTCGGCGAGTACAGAGGCGGCGCCTTCTTCTAAACATGTAAATGTATGGCCATGTCGCTTAAACGTCGCCTCCGCCAGTTCGTCGCCCAAGGCGTCACCGCCTCGTCGAACCGGCGCGAGGCGGCCGGCCGGCGCTTACTCGATGCGCCGGACATGGAGGTCCCGGACGTCGCCGAGCTGAAGTCGGAGCTCGACGCCCTGCGCGCCAGGCGAGCGTGATCGTTCTCGACACGACCGTCCTCGTCTACGCAAAGGAAGTTGCTTTCCCCGCTGCTCGTAGTCGACACCGAAAGCCTTAGCAGGGGCTTGGGGTTGTTCGAGAGGATCGAGAGCCTTGGCGCCTTCGACGCTGTGCTCGCCGCAGCGGCGATTTCCAGTGGAGCGACAGCTCTGGTCTCCGCCGACGCCGGCTTCGCCAATGTTCCGAGCCTCCCCTATGTCGCTCCCGACGCGGACGGCGTGGCCGCATTGCTTAACGGCTGACGGCATAAAAGCCCAGCAGCGCCCACCCGACATTGACCACACCTGAGATGGGTCAATGTCGGGTGCGTTCGCGGAGCATGTCCGCGGCTTGGCCCACCTCGCTGCGGACCGCGGCGCGCTCGTACTTGATTTCGTAATGGGTGAAGCGCAGCGGGGTCATTCCGGCGAGCGTGTGGGCGCGGTCGCGACGCGCATCGCGAGCCTGGGTTGAGGGCGTGCGGTGGTAGCGCAGACCGTCCGTTTCCACCACCAAGCCGAGATCGGGCCAGAAGAAGTCGACTTCGAAGCCATTGACCATCTGTTTGGTGAGTGGGGGCGACAGCCCAGCCCCCTTCGCAATCGGGCGGAAGAAGATCTCAAGATCCGAGTCGGAGAGCCTGAAAGTGCGTTTGTCGAGGATGCGTCGCAGGATCGGCGCCCCTGGCCTCCCGGTGTAGGCGTCCAGTGCCAGGCGCAGCTCCTCCGGACTGATCAAGTCGCGTTTATCGGCCTCGTTGACCGCGCGCTCGGTTCCGGTCGGGCCAAGTTCGGTAGCAAGATCGATAAGCGTCTGCACGATGCCGGTAACCGGGATGTCGTTTCGCCAGGTCACGTCTTCCGCAGGGAGCTTGGGACGTGCTCGCACAAGTAGCCCGGCGCGCCTCGATTTGTCGGGCCGCCTGACGGTGATGTCGACCAAACCTCGTCGCTCCGAGCCGATCCCCCAAAGCGCGGCGGCGCTGCGGTGGCTCAACATCGCGTCATCGCCGCACGCGAGCACCGCGGTCATCCAGCGCCGCTCTCGCGTCAAACGCGGCCAGCCCACCGCGTAGACGCCACGCAGTGTCAGGTGAAGTCGCCCCCGCCCAATCCGATGCTCGATTTCGCGTGCGTTGAACCCAAGCGCCAGCAGTTGCCGCCGCGCCACGACGCCATGCTGTCTCCCCGCCAGCTTCCAGGCCCGTCTACTCCGCTCTTGTTCGCGCCCACCCGACATTGACCACACCTGAGATGGGTCAATGTCGGGTGGGCGCGAAACTCGCCCCCTGTGGGCAGGAACGGCCAGGTCGGGCGCGAACCGGGGAGGGATGATCGAGGCGTCGCGGACCCTCATGAAGTCCGAGCCGGAGCTGGCCGCGCTTGTCGCCGAGCTTGAGGGACTCGAGGTGACGA
>DATMBX010000042.1:0-7126 GCA_035558955.1 Solirubrobacterales bacterium | reverse complement strand
CTCCGTGTCTGCGATCAGCGGCGGGGCGAGTTGGACGACGGGGTCGCCGCGGTCGTCCGCGCGGCAGATCAGGCCGCGCTTGTAGAGCTCGCCGGAGAGGAAGCCGCGCAACAGGTCCTCCGCCTCCTCGTCGCTGAAGGTCTCCTTGGTTTCCTTGTCCTTGACCAACTCGATCGCCTGGAAGTAACCGGCGCCGCGCACGTCGCCGACGATCGGAATCTCATGCAGGGTCTCCAGCATCCCGCGGAACTCGCCTTCCTTGGACAGGACGTGGCCACAAAGGTCCTCGCGCTCGAAGACGTCGAGATTGGCCATCGCGATCGCCGAGGCGAGCGGGTGGCCGGCGAACGTGAAGCCGTGGGCGAAGGACTCCTCGCCCTGCATGAAGGGCTCGGCGATGCGGTCCGACGCGATCAGCGCGCCCATCGGCGCATAGGCGCTGGTCAGCGCCTTGGCGACTGTGATGATGTCCGGCACGTAGCCGAAGCGGTCGCAGCCGAACCAGTGGCCGAGGCGGCCCCAGGCGCAGATCACCTCGTCGGAGATCATCAGCACGTCGTGGCGGTCGCAGATCTCGCGGACGCGCTCGAAGTAGCCGTCGGGCGGGACGAAGCAGCCGCCGGCGTTCTGGACCGGCTCGAGGATGACCGCGGCCACCGTCTCCGGGCCTTCGAACTCGATCCGCTCCTCGATCGCGTCCGCCGCCCAGAGCGGGTGGCGATCGGCCGGCCAACGGTAGATGTTCGTGTTGGGGACGTGACAGCCGCCGGGAGCGAGCGGCTCGAACTGGGAGCGCAGCTCCGTGATGCCGGTGGCGGAGAGGGCGCCAAGGGTGGTGCCGTGGTAGGCGATCTCCCGCGCGATCACCTTGTGCTTCTGGCCTTTGCCGAGCGCCCGGTGGTAGTTGCGGGCGAGCTTCAGCGCCGATTCGACCGCCTCCGATCCCCCGGAGGTGAAGAAGACGCGGTTGAGATCGCCGGGCGCGAGCGAGGCGATCCGAGTGGCCAGCTCGATCGCCCGCGGGTGCGCGTAGCTCCAGAGGACGTAGAAGTCGAGCTCCTCGACCTGGCGGGCGGCGGCCTCCCCCAACTCCGTGCGACCGTGGCCGGCGTTGACGCAGAAGAGGCCGGAGAGGCCGTCGAGGTAGCGGTTGCCGTGCTCGTCGTAGACGTAACAACCGTCGCCGCGCGTGATGATCGGGATCTCATGCCCGGGGCCGTAGGAGCCCATACGAGAGAAGTGCATCCACAGGTGCCGCTTGGCCAGCTCCTGAAGGCTGGTGTCGACCCCTTCTGCGGTCTGCGATGCGGTGGCCATCCGGGACTCCTCTCCTACACGACGTTATGGATAAAGCTACGCCCCGTTTGGCCTTTCCGCAAGTTGCCTTTGGGCGTATGACGCGAAGTGGGCTTGTACGAAATGGATATAAATTGCTCCAATTCTTGTCGCGTTTGCCACCACGGAAGCGGTACCTTCTAAAGGGACGCCGAATTGGCGTCTCGCTAGGAGGAAGAGTGAAGAGCGGTAGTCCAAGCGTCGAGCTGTTGAGCGTCACCAAGCGCTTCGATGAGCTTGTCGCCGTCGACGACCTGAGCCTGGATCTGGCGCGCGGAGAGTTCTTCACCCTGCTGGGGCCCAGCGGCTGCGGCAAGACGACGACGCTGCGGATGATCGCCGGGTTCGAGCAGCCGAGCGAGGGGGCGATCCGGATCGAGGGCGCCGACGTGAAGAGCCTCCCCCCGCACAGGCGCCCGACCAACACCGTGTTCCAGAGCTACGCCCTGTTCCCGCACCTGAGCGTCGAGGAGAACGTCGGGTTCGGGTTACGGCGCAAGCGGGTGGCGAAGGGGGAGATCCGCCGCCGAGTGGCAGGCGAGTTGGAGCGGGTTGGGCTCGCCGGCGAAGCGAAAAGGCGTCCCTCACAGCTTTCCGGCGGCCAGCAACAGCGGGTTGCGCTGGCGCGGGCGCTGGTCAACCTGCCCAAGGTGCTGCTGCTGGACGAGCCGCTGGGCGCGCTGGACCTGAAGCTGCGCAAGGGGCTGCAGGTGGAGTTGAAGCGGATCCAGCGCGAGGTCGGGATCACCTTCGTCTACGTGACGCACGACCAGGAGGAAGCGCTGACGATGAGCGACCGGATCGCGGTGATGAACCGCGGCCGGGTCGAGCAGGTCGGCGACCCCGAGGACGTCTACGAGCGGCCCGCGACCACCTTCGTCGCCGGTTTCATCGGCGTCTCGAACCTGATGCCGGCAACGGTGCAGGGACCGAATGAGGTCCGCCTCGATCAGGGGGCGACGGTGGAGGCGCGGACGGACGGCCTCTCCCCCGGCGAGCGCTGCCACGCGGTGGTGCGGCCGGAGAAGCTGTCGATCGACACGCTGGAACTGGAGGCGGCGGCGTCCCCGAACGGCAGCAAGCCGCGGATCGAGGGCACGGTCGAGAGCTCCCTCTACCTGGGAACGTCGACGCAGATCGCGGTCGACCTCGGCAATGGGGTGCGGATGACGGTGCTGGTGCCGAACGCCGACGAGGCGGCGCGGCAGCGGCTGCCGGGAGGCGGAGCGCGGGTGGCGCTCAGCTGGGAGCCTGAGCACATGCACCTGGTGCGCGAATCGCCGGGCGAGGATACGAACTTGCTCCCGCGGGGAAAGGAGGAGGCAGGGGCCGAACTTGAAGCGACACAGAGAGGGTAGGTGAGCACATGAGAACCGGAGGAAGATCGCGAGGACGAGGGTTGGTAGCGGTTGTCGCCGCCTTCGCCTTGGCACTTGGCGTAGCCGCCTGCGGCGACGACACCGTCGGTGGCGGAAGCGATCAGGAGGTTCAGGTAGCCAGATCGGGCAAGGCGACGGGCAGCCTGACGGTTTCCAACTGGCCGGGCTACATCGACACGGGCCCGAACGGGACGGTGGCCGAATTCGAGGAGCGATTCGGCGTCGACACCACTTACATCGAAGACGTCAACGACAACAACCAGTTCTTCGGGAAGATGCGTCCGCTCCTGGAACAGGGCGAATCCGGAGACCGCAGCATCTTCGTCGTCACCGACTGGATGGCGAAGCAGATGTATGACTTCGGCTATCTGCAGGAGATCGACCGCGCCGACATACCGAACGTCGACGAGAACCTGATCGAGTCGGTGAAGAGCCCGGCCACCGACCCCGAGCGCAAATTCTCGATCCCCTGGCAGAGCGGGATGACGGGAATCTGGGTCAATACGAAACTGGCACCGGACGTCCGCTCGGTCAACGACCTCTTCGATCCCCAATACAAAGGCAAAGTCACATTCCTGCAGGAGATGCGCGATTCGGTCCCACTGGTGATGCGGGGGATGGGCGTCGAGGACGTCGGCGAAGCGAGCAAGGAGGAATGGCTTGCGGCGATCGACAAACTGCAGTCGGCGGCGGAGTCGGGCCAGATCCGGCGCTTCACCGGCAATGACTACACCGAGGACCTGACCAGTGGCAACGTCGTCGCGTCGATCGGCTGGTCCGGTGACGCGTACCTGATCGGCACACCGGACGCCGAGTGGCGAAGGCCGGTCGAGGGCTGCACGCTCTGGTCCGACAACATGGTGATCCCGGTGGGCGCGCCGAACACTCCGGCCGCGCTGGAGTTCATGAACTTCGTGTACGAGCCGAGAGTACAGGCGGACATCGCGGCTTTCGTGAACTACGTGACGCCGGTGAACGGTGTGAAAGAGATCCTGGCTAGACGCGACCCGGCGCTGGCGAAAAACCCGCTGATCTTCCCGTCTGAGGAGTTCACGAAGGATTGCCAGCCGCAGCCGGAGCCGCCGGGCACCGACGCCGATCAGCAGGAGATCAACGAGGCCTTCCAGGAGACGATCACCGGGTGACGGAAAGGCAGAGCGAGGCGAATGTGAGAATGGGCCGGACGTGACACTGGGACGGCGCTTCATCCCCTACTGGCTGCTGGCGCCGGGCGCACTCTGGCTCATTCTCTTCTTCGTCGTGCCCATGTACTTCATGGGCGAGTTGGCCCTGCGCAGCGGGTCGTTCGCGGAGGGCTACGTCTTCAACTGGGAGCTCTCCAACTTTCCCGACGCCCTGAGCGGCAACCAGGAGCAGATCCTGCGCTCGCTGTGGTACGCCGGCGCGGCAACGGTGCTGGCATTGCTGATCGCCTACCCGCTCGCCTACTCCATAGCGAAGGCGTCTCCCCGCTGGCGGCTGCTGCTCCTCTTTGCCGTCATGGCCCCTTTCTTCACTACGTACCTGATCCGGACGATCGCCTGGAAAACGATCCTGGCCGACCAGAGCCCGCTGGTCGAGGTCCTGCAGACGCTGGCGCTCGTCCCCGACGGTGGCAGGGTCCTGGCGACCTCGGGGGCGGTGATCGCGGGACTGACCTACAACTTCCTGCCGTTCATGCTCCTGCCGATCTACGCCAGCTTGGAGCGGCTCGACATGGGACTGGTCGAGGCGGCCAGAGATCTCTATGCCTCCTCCTGGCAGGCGTTCCTGCGCGTGACCCTGCCGATTACGGCGCCGGGCATCGTGGCGGGCGTGCTTCTCACCTTCATCCCAGCCTTTGGCGACTACGTCAATTCTGCGCTCCTCGGAGGGACAGGGCAGGCGATGGTGGGGAACAAGATCCAGTCGCTCTACCTCGCGCAGAACGACTATCCCGAGGCGGCGGCGCTGTCCTTCCTGATGATGGCGCTGATCCTCGTCATCGTCATGGTCTACATACGGCTCGCCGGGACCGGCGCCTTCATGGGCGAAGAAGAGGAGGCGCGGTAGCCATGGCCTGGCTCAAACGCAACGCCCTGCGCCTGTACACGGCTGTGGCGATCGCCTACATACTCGTGCCGATCGCGGTCGTCGCGGTCTTCTCGTTCGCCGAGACCCCGCGCGACAAACTGACGTTCGCGATCAACGACGGCTTCACGCTCGAGTACTGGCAACACGCCTTCAAGATCGAGGAGCTCAACGACGCGCTGACGACCTCGATCGAGCTGGCGGTGCTGGCAACGCTGGCCGCGACGGCGATCGGGACGCTGATGGCGATCGCGCTGGTTCGCTACCAGTTCCGGGGTCGTCGCCCTTCGAATCTGCTGATCGTGTTGCCGATGGCGACACCGGAAATCGTGATCGGCGCCGCGCTCCTCTCGATGTTCATCTACTACAACGCCCGGCTCGGCTTCGGGACCCTGCTGGTCGCCCACATAATGTTCTCGATCAGCTTCGTCGTGGTGGTGGTGCGCTCGCGTCTGATCGGATTCGACCGCAGTCTCGAAGAGGCGGCGCGGGATCTCGGCGCCACCCCTTTGCAGACCTTCCGCTACGTGACCCTGCCGCTGCTGGCGCCGGGCGTGATCGCCGCCGCGCTGCTGGCCTTCGCCCTCTCGATCGACGATTTCATCATCTCCGACTTCAACAAGGGCGCCACCCAGACGTTCCCGATCTACGTGTTCGGGGCCGCCCTGCGCGGTATCCCGGTACAGGTGAACGTGATTGCGACGATGCTCTTCATCGCCAGCGTCGCCGCGATTCTGCTGGTCATCCGGCAGCAGCGCCGGGCCGAGCGGATGGCGGCGGTGCGGCCGGAGCCCGCGGTCGAGCCGGGCCCGATCCCAGCACCGGGCACAACTGCCGCGACATGACATCGTCGTCCTAGCTTCCGTTGCGACTTTTCCTCGATATACGAGGAAAAGTCGCAACGGAACTGGAGTTAGCCCCTGGCGCCGGCGGCTGGAGGCGCGGTTGGGTCGCCGCCGCCCTCGCCCGGGCTCTCGCGGGCGATGTAGTCCTCGGCGAGCAGGAGGTTTTCCTGGGAACGCTCGACGACGTTGAGCAGGTCGTTCATCAGCGCGACCTCCTCGACCTGCTCCTTGACGAACCACTGCATGAACTGCTCGGCGCGGTAGTCCTTGCGCTCCCGGGCCAGCTCGAATAGGGCGTAGATCTCCTCGCCGACCCGCTTCTCCTGCTCCAGCGCCATCCTCACCGGCGACACCCCATCGTCATAGCTCGTCTGCTGGGACTTGATGTCCGGGATGTGGACCTCCTCGTCGACGTCGAGCAGGTACTGGATCATCATCATCGCGTGCTCGCGCTCCTCCATCGCCTGGCGGTAGAAGAACGCGGCCAGCCGCGGCAGGGTCTCGGCGTCGTAGTAGACCGCGGCCCCCACATACTGCTGGGAGGCGGCGAACTCGTTGGCGATCTGCTCGTTGAGCGCGTCGGCGAAGCTCTTCTCGGGCATTTCTTCCTTTCTAGTCGTCCCAGCGGAAGCCGGTCGGGGAGAGTCGCGGCTCCAGCGGGCTGATCGGCAGGCCGGGCGGCGGCTCGGCCTCGTTGTATTCGCGCGGGGCGGTGTCGTTTGGGGTGTCGGGATGGAAGAGGGAGGCGAGAACCTGGATCTGGCCGCGGCCGACGCCCAACTCCCACTGGCCGCCGCCGTAGGCGCCGGTCCCATGCTCGGCGCAGTAGTCGTAGGTATCGCAGAGATCGCGCAGGCCGCCGATCCGCGACGGCTTGACGTTGACCATCCGCGGCGGCCAGGGCAGCCCCTCGATGTCGGCGATCGAGTGGATCGGCGCGTCCCAGGTCAGCCGGTCGCGCGCCGGCTCGAGGATCGGTTGCGTCTCGTCGTTGACGTCGGGGTCCTCCAGCCAAGCGTCTGGAAAGGCCTCGACGAGCTTGCGGTACAGCTCCGGGTCGGTCTCGATGTCGACGACCGTCCCTCTGTACTGGCCCTTGAGGTCGAGTGAGTCGACGGCGCCGGTCGCGACCAACTCGGCGATCAGCTCATCGTCCCAGTCGGTGGCCGGGTCGAGCTTGAAGCGCAGAGTCGGGTAGCGCTCGAGTTTGCGCCGGAGCGCTTCGATCGTGGACTTCTCCTCGCTCCCATGCGAGGAAAGGCCCATAGAGGCGACGAAGGTGACCGGCCGCGCCGCGCGTCCCAGCGCCTCGGCGATGCCGATTCCCGCCTGGCGCAGTGCCAGGTCGAGCGCCGAGGACTCGAAGGCCCAACGGCGGTAGCGGCGCGAAACCTCACGCTGAGGCTCGACCGGAAACGTGTCGAGGTCGCCGACGAAGTCGCAGAACTCTCCAAGCGTGGCGAAACCGGTCAAGTCGAGCGATGGACCCGCGTCCTG
>DATMBX010000041.1:0-10095 GCA_035558955.1 Solirubrobacterales bacterium | reverse complement strand
CTCAGCAGCACCTGGCCCGGGGCGTCTTCGAGCGCGGCAAGGTAGCTGTTCTCGCCCTCCAGGCAGGCAACCGGCGTCCCGTCATCGGTCGTACCGCATCCCGCAAGCGTGGCGGTCAGGGCAAGTAGGGCAAGCAGGACGCGGCGCATGGGCGCCATCTTATGAATGGCCAACGTCGCGGTGAAACGTTTTGTCCCCCGTATGGGTGGACAAAACGTTTCACCAGCCTCCCGTCAGTCGCCGCGCGGGGAGACGCCGCCGCCGCGGACCGTCGAGACGCCGCCGCGCGGCAGCTCGGGAGGCAGCGGTTGCGGTTTGACGCCGGCGGGCGGTGGCGCCTGTCTTGCCGGTGGGGGCCCTCCGACCGGGAAGACGGCAACCCACTCGGCCAGCTTGAACTGCGGCGCCGGGGCGTGGTCCCAGGAGAGGTGCAGGTGGTGGCCGCAACCGTGGCCGGCGTCGCCGTCGTAGCCAACCCAGCGGAAAGGCGCCCGGGGCCGGTTCTGCAGCGGCTCGGCCCACTTGGCGAGACGGGTGATCCCGCGCCAGCCGGCGTCGCATCTGTTGCTCCATCGCAACGGGGAGATGTCGACGGCGAGCCCGTTGTAGTGGTCGGAGTGTTTGACGTGGCAGCCGTGGCAGCCGACGTGGACGCCGCTGGGCAGCTTGCCCGAGTAGCCGTCGGTGACATATATAGGGAAGCGTTTTGCGAGCCAGCGCAGGTTGGGGACGATGCGGCGGTCGACCATGTCGCCCGCTTCGTGCGGAATAGCGGCGGGGATCGGGACCAGCTGCCCGGTCGCGTAGAGGTAACGGACGGGACCGGGCACGGCCTGCGCGCTGGCCGTTCCCCAGAGGCAAGCCAGCACCGAAACGATGGCGACGAGCGAAAGTCGGCCTCGCGCAGGCTGCCCCTGAAGACAAGTGTTGTCGAGCCGCAGTCCCACGTCCTCCCTTATCGACCAACCCAGGGGTGCCCCTTGAGTCGCGCAACAAGCTTCCGCTGCGACTTATCTCTGCTGTACCGGGATAAGTCGCAGCGGAGCGGGGTCGGGATAGGGTTCGGCGATGCCGACGGTCCGCGAAGCCGCCTTCGACCTCTTTCGAGCGCAGGAGATGACGACTATATTCGGCAACCCCGGCTCGACCGAGTTGCCGATGCTCGCCGAGTACCCGTCGGACTTTCGCTACGTGCTGGGCCTGCAGGAGGCGGTTGTGGTCGGGATGGCGGACGGCTACGCGCAAGCCAGCGGGCGAACGGCGCTGGCCAACCTGCACACCGCGCCCGGCGTCGGCAACGCGATGGGGGCGATCTTCAACGCGCAGGCCAACCACTCGCCGCTGCTGATCACCGCCGGCCAGCAGACGCGGCCGCAGATGACCCTGCAGGCAAACCTGACCAACCGCGACGCGACGCGGATGCCCCATCCCCTGGTCAAGTGGGCCTACGAGCCGCCCCGCGCCGAGGACGTGCCGCTGGCGCTGGCCCATGGCGCCCACCTCGCCGGGTTGCCGCCGAAGGGGCCGGTGTTCGTCTCGATTCCGATGGACGACTGGTACGCCGAGGTCGACGAGGCCGACGCGCGGGAGGCGATCGGACGCGGAGTGAACGGGCGGGCGGTCGCCGCCCCCGACGCGATCGCCAGGCTCGCCGCACACATCGACTCCGCCGCCAACCCCGTCCTCGTCGCTGGCCCCGACATCGACGCGAGCGGCGGTTGGGATGCCGCGGTCGGCCTCGCGGAGCGCCAGCGCCTGCCGGTCTGGGCGACGCCGGCGCCGGGAGGCGGGCGGATCGGCTTCCCCGAGGGGCATCCCAACTTCCGCGGCGTGCTGCCGCCCGCGATCGGCCCGGTCGCGCAGACCCTGGAGGGCCACGACCTGATCCTCGTCGTCGGCAGCTCCGTCTTCCCCTACTACCCCCACATCCCCGGGCCGCTGCTTCCCGAAAGATCGACGCTGGTCGCGATCACCAGCGACCCCGAGGAGGCCGCGCGGGCGCCGATGGGGTACGCGATCGTCGCCGACGTGGGACTGACGCTGGAGGCGCTGCTGGAGGCCGTGCCGGAATCGAGCCGCCCGGCGCCGGAGCCGAACGAGCCGCCGACCGAGATTCCCGCCACCGACCCGCTAAATCCCTCCACGGTCCACTCGGCCCTCGCAGAGGTCATCCCCGAGGACGCGATCGTCGTCCTCGAGTCTCCCTCCAGCACCCTGGCGCTGCGCAACCAGCTGCGCCTCTCCCGTCCCGGCAGCTACTACTTCGGCGCCGGTGGCGGCCTCGGCTTTGGCCTTTCGGCCTCGATCGGGATCCAGCTCGCCGAGCCCGACCGCCCGGTCGTCTGCGTGCTCGGCGAGGGCTCGGTCCAGTATGCGGTGACCGCCTTCTGGAGCGCCGTCGCCTACAGAACCCCGGTCACCTTCCTAGTCCTGCGCAACGAGGAGTACGCGATCCTCAAGTGGTTCGCCGACGTCGAGCAGGTGAGCGGCGCCCCCGGCCTCGACCTGCCGGCGCTCGACTGCGCAGCGGTCGCCGAGGGCTACGGCGTCAAGGCGCACCGAGCCAGGGAGCGCGACGAGGTCGCCGGCGCTCTCGCCAAGGCTCTCGCCTCTCCGCAGCCGGAGCTGGTCGAGGTCCCCGTCGCGCCCGGCATGGCCCTCTTCTAAATTCGAGCTATGGCGCTGCTTCAGCGGAAGGTCGAAGCGCTCGCCCCCGCGGCGGGCGAGCCGGCGCCCGACCGAGCTCCCGACGCCCTGGCGAAAGGAGCCGCGCAGCCGCTGCGCAGGGAGCTGGAGGCCCTGCTCGGCGCCGACCGCGTCCTCGCCCGCGCAAGCGACATCGTCCGCTACGCCTCCGACGCCAGCCCCTACCGCCTGCTGCCGCGGGTCGTCGTCATGGCCCGCGACGCCGGCGACGTCGCCAAGACCCTCGCCTATGGTCGGGAGAGAGGTATCCCGGTCACCTTTCGCGCCGGCGGCACCAGCCTCAACGGCCAGGGGCAGACCGACGGCATCCTCGTCGACGTGCGCCGCCACTTCGGCGGCGTCGCGGTGCAGGACGGGGGTGAGCTGGCGCGGGTCAAGCCCGGCACGATCCTCGGCCACGCCAACCGTGTGCTGGCCCCGCACGGGCGCAAGCTCGGCCCCGATCCCGCCAGCACCGACATCGCCACCGTCGGCGGGGTGATCGCCAACAACTCGGGGGGGATGCGCTGCGGCGTCACCCACGACTCCTACTCGACGCTGCGCTCGCTCACCTTCGTCCTGCCTTCCGGGACGAAGATCGACACCGCCGCTCCCGGCGCCGCCGAGCGCTTCGCCGCCGAAGAGCCCGAGCTGGCCGCCGGCCTGGCCGCGATCCGCGACGAGATCCGCGCCGACGCCGAGTTGAGCGAGCGCATCCGCCGCAAGTTCGCGATCAAGAACACGACCGGCTACCGGCTCTGCGCCTTCCTCGACGCCGAGGAGCCGCTGGAGATCTTCCGCCGCCTGATCGTCGGCTCCGAGGGAACGCTCGCCTTCGTCGCAGAGGCGGTCTTCGAGACGGTGCCGCTGCCGGCCCTCACCACCACCGCCTGGGTCCACTTCCCGGGGATCGACGAGGCGATCGCCCCGGTCCGCGACCTCGTCGACTGCGGCGCCACCGCGGTCGAGCTGATGGTCGCCCCGGCGCTGATCACCGCCGCCTGGAACATGGTCGGCGCCCCCGAGGAGTGGAAGGAGCTGCCGCCCTCCTCGGCGGTGCTCCTGGTCGAGTTCGGCGGCGAGAGCGAGGCGGAGTTGGACGCCTACCTGGAGAGAGCCGGCGAGATCCTCGCCGCCCACGAGACGATCCGCCCGATCGAGTTCACCCGCGAGGCCGAGGAGATCGAGCTGGCCTGGCGCGTGCGCGAGGGGCTGCACGGGCTGGTCGGGCGCCTGCGCCTGCCCGGCACCTCGCTGATCGTCGAGGACGTCTGCGTGCCGCCGGAGCGGATCGCCGAGGGCGCCCGCGACCTGCAGGCGCTGCTCGGCGAGCACGGCTTCCTGCCCGGCGTCGCCGGCCACGCCTCCGCCGGGAACCTCCACTTCATGCTCACCCCCGACTTCGCCAAGCAGGAGGACCTCGATCGCTACGAGGCTTTCATGTCGAGACTGGTCGAGCTGGTCTGCGATCGCTATGACGGCTCGCTCAAGGCCGAGCACGGGACCGGGATCAACATGGCCCCCTATGTAGAGCGCGAGTGGGGTGAGAAGGCGACCGCGCTGATGTGGCGGGTGAAGGAGCTCGCCGACCCCGACGGCGTTCTCTCTCCCGGCGTGGTCCTCAACCGCGACCCCGGCGTCCACCTGCGCAACCTGAAAACGACGCCGCCGATCGAGGAGGCCGCGACTACCTGCGTCGAGTGCGGCTTCTGCGAGCCGGCCTGCCCGAGCCGCAACCTGACGACCACGCCGCGCCAGAGGATCGTCCTGCGCCGGGAGACGGCGCGCCAGCCGGCGGGCTCGCCGCTGTTGCGGGCGCTGCTTGAGGAGTACGAGTACGACTCGCTGGATACCTGCGCCGCCGACGGCTCGTGCGCGCTCGCCTGCCCGCTGGGGATCGACACCGGGAAGCTGGTCAAGGAGCTGCGCCGCGAGCGCCACACGAAGCGCGCCGAGCGGGCGGCCCTCGCCGCCGCTAGACGCTGGGACGTGGTCGAGGGCGCCTCGCGCGCAGGCCTGCGCCTGGGCGGCCCGCTGGCGCGGCGGACGAAGCGAGGCCAAGGGCTGCCCGGGCCCGCCCCCGGCAAGCTGCCGTCGACCCTGCACGAAGGCGCCGCCGCCGTCTACGTCCCCTCCTGCACCAATCGCATCTTTGGCGGCTCCCCGGTCGAGGCCATGGTTGAGGTTTCGCGCCGCGCCGGCCTACCGGTCTGGATCCCGCCCGATGTCGCCGGCAGTTGCTGCGGGTTGCCGTGGAGCTCAAAGGGCTTCGCCGGGGCGCACCGCCACAAGGCGAACGAGATGGTCGAGCGCCTCTGGGAGTGGAGCGGGGAGGGGGCGCTGCCGATCGTGATCGACGCCGCCTCGTGTACCCAGGGAATCGCCGATCCCGGCGAGGGCGTGCTGAGCGAGGAAAACGCCGCGCGCCTCGCCGAGCTGGAGATCCTCGACTCGGTGACCTGGGCGCACGATCGCCTGATGCCGTGGCTCGAGGTCTCCGATAGAGTCGGATCGGCCACCGTCCACCCGACCTGCGCGACCCGCCACATGGGCCTCGCCCCCCGGCTCAGATCCATCGCCGGCGCTCTCGCCGACGAGGTCTTCGTTGCCCCTTCGTCCACCTGCTGCGGCTTCGCCGGCGACCGCGGCATCTCCCACCCGGAGCTGACCGCGGCGGCGACCGCCCCCCAGGCCGAGGAGCTGGCCGGCCGCGACTTCGACGCCCATCTCTCCAGCAACCGCACCTGCGAGATCGGCCTCAGCCGCGCGACCGGCGCGCCGTATGAGTCCTTCGTCTTCCTGCTGGAGCGGCTAACGCGAAGCGGCTGAGGCCGCCTCGGCGTCCTCGGCGGCGAGCTTCTCGGCTTCGACGATCGCTTCGCGAATCCCCGAGTCGCGCTCGGCGCGCTTGTCCAGCAGCGGGTTGATCAGGCCGCGCACGGCCGACACGTAACGCCACCACTTCGGCGCGAAGGTGCGCGGCGCCCGCTCTTCGATCCCGCGAACGACCGATGCCCCGGCCTCGGCCGGGGTGATCCGCTTCAGCAGGAAGGCGGGCACGGCCTCCTCCAGGCGCCCGGCGCTCGGCTTGGCGAAGGCGTCCTGGACAAGCTTTGTGTCGACCCAGCCGAAGTAGGCGACCCCGGCGCTCGCCCCGAGCGGCGCCAGCTCGGTCCGCAGCGAGCGCCCGAAGGCCTCGACCCCGGACTTGGCCACCGCGTAGGCGCTGCTCAGCATCCCGTTGGCGATCGCGTAGGCGGAGGAGACGACGACGATGTGCCCCCGGCGCTCGGCGACCTGGGGAAGCGCCGCCCGCACCGTGTGCCAGACGCCGAGCAGGTTGATGTCGATCACCCGCTCCCACTCCTCGTCGGAGACCATCCGGATCGTGGTGGTGGTCGGAGGCGCGATCCCGGCATTGGCCATCGCGATGTCGAGGCCGCCGAAGCGCTCCACCGTCTCCGCGACCGCCGCCCGCATCGCCCCGGCATCGGTGACGTCGGCGGCGATCCCGATCGCGCGCTCGCCGATCCGCTCCGCCGCCTCCATCACCTCCCCGGCGTCGATGTCGACGACGGCGACAGAGGCGCCGCGCTGGTGCAGCTGGCGCGCCGTCTCGTAGCCGATCCCCCTGGCGCCGCCGGTCACCAGCGCCACCTTTCCGTTCACGTCGTAGACGGGCATGCGGCGCGCAGCGTACTCGCTCCTAGAATCACGCGACCATGCCCGGCTTTCGCCCAGTCGACCCCAAGCAGCCCTTCCCCGAATTGGAAGAGCGGCTGCTGGAGCGCTGGCGCGAGCGCGACGTCTTCCACCGCTCGCTCGCCAACCGCGAGGGCGCCGAGGTCTGGAGCTTCTACGAAGGCCCGCCGACCGCCAACGGCCGCCCGCACTCCGGACACGTCCTCTCCCGCGTCTTCAAGGACGTCTACCCGCGCTACAGGACGATGGCCGGCTACCGCGTGCCGCGCAAGGCGGGCTGGGACTGCCACGGGCTGCCGGTCGAGCTGGAGGTGGAGAAGCAGCTCGGCATCTCCTCCAAGCAGGAGATCGAGGAGTTCGGGATCGCCGAGTTCAACGCCCGCTGCCGCGAGTCGGTCTTCGAGTACGTCGAGGAGTGGAACCGGCTGACCGAGCGGATCGGCTTCTGGATCGACCTCGACGACCCCTATGTCACCCTCGACGACGACTACATCGAGTCGGTCTGGTGGTCGCTGCGCCGGCTCTGGGACGACGGCCGCCTCTACGAGGGGCACAAGGTCGTCCCCTACTGCCCGCGCTGCGGCACCGCGCTCTCCTCGCACGAGGTGGCGCTGGGCTATGAGGACGTGAAGGACCTGAGCGTCTACGTGAAGCTTCCGGTCCGAGAGCCCTCGGCACCGCTCGAGCCGGGTGACCAGCTGTTGATCTGGACGACGACCCCCTGGACGCTCCCCGGCAACGTGGCCGTCGCGGTGGCGCCCTCAGTCACGTATGTACGAGCGCGGGCAGGTGACGAGAGCGTGATCGTCGCTGAGGCGCTGGCCGAAGATACCCTGAGCAAAGATTTCAAGGTGACCGACCGGTTCCTCGGATCCGAACTGGTGGGCCAGTCGTATGAAGGCCCGGTGTTCGAGCTCTCCGATGATGGGCCGGCGGGGGGATTTCCGGTTATCGGGGGAGACTTCGTCACTACCGAAGACGGGACCGGCCTGGTTCACATCGCTCCCGCATTCGGGGAGGACGACTATGCCGTTGCGGCCGAGAACGAGCTGTTCGACCCGACCGAGCACGGCACGCTCTACAACCCGGTCCGGCCGAACGGCACATTCGACAACCGTGTCGTCGGCTTCGAGGGCGACTTCGTCAAGGACCCGGCGGTCAGTAGGGCTCTGGTCACCGATCTGCTGACGCGGGACAGACACTTCGCCGAGTACGAATACGAGCACGCCTACCCGCACTGCTGGCGCTGTGGCACGCCACTCCTCTATTACGCGAAGTCGAGCTGGTACGTGCGCACCTCGCAGGTGCGCGACGAGCTGCTCGCCAACAACGAGGAGATCGGCTGGCACCCCGAGCACATCAAGCACGGCCGCTTCGGCAAGTGGCTGGAGAACAACGTCGACTGGGCGCTCTCCCGCGACCGCTACTGGGGAACGCCGCTGCCGATCTGGGAGTGCGCCGGCGAGGACTGCGACGGGCGCTTCTGCGCCGGCTCGGTCGAGGAGTTGCGCGAGCGGGCCAGGGGCGACGTCCCCGACGACCTGCACCGCCCCCACATCGACGAGGTGACCCTCGACTGCGAGCGCTGCGGCGGCGAGATGCGCCGGGTCGAGTCGGTGATCGACACCTGGTACGACAGCGGCGCGATGCCCTTCGCGCAGTACCACTACCCGTTCGAGAACGAGGACCTCTTCCAGGAGCGCTTCCCAGCCGACTTCATCTGCGAGGCGATCGACCAGACCCGCGGCTGGTTCTACACCCTGCTCGCCGAGTCGACCCTCCTCTTCGACACCTCCAGCTATCGCAACTGCGTCTGCCTCGGGCTGATCCTCGACCCCGAGGGTCAGAAGATGTCGAAGAGCAAGGGCAACGTGGTCGAACCCTGGGACGTGATCTCCGCCCACGGCGCCGACGCCTTCCGCTGGTACTACCTGACCGCCCAGCAGCCCTGGTCGGGCTATCGCTTCTCGGTCGACACCGTGGGCGAATCGGTCCGCCAGTTCCTCCTAACCCTCTGGAACACCTACTCCTTCTGGGTCCTCTACGCGAACGCCGAGAACCTGGGGCCCAAGGACTTCGACCCCCCAACCAGCTTCCGCTGCGACTTATCCCTGTATAGCGGGGATAAGTCGCAACGGAGCATCGGGGAGGACCTGGATCGTTGGGTGCTGTCGCGGTTGCAGGCGACGATCGAGACGGTCCGCGGCCACATGGACGCCTTCGACTGCACCGACGCGGGGCGGGCGATCGCGGAGTTTGTCGAGGAGCTTTCCAACTGGTACGTGCGTCTCTCCCGTCGCCGCTTCTGGGAGGGAGACCGCGCCGCCTTCGCGACCCTGCGCCATTGCCTGCTGGAGACGGCGGCGATGCTCGCCCCCTTCACCCCCTTCCTCGCAGACGAGATCCACCTCAACCTGGCCGGCGGGGAGGACGAGGAGCTGGGCGAGATGCCCGACTCCGTCCACCTGCGCGACTTCCCCCAGGCCGACCCGTCCCTCGCCGACCCCGAGCTGGAGGCGGCGATGGAGGCGGTGCGCCTGACCGTCGAGCTGGGCCGCGCCGCCCGCGCCCAGGCCAAGGCCAAGATGCGCCAGCCGCTGCGCCGCGCGGTGATCGTCGCCAACGACGCCGAGCGCGAGGCTATCCAGGCCCGTGCCGGCCTGGTCACCGCCGAGCTGAACGTGAAGGAGCTGGACTTCGTCAGCGAGGAGGGCGAGCTGGTCAGCTACGCGGTCAAGCCCAACTACCGTTCCCTCGGTCCCCGCTTCGGCAAGCGGATGCCGCAGGTCGCCGCCGCGGTCGAGGCGCTCGACCCCGTCCACGTCGCCGCGGTGATGGCGGATGGCGGACAGGTCGGGATCAACATCGACGGCGACGAGCACACCCTCGGCCCCGACGAGCTGACCCTATCCCTCCAGCCCCTGGAGGGATATGAGGTCGAGGCCGAAGCGGGCCACGCCGTCGCCCTGCAGCTGGAGCTCGACGACGATCTGCGCCAGGAGGGTCTCGCCCGCGAGATCGTCCACGCGGTCCAAAACGCCCGCAAAGCCGCCGGCCTCGACATCACCGACCGCATTGCGCTCGCCCTGGGAGGCGACGAGCCTCTCCTGGCTGCCGCGAGAGCCCACGAGCCCTACCTCACCGGCGAGGTCCTGGCCACCTCGATCGCCTACGACGCCGCCGAAGGGGCGCAAGCACGGATCGACGACCAAGACCTGACGATCTCCCTTATCCGCGCCTAGATGGAGAGTCTCGACCCACGCGGAGTCTGGGTTCGCGTCGTCGGGACGAACCCGACTTCGTTGTCACAATCCATCCGAGGAGACATCGATGAAGGCCGACTACGACAGCCAGGCAGACGCGCTTTCGATCGATTTGATCGAGACCCCCAGATGGGACGGTGGAGATCGAATCCACGACACCTACTGCCACGTCGCGTTTTATCGCGATCGACTCGCCAACGTGGAACTGTTGAGCCCCCGCGATCACCTTGACCTTCTCGATGCCGTGGCCGACAGATACGGAGTCGATGCCCTGGCGCTGCGCGCGGCCGCTCAGGCCGCCCTCGCCGCACCGGACCGCGCCGTCACACTGGACGTGGCGGCCATAGTCGCCCCTGCCTGAGGCGCCCGCGCGACCTCAGGACTTGTATTCGCAGATGTAGGGCTCTCGGGCGTCGGCCGGTAGTGGCTTGCCGCAGAAGACCCG
>DATMBX010000040.1:0-5944 GCA_035558955.1 Solirubrobacterales bacterium | reverse complement strand
TACCGCAAGGCCCACCGCGGCGAGGCGGTGGAGACGCCGGAGCGAGAGGTCGACATCTACCGGGCGGACCTGCTCGACGGCGATCGCGAAACGGCGACCTATGAGGTCAAGTGCTCGGCGGGCACCTACATCCGCACGCTGATCGAAACTCTCGACGACGCCTATTGCGCTGAGCTGCGCCGCACCGCGATCGGGCCGTTTCGGGTCGAGGACGCCGGCGAGGAGCTGAGCGTGGAACGCGTCGCCGAGTTGGTGCCCGAGGTCGGGGTGGCGCTTCGATGAGCATCCAGGTGACGAGCCTTCCCGACGTCGCGCCGCGTCCTCGCCGCGTTGCGATCGGAACCTTCGACGGTGTCCACCTCGGCCACCAGGCGGTGATCGACAGCGCCGACACCGTTCTCACATTCGATCCCCATCCGCTGGAGATCCTCCATCCGGCGGCGCTGCCGAAGCTGATCATGCCCTTTGCGGTGAAGCGAGACGTGATCGAAGGGCTCGGCGTCGACGAGTTGGTCGTGATCCCCTTCGACCACGAGTTCGCGACGGTTACGGCCGAGCAGTTCATCGAGGACGTCCTGGTCGGCAGACTCGGCGCCGAGAGCGTCTCAGTCGGCGAGAACTTCCGCTTCGGCGCCAGAGCCAAGGGCGATGCCGAGATGCTCACCGCCCGCGGGGAGTTCGAGACCCGCGTCGTGCCGCTGGTCGAGGTCGACGGCGAGACCGTCTCCTCGACCCGGATCCGTGCGTTGATCGCGGCGGGGGAAGTCGACGCGGCCCAGCGCTGCCTCGGCGCCCCGTTCATGGTTGAGGGGACCGTGGTGAGCGGCGACCAGCGCGGCCGCGAGCTTGGCTTCCCGACCGCCAATCTGGTGCCCGACGACCGTCTCGCGATCCCCGGCCACGGTGTCTACGCCGCCTTCGCCAACGGCGTCCCGGCCGCGGTCAGCGTCGGCGTTCGGCCGACCTTCGAGACCGGTCGCGGCGTCCTGATCGAGACCTATCTGATCGACCACGAGGAGGATCTCTACGACACCACGCTACGGGTCGCCTTCGTCGAGCGCCTGCGCGGCGAGAAGCGCTTCGCCGGCGTCGAAGAGCTGATTGCGCAGATGAGAATCGACGTCGAGGACGCGAAGCGTGTCTGTGCTAGCTTCACCGACGCTCCATGAGCCTGACCAAGGAAAAGAAGACCGAGCTGATCGGCAAGTACGGGCGCGCCGACGGGGACACCGGCTCCGCCGAAGTCCAGGTAGCCCTGCTCACCGAGCGGATCAACGAGCTGACCGGCCATCTCAGAGAGCACGGCAAAGACCACCACTCACGCCGCGGCCTGCTGATGCTGGTCGGCAAGCGCCGCCGCATGCTGCGCTATCTGGAGCGCAACGACCTCGAGCGCTACCGCGCCCTGGTTGCCGAGCTCGGCCTGCGTCGCTAAGTCGCTACCAGCGACATTCTCCCGCCCGGTCTGTAGTCTCTCGCGGGAAAGAGAACGAGAGTTCTGAAAGCAATAGGCCGCCATCCGGGTGGCCGGAGGTACAACATAGATGAGCATGTTTGACGTTAGCCGCGTTTCGGCGGATGTCGGCGAAAGCCAGATCTCCTTCGAAACGGGCAAACTCGCGAAGCAGGCGGGTGGCGCGGTCGTGGTCCAGGCCGGCGACACGATGGTGCTGTGCACCGCGACCGTCGGGAGCCTTCGCGACGTGGACTTCCTTCCCCTCACCGTCGACATCGAAGAGCGGATGTACGCCGCGGGCAAAATCCCCGGCTCGTTCTTCCGGCGCGAGGGCAAATCCAGCGAGAAGGCGACTCTGACCGCTCGCATGATCGACCGGCCGATTCGGCCGCTGTTTCCGAAGGGCTGGCACTACGAGACCCAGCTCGTCGCGATTCCGATGTCGGTGGACCAGGTCCACCCCTACGACATCCTCGCGATGAACGGCGCCTCCGCGGCGCTGGCGATCTCCCCGGTCCCCGTCGCCGCCCACGTCGGCGCGGTGCGGATCGGCAAGCTCGACGGCGACTTCGTCGTCAACCCGAACGAGGAGGACCTCGCGGAGCTGGACCTCGACCTGATCGTGGCCGGCACCGACGAGGCGATCCTGATGGTCGAGGCCGGCGCCGGCGGCGTCACCGAGCAGGAGATCCTCGACGCCCTCGACATCGCCCACAGCGAGATCAAGAAGCTGACGGCGGCGATGGAGGAGCTGCAGCAGAAGGCCGGCAAGGAGAAGATGGAGGTCGAGGCGCCCGAGATCGACGAGGGCCTGATCGGCGACATCCGCTCCTCCCACGGCCAGGCCCTGATCGACGCGATCGCCACCGAGGGCAAGCTCGAGCGCTACGAGGCGATCGACAAGGTCAAGGACGAGGTGGTCGGCAAGTACGCCCTCGCGGACGAAGACGGAGAGGTCGACGAGAAGCGGGTGGCCGAGGTCAAGGCCGCCTTCGGCTCGATCGAGAAGGACACCATCCGCAAGGCGATCGCCGTCGAGAAGAAGCGCCCCGACGGCCGCGCCCAGGACGAGATCCGCCCGATCGAGTGCGAGGTGGACATCTCACCGCGCGTGCACGGCTCGGCGCTCTTCACCCGCGGCGAGACGCAGATCCTCTCCAACGTCGCCCTCGGCACGACCCGCATGGACATGCGGATCGACACGCTGGGGCTGGAGACCTCGAAGAAGTTCTGGCACCACTACAACTTCCCGCCCTTCTCGGTCGGGGAGGCCGGCTTCATGCGCGGTCCGAAGCGGCGTGACATCGGCCACGGCGCGCTCGCCGAGCGGGCGCTGGTGGCGACGATCCCGAACGAGGAGGACTTCCCCTATGTAGTCCGGGTGGTCTCCGAGACGCTGGAGTCCAACGGCTCCTCTTCGATGGGCTCGGTCTGCGCCTCCTCGATGGCCCTGCAGGCGGCGGGCGTGCCGGTCTCAGCGCCGGTCGCCGGCGTTGCCATGGGCCTGATCAAGGAGGGCGACGATTACATCGTCCTCACCGACATCGCCGGCGTCGAGGACCACCTCGGCGACATGGACTTCAAGGTCGCCGGGACCGCCGAGGGGATCACCGCCCTGCAGATGGACATCAAGATCACCGGCGTCACCTTCGAGATCCTCACCGACGCTCTGGAGCAGGCCAACAAGGGCCGCCAGTTCATCCTCGGCAAGATGGCCGAGGCGATCGAGGGGCCGCGGGAGAAGCTCTCCCAGCACGCGCCGCGGATCGAGGCGATCAAGATCGACCCGGAGAAGATCGGCGCGGTGATCGGCAAAGGCGGCGAGACGATTCGCGGCCTCTGCGAGGAGTTCGAGGCCGATATCGACGTCGAGGACGACGGCACGGTGCGCATCTACGCGCCGACCGGCGACCTGGTCGAGGCCTGCGTGGCTCGCATCGAGTCGATGACCAAGGAGGCCGAGGTCGGCGACAAGTACACCGGCGCCAAGGTCGTGAAGACGACCACCTTCGGCGCCTTCGTCGAGCTGGTCAAGGGCACCGACGGCCTGCTTCACATCTCCAACGTGAAGCCGGGCGAGCGGGTCGACTCGGTCGACGACGTGCTGAGAGCCGGCGAGGAGATCGACGTGACCGTGGTCGAGGTCGACCGTGAGCGCGGCCGGATCGGCCTGCGCCTCTCCAGCGACCCCTCGGTCGAGGGCAAATCGCCCGAGGAGCTGGCCGCGGTCGGCTCCGGCGGCGAGGGCGGCCCCCGCCGCAACGGCGGCGACCGGGGCCGCGAGCGTCGTGGCGGTCGCGAGCGTCGCCCGCGCCGTGACTGAGCATCGCCTAACCGAGCTCGGCTCGGGCGTCCGGGTCGTGACCGAGGAGGTTCCCTCGGTCCGGTCCGTGGCGCTCGGGCTCTGGGTGCGCACCGGCTCGCGCGACGAGACTCCTGCCCAGGCGGGGGTCTCGCACTTCTTGGAGCACCTGCTGTTCAAGGGGACCGAGCGCTTCTCGGCGATCGAGATCTCCGAGCGCTTCGACGGGCTCGGCGCCTCGGTCAACGCGGCGACCGGCAAGGAGACGACCCACCTCTACGCCCGCTTCCTCGACGAGCACACCGACAAAGTCTTCGACCTGCTGGCGGAGATGTTTCTGGCGCCGACCTATCCCGAGGTCGATTCCGAGCGCGAGGTCGTCTTGGAGGAGATCGCGATGTACGAGGACGAGCCTCAGGACCGGGTCCACGACTTCCTCGCCGACGCCGTCTTCGGCGAGCATCCTCTGGGGCGCCGGGTGCTGGGGGAGGCCGGCGTGATCGCCTCGATTCCGATTCCGGACATCGACTCCTACCACCGCGCCCGCTACACCGGCGCCAACGTCGTCGTCGGCGCCGCCGGTCATCTCGACCACGAGCGGATCGTCGAACTGGCGGGCCGGCTGGTCTCTCCTCCTTCGGGCGGCAACGGAGCCCGACCCGTCGCGCTCGAGGCGCGGACCCGCCTTCGCTTTCACGCCAAGGACACCGAGCAGTACCACATCTGCTTTGGGGCGCCGGGCATCCGCCGCGAAGACGAGCGTCGCTACGGGCTTGCGGTGCTCGACTCGATCTTCGGCGGCTCCAGCTCCTCACGACTCTTCCGCGAAGTGCGCGAGAAGCGCGGCCTCGCCTACTCGGTCGGCTCCTACAGCGACCAGTACACCGACTCCGGACTCGTCGCGACCTACGTCGGGACACGCGAGGAGAACGTCGAGGAGGCCTGCGCGATCATCGGCGCCGAGCTGGCGCGATTGCGGACCGAGCCGGTCTCCGAAGGGGAGCTGGCTCGTGCCAAAGAAAGCGTCAAGGGGCGCCTCGTCCTTTCCTCGGAGTCGACCGGATCGCGGATGACGCGCATCTCCCGCGCCACCCTGTTCGACTTGCCGATCGACTCCCTGGACGAGATGCTTGCCAAGGTGGACGCGGTGACCGTCGACGATCTGACCGAGCTGGCAGCCGAGCTCTACGGCGCCGAGCGGCTCTCCGCCGCCTGCGTTGGGCGGGACGAGGACCGTTTCCGCAAGGCGCTTGCCCCCGTCAGCGAAGCCTTGGTAGCGGCATGATCCGGGTCGTCGCATCGGGCGCCGCCGGGCGCATGGGCCAGGCTGTCTGCGAGGCGGTAGAAGGGGCCGAGGACATGACCCTTGTGAAGGCCGATCCTTCCCTCGGGGTCGAGCTGGGCGACGTGCTCGCCGACGCCGACGTCGTCGTCGACTTCTCGACCCCTGACACCGCGCTTGCCAACGTCCAGGCCTGCCTTGAGGCGGGCGTCCACGTCGTTGTCGGGACGACCGGATTCGACCTCGATGCCGCCAAGGCCGCGGCCGAGTCCTCGTCCGCAAACTGCTTCGTCGCGCCCAACTTCGCGATCGGCGCGGTGCTCCTGATGGAGGCCGCCCAACTCGCCGCGCGGCACATGCCGGAGTGCGAGATCGTCGAGCTGCACCACGACCGCAAGCTCGACGCCCCCTCGGGGACGGCGAAGCGCACCGCCGAGCTGATCGAGGCGGCGGGCGGCAACGTCCACGAGCCGATCCACTCGGTGCGCCTGCCCGGCCTGGTCGCCCACCAGGAGGTCATCTTCGGCGGCGAGGGCCAGACGCTGAGCATCCGCCACGACTCGATCGACCGACGCTCCTTCATGCCCGGCGTGCTGCTTGCCGTACGCGGAGTCGCCGATCTCCCCGACCGCTTCACGGTCGGCCTCGAGAAGCTGCTGTAGGTACCCTGGCTTCGATGACGGCGATCCGAGGTGTGATCACGGCGATGGCCACCCCTTTCGACGAGGGTGGGGGGGTGGACGAGGATGCGGCGCGGCGTCTCGCCTCATACCTGATTGAGCACGGCTCGCATGGGGTGGTGGTGGCGGGGACGACGGGAGAGTGCCCGACGCTGACCGATGCCGAGCAAATTTCGTTGCTTCGCGCGATCCTCGAGGAGGTCGGCGACCAAGCGCTCGTGGTC
>DATMBX010000039.1:0-7784 GCA_035558955.1 Solirubrobacterales bacterium | reverse complement strand
GGGCCTGCTCGTCAACAGCCGCGACATCTGCGCCCGCACCTACCGCGCCACCGTCAGATACACCGCCCACAACGGCGACACCTACCGCGAGCGGCCGAGGATGGTGGCCAAGTGCCCGAAGAGAAGGCGTGGGGGGAAGCGGGGGAGGCGTGGGGGGAAGGGACGTCAGAACCAGTGAAGTCACTCCGCACTACGCGCTGATCACATTTGGATAACGGGTTCTGAGCAAATACCCGAAGGGTGTGCTTTGCCTTGCGCGAATCACACCGTTATCTCGTTAACCAGCCTTTAAGTAGTGTGACAACGCCTTGACACACTCCATCCTGACCGAAGAACCTGCGCCCACTAAAAAGCGGCGCCGGGGCCTCAACAATGCCTAGCTGATAACCCCGACGCCATGAGCCGAACGGCTTGCGCCCCTCGGCACGGGTTAGCTTACTCAAACAGTACGCAGTATTCAAGCAATCCGTATCGAGTGGTCTTGCCGTCGGGCAAGGAGAAAACAGTGAAGAAAGCAAAACGGCTGAGCCTCGCCGCGGTTATGGCGCTGGCCCTTATGACCGCCCTGTGGGCGCCCGCGGCTTTGGCGTCTGAACCTCAGTTCGAAGCCTCTAGCTATCCCGCTACTGTCAAAGGCGATGTCACTGAATCCCATACGTTGACTTTCAATAACGGGGGAATTGAGGTCACATGCAATGACGTAGATTTTTCCAACGACGTGCTAACGGCCCCAAGGGATTTCCTAATTCCAGAAGCTGACTACAGCGACTGCGCGGGAATCCGGGCAGGAAGACAAACCCTGCAGGCCGAGGTCGACATGAACAGCTGTGTTCACGTCCTCAATGTCGATCATGAGGGATTGAATGGTATTTACTGGGGGGGCTGGGACACATGGTGTTACCCAGATGACGCGATGCAGGTCAAGGTGTGGTCTACCAGCCAGAATCCGGCGGTCGACTCTCCTCAGTGCGTCTTTGACATCACACCTGGTCAGTTTGACGATGGAGATGCTTACGATGATCTCCTCTGGTCGAGCTACTCAGACGTTGTCCACTTCCTCGTGGATGACCTTGCCTATGTGCGATCTGGTGGCTCGGTCCTGCTCTGCGGGTCAGCATCCGCGACAAACGGCACCTATGACGGTAAGTCGTTCATGTACGCGTCCACGGGTGGTTTCACAATCACGGATTAGTTTCGTAATCACAAGCCAGATCTACGTAGAGCCGCGACGAAAATCGCGGCTCTACGTGTTGGCATGCCCCGACCGCCGAGCAGGCGGCGTCGCCGGTTTGGAAAGGCTAAACGCCTCGCCGTTCTTTAGGTACAAAGCTTGACTTTCAAATCGCGATCTGTTTCCATGTCGCCATATGTCCGGTTAGGGAGCGGGCAAGGGAAGCACTAAGGGAACAGGGATCAGCCCGGAGTACGGGCTCACAACAGGGCCAAGGGAGATGGATCGCCGTGAATAGGGACACCAGGAGTACCGGCCTTCAGGCTTCGGCGGCCGTTGTGTTCCGCGAAAGGCTGGGGCAAGGGTGCGTGGCCGGTGACGGGAACGTTACCCGGCCAATTGCTGCGCCTCGCTCCGGACGCGAAGCGGTCGAGTTCAGGCTTCCGCCTGCGCCCGGTCGCTCCCTGCCCCTCCCAAACGTCGGCGCTTCCCTCGCGGCGAGCCGAGCCTGGCGGCGCACCCTGCTTGCTGTTGCGCCCGTGCTCGCCTGGCTGGTCGCTGCCGCTTTGGCCCCCCCGGCCGAAGCCACCGCGCCTCAGTTCTGGCAGAAGTGCCCGACCGGCTCGGGAGCGGAGCAGTGCAACATCCCCCGCGGCATCGGCGTTGACCCCTCAAACGGCCATATCTACGTCGCCGATCAGCAGAGCCAGCGGATCAACAAGTTCACCGCCTGGGGAGAGTTCCTGAGGACCTGGGGCTGGGACGTGGTCCTGAGCGGCCCGGGCAACGTAAGCACCGCACCGGACCCGCCGCAGTTTGAGATTTGTGTTCCCGCTGACGGGGATATCTGCAAGGCGGGGGTGAGTGGGGTTGGTGTCGGGCAACTGAATTTGGCGCAAGGGATTGCCGTCGATCTGGTCGGCAACGTCTATGTCGTCGATTTTTCAAACCGCCGGGTCCAGAAGTTCGATTCCGAAGGCAACTTCCTCCTGATGTTCGGCGGCAACGTCAACAAAACCAAGGTGGAAGCGGCGGCGCCAGAAGGACAGCGAAACCTCTGCCCCGTCGATCCTGGGGATGTCTGCCAGACGGGCACTCAGGGCACCGGGAACGGCCAGTTCGGCGCTTGGTCCTCGACTGGGGGAAGCTTCATCGCGACCAGCTCCGACGGGGGAACGATCTACGTCGGCGACCAAGCGCGCATCCAGCAATTCGACACCGCTGGCAGCTACCAGGGCGACCTGCCCAACCCGGAAGGGCTGTTGACGGCCAACACGGTGAAGTCGCTGGCGGTCGATCCGGGTAGCGGCGACCTATATCTCTCGTTCGCAAACAAGGGCACGGTGGCGGGGGAAGCCAATCCCCCCAATGTCTACCGGCTCGATCCGGTCAGCGGCGAGCAGATCGATCAGCTGGCAGTTGGAATACCGACCGGAGTGGCTGTCGATGCCAACGGCGACGTCTACGTCTTCGACGATGACGCTCCCGGCGACCCGAGCTCACCGGGCAATCACATCCTGCGGATCCTGCGCTTCGATCCTGAAGGAGAGTTCAAAGAAGTCTATGACCGCAATGAATCAGAGTTCGTCAAAAACAGGTTCACGGCCCCCTCGACCGGCCTGGCGACCAGTTCGGCCTGCGGGATCCCCGGCAGCGCCCTCTATGTCTCCAGCAGTACCAACCCGGCCTTCATCCGCGCCTACGGCCCTGCCCCCACCGACCTCGAAGCCTGCCCGCCGCCCTCCGTGCCGCCCACCATCTCCGGCACCTTCGCCCACTCGGTTGGCACCGATGGCGCCGTCCTCGAGGCACGTATCAATCCTCACTTCTGGCCCGACACCACCTACCGCGTTCAGTATGGAGACCAGGGCCCCTGCTCGGCCAATCCCTGCGCCGAGCAGCCGCTTCCCCCCGGCGCCCTGCTGACCGACCAGATCCTCGACGCCGAGCTGAGCGTGGAGGTCTCGCTCTCCGGCCTGCAGCCCGACACCATCTACCACTACCGCTTCCTCGCCCAAAGCTCGGGAGGCGGCCCCGTCTTCGGTCCCGATAAGTCCCTCTCCACCTTCGCCGAGCCCGACCCGCCGCCCTCCTGCCCCAACGATGAGTTTCGCACCGACACCCCCTCGGCGATCCTGCCCGACTGCCGCGCCTATGAGCTTGTCTCCCCGGTCGACAAGAACGGGGGCGATGTTGGTCAGGGAGGGAGCGCTGGATTCTTTCCTGCACAAGACGGCGGCGCCTTTCCGACCAGCAGTGCCCTCGACAAGCTCGACCAGGCCAGCCCCGGCGGCGAGGCGCTCACCTACTCCTCCTATCGCGCCTTTGCCGGCGCCGAGGCCGGCGCTTGGACCAACCAGTACCTCGCCTCCCGCGACCCCGAGGTGGGCTGGCAGACCGAGCCCCTCTCCCCACCGGAGTCGGGCCTCTCCTTCTACGTCGGCCAGGCCCAGATCCTGCACTTCCTCTCCTTCACACCTGACCTCTGCAGCGCCCTCTACCTCGGCCACACCGACAACTCGATAGCTCTGGGTGACATCCCCGGTTTCCCCGACCTCTACCGGCGCGACAACTGCCAGGGCACAGGCTTTGAGGCGCTGACCACGACAGCGCCGCCGACTCTGCCCCCCGACAACTTCATGCAGGCGCTCGGTTCCGAACTCACCTACCGTCCCCTGGCCGAGGGGCTCTCCGCCGACGGGCAGGTCTCGGTCTTTCGCGCCAACGACCGCCTCACCCCCGACGCCTCCGCCGCGACCGATACCGACGGCAACCCGATCTTCCAGCTTTACCTGAAGGCGCCGGACGGCCTGCACCTGCTCAGCGTCTTGCCAGACGGCTCACCGGCCCCCACCCACTCGACCCTGGGCGGCCGCCCCGGCGGAGCGGCCAACGCCAGCCTCCTGCGCTTCGACAATGTGCGAAACGCGGTCTCTGAGGACGGCTCGCGCGTCTATTGGACCACCACCAACACCGCGCCGTCGGGGGGCAGCGGCAACGACATCGCCGGCCCGGGGCGCATCTACCTACGCCTCAATCCTGAGCAGCCTCAGAGCCCGATCGCCGCCGGGGAGTGCACCGACCCCGCCCTGGCCTGCACGATCGCCGTCTCTGAATCGGTTGGCGCCGACCCCGCCCACTTCCACACCGCAAGCTCGGACGGCTCCACAGCCCTTTTCTCCTTCGCCTCGGGCGCCCACGCCGGCGAGCTCTACTCCTTCGACCTGGCCACCGAGACCGCGACCCAGATCGCCACCGGTTTCACCGGCCTGGTGGGCGCCGCCGATGACCTCAGCAGCGTCTACTTCACCTCCGGCGCGAGCATTTACCTCTGGCGCCAGGCAGAGGGCGACAGCTTCATCGCCGCCCTCTCGGGCTTCGAGGCTCCGGGCGTATTGCTGCGTCCCAGTCCCGCCCACACCGCCCCTCCGCTTCGCACGTCCCGGGTGACGCCGGACGGCGCAGTCGCGATCTTCGTCTCCGCCGCGTCGCTGACCGGCTATGACAACACCGACGCGGCAAGCGGGCAGCCCGACTCGGAGGTCTTCCGCTATGACGCCGAGGCCGACGGTGGAAACGGCGAGCTTCTCTGCGTCTCCTGCAACCCGAGCGGGGGGCGGCCTATGGGGGCAAAGGTCGTCAACGACATTTGGGCCGCTGCCCGCATCCCTGGCTGGGACTCCCCCCACCACCCCTCCCGCGCCCTCTCCGCCGACGGAGACCGCGTCTTCTTCAACAGCTTCGACGCCCTCGACCCGCGGGACACCAACGGCAAACAGGACGTCTACCAGTGGCAGGCGCCGGGCAGCGGCGATTGCGAGGCGACCGACTGGAACTTCTATGAGGAAAACGGCGGCTGCCTGGCGCTGATCACCCAGGGGACCGGCAACGAGGACTCCGAGTTCGTCGAGGCCTCCGCCGACGGATCCGACGTCTTCGTGCGCAGCCGCTCCCAGCTTCACCCCGTCGACGTCGACTCCCTGCTCGACATCTACGACGCCCGCATCGACGGCGGCTTCCCAGCCCCGCCGCCCGCCCCGGCGCCCTGCGATCTGCCCGCCGGCGCCTGCGAGGGCCCCGGCTCCGAGGACCCCCAGCCCCAAGGCGCCGGTTCGGCGGTCTTCGAGGGCCAAGGCAACCCGCCCACTGTCTTCTCGGGCGACTGCCGCGCCGCCGCCCGCCGCGCCCAGGCCGCCCGCGCCGCCGCCGCCGCCCTGCGCAAGCGCGCCCGCCAAGCACAGAGCCCCGAGCGCGCCGCCCGCCTGCGCCGCCGCGCCGCCGCGCTCTCGCGCAAGGCCAAGGCCGCCGAGCGCAACACCAAACGCTGCCGAGCGACCTCCAACCGGAGCTCTTAGAGATGAAGCGCCTGGCCCTCTGCCTCACCGCCCTCGCCATTTGCGCTGCCGCGCCCTCAGCCGCCCAGGCGGACTTCGGCTTCTCCGCGCTTGAGGCCGAGATCACCGATACCGCCGGGGCGCCGCTGACCCAGGCCGGCGCCCACCCCCACGAGTTCACCACCGACTTCACCCTCAACACAGTCCCCTCGCCCCCCGGCGGGGCGGGCTCCTACCCCGACACGCTGCCCGACGGCGCCCTCAAGGACCTCACCGTCACCCTGCCTCCAGGCTTCGTCGGCAACGCCACCGCCGTGCCCACCTGCAGCGCCGTCGAGCTCTTTGACTTCGGCACCCGCACCTCCAGATGCCCGGCGGCGAGCATGGTCGGCATCGCCGAGGTCGCCCTCGACCCCGAGGAGCCCCCGGAGGTCTCCCGCGTCTACAACCTCGTCCCCGATCCCGGCCAGGCCGCCAAGCTCGGCTTCATCGCGATCACCGTGCCGGTCACCCTCGAGGTGGCGGTCAGCCCCGAGCCCCCCTTCAACCTGATCACCCGGCTCACCGACGCCTATCAGGCGGCGCTCGTCTACGGCTCCAAGGTGACGATCTGGGGCAACCCCGCCGATGACCTAAACGACCCGATTCGCGGCGGCGGCGCCGCGATCCCCGAGCGCGCCTTCCTCACCCTGCCGCGATCCTGCCCAGCCACCGCGCTGGAGTTCCCCTTCTCGATCGCCTCCTGGCAGCAGCCCGGCGATACGGTCGCCCAGAGCGCCCTCACTCCCGCGATCGAGGGCTGCGAGGCGCTCGGCTTCGCCCCCGAGGTCTCCGCCGCGCCCAGCACCGACGTCGCCGAGAGCCCCGCCGGCTTTGACTTTGAGATCGAGATCGATGACCCCGGCCTCATCGATCCCAACGACACCGCCGACTCCGACCTGAAGAAGGCGATCGTCACCCTGCCCGAGGGCCTCACCGTCAACCCCGCCTCCGCCAACGGCCTCGGTGCCTGCTCTGAGGCCCAGCTTTCGGCGGAGAGCTGGGACTCCGCCCCCGGCGAGGGCTGCCCCAACGCCTCGAAGGTGGCGACGGTGGACGTCGAGACACCCCTTTTGAACGAGAGACTCGCCGGCTCGATCTTCCTCGCCACCCCCTATGAGAACCCGCTCGGCACCCTGCTCGCCGGCTACCTGGTGATCAAGCAGCCTGAGCGCGGCATCGCGATCAAGCTGGCGGGAAAGATCGAGACCGACCCCGCAAGCGGGCAGATCACCGCCTCCTTCGATCAAAACCCGCAGCTCCCCTTCTCCTCCCTGCAGGTCTCCTTTAAGTCCGGCCCCCACGCGCCGCTCACCACCCCGCCCACCTGCGGGGACTACGAGATAAAAACCGAGCTCTTCCCCTGGTCGGGCAACGCCCCGGTGATCAGAACCGACAGCTTCACGATCGCCCAGGGCCCCGGCGGCGGGCCCTGCGCGAGAGCCCCCGCCGAGCTGCCCCATGCCCCCTCCTTTGACGCCGGCTCGACCTCGCCGATCTCCGCCACCCACAGCCCCTTTGTGGTGAACCTGCGCCGCGAGGACGGCTCGCAGCGCTTCTCCGCGGTCACGGTGAGACCGCCGCCGGGCCTGGTCGCGAAGCTGGCCGGCACCGAGATCTGCCCCGAGGGCGCCCTGGCCGCGGCAGCCGCCAAGGCGGGCAAGGCCGAGCAGGCCGCCCCAAGCTGCCCGCCCGCCTCCCAGATCGGCAACGTCTTCGCCGCCGCCGGCTCGGGCCCCGACCCCTACTGGGCTCCGGCCAGGGCCTACCTCGCAGGCCCCCACAAAGGCGCCCCGCTTTCCATGGCGGTGATCGCTCCCGCTGTGGCCGGCCCCTTTGACCTCGGCACGATCGTCAACCGCGTCGCCCTCTACGTCGACGCGAAGACGGCGGAGATAACCGCCGTCTCAGATCCCCTGCCCGAGATCTTGGAGGGCGTCCCGCTCGACATCCGCCAGATCTCGGTGCGCCTGGACCGCCCCGATTTCACCCTCAACGGCACCTCGTGTGACCCGCTGGCGGTGGAGGGGCTGCTGACCTCGACCCTGGATGCCCTCGCCCCGCTTCACAACCGCTTCCAGCTCTCCGACTGCACCCGGCTTGCCTTCAAGCCGAGAATGACCCTGCGCCTCAAAGGCCCGACCAAGCGCAGCGGCCACCCGGCGCTGACGATCGCGCTGAGACCCCGAGCGGGCGACGCCAACATCGCCTCGGTCTCGGTCGCCCTGCCACGCTCGGAG
>DATMBX010000038.1:0-2384 GCA_035558955.1 Solirubrobacterales bacterium | reverse complement strand
CGACGATGGTGAAGGGAACCGAGAGGAGCTTGGCGAGGGTCTGGGCGAGCAGGGTCTTGCCGGTGCCGGTCGGGCCGATCAGCAGGATGTTCGACTTCTGCAGCTCGACCTCGTTGCGCCCCTTCGACTGCTTGCTGATCTCGATCCGCTTGTAGTGGTTGTACACCGCTACCGCGAGGCGCTTCTTGGTCTGCTCCTGGCCGATGACGTACTCGTCCAGGAACTTCTTGATTTCCTGCGGCACGGGCAGGGCCGAGCGCGTGCCGTCGGGCCGCTGGAAGCGGTTGTCGTCGGCGATGATGTCGTTGCAGACCTCGACGCACTCGTCGCAGATGAAGACCGTCGGACCCGCGATGAGCTTGCGGACGTCGTTCTGGTCCTTGTTGCAGAACGAGCACCGGAGCACTTCGTTCTCGCCGTTCTTCTTCACCATTTGAGGTCCTGCGTCGGAGGCGTCGGACGATCCATCGAGCGGAGGTGGGACCGGGGCGGCCGCGCCGCCCCATCCAAGGCGAAAGCGGGCCTACGTTCGCTTGCGGATGACGTCGTCAATAATACCGTATTCCTTGCCCTGGTCCGGTCCCATGATGTAGTCGCGCTCGGTATCGTCCTGGATGCGCTTCAGGGGCTGGCCGGTGTGATGGGAGAGGATTTCGTTGAGCCTCTCGCGCATGCGCAGGATTTCCTTGGCGTGGATGTCGATGTCCGTCGCCTGGCCGCCCAGGCCCGACATCCACGGCTGGTGGATGAGGATCCGGGAATTGGGCAGGGAATACCGCTTGCCCTTGGTGCCGGCCGACAGCAGCACCGCCGCGATCGAGGCCGCCTGGCCGATGCAGTAGGTGGCCACGTCCGGCTTGATGAACTGCATCGTGTCGTAGATCGCCAGCCCGGCGGTGATCGACCCACCCGGGCTGTTGATGTAAAGCAGGATGTCGCGATCCGGGTCGTCGGCCTCCAGGAACAGCATCTGGGCGATGATCAGGTTGGCGACCTGGTCGTCGATCGGCGAGCCGACGAAGATGATGCTGTCCTTCAGCAGCCGGGAAAAGATGTCGTACGCGCGTTCCCCGCGGTTGGTCTGCTCGACCACCATGGGGATCAACTGGTTTTGCGGCGTGTGCATGTGCAGTGGACCCGGAATTCAGCGGGCGAGGTGACCCGGGACGCGGCCCCCGCCTGGGGCGGGGACGGGCATCGCGGCGGAGCGGGGACCGGCGGGGCGCCGGCGCCCCAGCCTAGATAGCGAGAATCGTAGCACGCGACAAGGCGTAATCAATCGTCTTCTCCCGCCGCAGTCCCGTGAAGATCCGGCCGATGGCGCGGTCCTTCTCGAGCCGCTTGCGCACGTTCGCGACGCTCTGGCCATGCTGCTCGGCCAGCCGCGCGATCTCGGCGTCGACGTCGTCGTCGGACACCGCGATCTGCTCCCGCCGCGACAGCTCGTCGAGCACCAGCGCGCACTTGACGGTTTCGACCGCCGCCTCGCGCTGGCCTTCCCGCAGCTTGTCCCAGTCGAGGGACATCTGCCGCGGATCCATACCCTGATGGGCGAGCTGGTGGACGAACTCCTCCAGCCGCCGATCGACTTCCCGACGGACCAGCGACTCGGGCGCGTCGCCCTCGACCCGGCGCGCCAGCTGCTTCAGGAGATCCTGTCGCAGCTCGCGGTCCTGGTTCCGCTCCGCCTCGCGCGTCAGCCGCTCCTTCACGAACGCCCGCAGCGCGTCCAGCGAGTCGTAGCCCAGATCCTTGGCGAACTCGTCGTCGAGGGCGGGCAGCACCTTCGACTTCACCCCGGTCACGGTCAGCGCGTACTGCACGCTGGCCCCGGCCAGCGATTCGACCGGGTACTCGGCGGGGAAGGCGATGGTGAACGTCTTGGCGTCCCCGGCCGCGAGGCCCGTCACTTCCGCGTCGAACCCCGGCGGGTTGCCCTCCGCCCCGATCTCGATGCTGACACCCTGGAGCTCCTCCGGCTCCACCGCTTCCTCGCCGTCCTTGGCGAGCTTGCGCCGCGTCATGTCGGCGACGACCGTCTCGCCGTGCTGGCCGCCGCGCCCCTCGACCGGCTCGAAGCGCGCCCGACCTGAGCGCAGGCGCTCGATCGTCGACGTCACTTCTTCGTCCGGCACGCTGACCGGCGGCTTGCGCAGCTGGATCGCGTCGAGCGGGCCCGGGTCGACGGGCGGCGCCGTGGCGATCGCCGCGGTGAACTTGAGCGGCTGGTGCTCGTCGATCGAGACGTCCTTCACGCTCGGTGTGTCGACCGGCTCCACCCCCCGCTCGCGCAGCACGTCGTCGACGGCGCGCGGAATCAGGTCTTCGGCCACGTCCTGCAGGATCTGCGGCATGAAACGCTGGCGGACGACCTTGGCCGGCAC